>JAICUU010000095.1 GCA_025935675.1 Burkholderiales bacterium
GCGGCCCCGCGCATGGCACCAGAACCGTGCAGCGCGCATGCGAGTGTGCGCCAATATGGTGCCTAGCGGCAACCGTGATCGTCGGTGATGGGCGGGGTCCCGGCAACCCGTTGATTTGCCGGCTGCGGGGTGCGCGGGCGCGCACCGCGATGGTGCCGATCAGGGGTAGAACAGGTAGAGCCGGTAACCCGCCTGCTGCGTGGCACTGGCGTCGATGAAGAGCTTGAGCGGCGCCTCGCCATTGCCGGGCAAGCCGGCGTTGACGTCGGTCGTGCCGCCCATGTACTCGTTCGGCGCGAACGCGCGGCGCACGACCACCTGATCCTGCGAGTCCGTGAGCGTCAGCTCGAGGTAGGGATACGCGATCGCATACGCGGCGCGATTGCGCACCGTCGCCGTCAGGATGAGCAGTCCCCTGTGCGCGGGGTCGAGCTGCAGGTCGGACGCGTCGATCGACAGCGCGGCGACGTCGCGCAGCGGCCGCACCTTGCATCCGGCGACGCTGCACATCGACGCGAGCGCCGGCCGCGTGCCCGGCCAGTGCGCGGCGATCGAATCGCGGAAGTGATAGATCGTCTGGCCGACGAGCAGCACGAGCAGCAGCGGAATCCCGACCGCATAGGGCCACGTGCGGCGCGGGCCGCGCGCGCGCGGTTTGTCCCACGCGAAGCGGTTCTCGTAGTCGATGTCCGGCTCGGCTTCGCGGCGCGTGACTTCGCGTGCGCGGGTGTCGGACATCGGCGGCGCCCGCGAGATCGGCGCCTCGGTCGAGGCGCCGCGCCGCGTGGTGAGCGTCGCGCTGCGACCGGTGGAAATGACGGACGACGCGCCGCGCACCGTCGTCGCGGCCTCGCGCGTCGCCGGGTCGGGCGGCGGCGCAGGCGCGGGCGCTCCGGCCGCACGCGCCTGTCCCTCGTCGGGCGCCACCGGCGTCAGCGCCCGCGAGCTGCGCAGCGTCACGGTGGGCGGCCCCTGCATCGCCTCGTCCATCACATCGTCGGGGACGGGCTGCGGCGCGAGCGAGATGCGCTCGGCGTTGCCGTCGAAGATCGACTGGCAATGCCCGCAGCGCACCATGCCGCCGCGCAGCGCGAGTTGCGCGTCGGTGACGCGGAATACCGTCCTGCACGCCGGGCAGCGCGTGTACTTTTCTTCGCTCATCAGCGTCGCGCCGTGCGGGGCGATGTCGACCTCATTCGCGCGCGCGCCGCATTCCGGCCAGCAGCACCCAGCCGTCATGCTCGCGCCACGGCGCGAGTGTAAACCACGGCGCGTAGGCGTCTTGCACGCCCGGGGCCTGCGGCACGAGGATGCCGGCAAGTGCGATGCGCCCGCCGTCGCGCACGCGTGCCGCGAGCGCGGGCGCGAGCAGGATCAGCGGATTGGCGAGGATGTTGGAGACCACGATATCGACGGCCTCGGCGGAAAGCTCGTTGGGCGCGCAGAAACGTGCCGCGACCCCGTTGGTTCGCGCATTGTCGGCGCTCGCGCGGATCGCCTGCGGGTCGACGTCGACGCCGTCGACGCGGGCGGCGCCGAGCTTCGCCGCGGCGATCGCGAGGATGCCCGAGCCGCAGCCGTAATCGAGCACGCGCTGGCCATCGACCGCCGCGTCGAGCAGCCACTCGAGGCAGAGGCGCGTCGTCGGATGCGATCCCGTGCCGAACGCAAGCCCCGGGTCGAGCGTCAGGCTGATCGCCGAGGGATCGACGGGCTCGCACCACGACGGCACGATCCAGAGGCTTCGATCGATGCGGATCGGGGCGAACTGCGATTGCGTTTCGCGCACCCAGTCGCGCGCCGCGAGCGGGCGGCGCTCGGCACTCGGCAGCGGGAGGTCGAGCGCAAATGAGGCTTCGTGCAACGCGGCATCGACGTCATGCGCGGCATCGAACATCGCGTCGATCCGCGCGAGCGGCCACGTCGCCACGGGCTCGCCGGGCTCGCCGTAAACCGGCGCTTCGGCGGGAGTGCCGGCTTGCGGATCCGACAGGTCGACCGACAGCGCGCCGGCCTCGAGCAGCGCGTCGGACCATCGCTCGGCCGCCTCGGCATCGGTGTCGAAGCGAACGACGAGCCACGCGGCGTCGGGTGATGCGCGCGCCCCGCGCGCGCTCACGTCTTGCCGCGCTTGGCGAGCCGCTCCTCGAGGAAATGGATCGACGTGCCGCCGCGCAGGAACGAGTCGTCGGCGAGGAGCTCCTGGTGCAGCGGGATGTTGGTTTTGATGCCCTCGAGCACCATCTCCGACAGCGCGATGCGCATCCGCGCGATCGCGTGCTGGCGGCTGTCGCCGTACGCGATCACCTTGCCGATCATCGAGTCGTAGTTCGGCGGCACGAAATAGTTCTGGTAGATGTGCGAGTCGATGCGGATGCCGGGGCCTCCCGGCGCGTGGTACGACGTGATGCGTCCCGGCGACGGCACGAACGTGTAGGGGTCCTCGGCGTTGATCCGGCATTCGATCGCGTGGCCGCGCTTGACGATGTCGCGCTGGCGGATCGCGAGGCGCTCGCCGGCGGCGATGCGGATCTGCTGCTGCACGAGGTCGATGCCGGTGATGAGCTCGGTCACCGGATGCTCGACCTGGATGCGCGTGTTCATCTCGATGAAGTAGAACTCGTCTTCTTCGTAGAGGAACTCGAACGTGCCGGCGCCGCGGTAGCCCATCTTGCGGCAGGCCTCGGCGCAGCGGTCGCCGATGCGCGTCAGCACGCGCGGGTTGATGCCGGGCGCCGGCGCTTCCTCGATGATCTTCTGGTGACGTCGCTGCATCGAGCAGTCGCGCTCGCCGAGCCACACCGCGTTCTTGAACGAGTCCGCGAGCACCTGGATCTCGATGTGCCGCGGGTTGACGAGGAACTTCTCCATGTAGACGGTGGGGTTGCCGAACGCCGCCTGCGCCTCGGAGCGCGTCAGGCTCACGGCCGACAGGAGCGCGGCCTCGGTGTGCACGACGCGCATGCCGCGCCCGCCGCCCCCGCCGGCCGCCTTGATGATCACCGGGTAGCCTATGTCGCGCGCCGACTTGAGGATGGCCTTGGGATCCTCGGACAGCGCGCCTTCGGTGCCGGGCACGCACGGCACGCCGCTCTTCAACATCGCCGCCTTGGCGCTCACCTTGTCGCCCATCAGCCGGATCGTGTCGGCGCGCGGACCGATGAAGACGAAGCCCGACTTCTCGACCTTCTCGGCGAAGTCGGCGTTCTCGGACAGGAAGCCATAGCCCGGGTGGATCGCCTGCGCGTCGGTGACCTCGGCCGCGGCGATAATCGCCGGGATATTGAGGTAGCTCTGCGACGACGGCGGCGGGCCGATGCACACCGACTCGTCGGCGAGCCGCACGTACTTGGCGTCGCGGTCGGCCTCGGAATGGACGACGACGGTCTTGATGCCAAGCTCGCGGCACGCGCGCTGGATGCGCAGCGCGATCTCGCCTCGGTTGGCGATCAGAACCTTGTCGAAAAGCGCGCCGGATTTGCGAGTTGCCAAGGGAAATGCGCAGGCGACGGCGTCAGCCGATGACGAACAGCGGCTGGCCGAACTCCACCGGCTGGCCGTTCTCGCACAGGATCGCCTTGATGACGCCCGCCTTGTCCGACTCGATCTCGTTCATCAGCTTCATCGCCTCGACGATGCACAGCGGATCGCCTTCCTTGACGGCGTCGCCGACCTCGACGAAGGCCTTGCCGCCGGGCGCGGCCGAGCGGTAGAACGTGCCGACCATCGGGCTCTTGACGATGTTGCCCTGCGGCGCGAGTGATGCGGGCGCCTCGGCGCCGGGCACCGATTCGCTCGAGGGGGCCGCGGGTGCTGCGTGCACGATCGTCGGCGCCATGGGCGCCTGCATCGGTGCCGGCACGGCGGCGGCCGGCGTCGCGCGCGTGATGCGCACGCGCTCCTCGCCCTCCTCGATCTCGAGCTCGGCGATGCCGGACGATTCGACGAGGTCGATCAGCGTCTTCAGCTTGCGCAAGTCCATGGTCAGGACTCCAGGCGATCGAGCGCGAAATCGACGGCCACCTCGTAGCCGCGCGCGCCCAGGCCGACGATCGTGCCGACGGCCTTGTCCGAGAAGAACGAATGGTGGCGAAACGCCTCGCGTGCGTGCACGTTCGACAGGTGCACCTCGAGGAACGGGACCGCGACGCCGGCGATCGCGTCGCGCAACGCGACGCTCGTGTGCGTGAAGCCGGCAGGATTGATCACGATGTAGCGCACACCCTCGCGGCCCGCGGCGTGCACGCGGTCGATCAGCGCGCCTTCGTGATTGCTCTGGAAAGTGGCGAGCACAACGCCACGGGCTTTCGCCCGCGCGACGAGCCGCGCGTTGATCGACGCGAGCGTGTCGGCGCCGTAGATGCCGGGCTCGCGTGTGCCGAGGAGATTGAGGTTGGGACCGTGGAGCACGAGGATCGCGACTGTCGCCGATTTGCGACGTCGCGCCTGCGCGGCCGGTTCAGGTGATCGGGCCATGCGCGATCATGAGCGAAGGGATCGCGCATTATGCCATACGTTGCGGGAGGAATCAGAGGAGTTGCGATGCGATCGACGCTAGATATCGCTCATCCATCGGGCCGAGCTGGCGGCGCACGATGGCGCCCTTGCGGTCGATCACGAGGGTGAACGGCAGCGCCATCGCCGTGTTGCCGAAGGATTTCGACAGCTCGAGCGCGCCGAATCCGCCGTCGAGCGCCGGATAGTTCAGCGTCAGGCTCTTGGCGAATTGCCGCATTTTGGCGGCATCATCGATGCCGATGCCGACAACTTGCAGCCCTTTGCCGCCATAGCGGGTCTGCGCGGCGACCAATGCGGGCATCTCTTCCCGGCAGGGCGCGCACCAGGTCGCCCAGAAATTGACGACCAGCACCTTGCCGCGCCATTGGTCGAAGGCTTGGGGCTTGCCGTCGAGATCGGGCATCGACAGCGCGTACACGGCTTTGCCGTCGAGCGCGGAGCTCGTCGCAGGCCCGAACACCGCCCGCATCGCGAGCTTGCCGGCAACGACGCCCAGCAGCGCAGCTGCGGCGATGACGCCGAGCGTGACGATCCACCGGCGTCGACTGGCAGGGATGCGTGCGCTCACTTCAGCCATGCAGGCCGCCCTTCCGAAGCCATCGCGAACGGGCCCGGGCCGCCTTTGGCCGGCACGCTGACCTCGAGCGTCTGGCGTTGTGGCGGATAGCAGACGCCCGCGTCCGCGCAGCCCTGCGATTCGGTGACGAGCGTGAGCGTGCGGCCGGCCTCGGCCGCGGCGAGCGGCAGGCGGACGACGACCAGGCCACGGTAGGTCTCCGAATCGCCGAAGAATTCGTCGTGCTTCATCTTGCCGGCCGGCAACTCGGGCTTCACGCCAACGACGGTGGGCGCCGACACGTTGAACTTGAGCTTGTCGCGGTAGAGGTAGTAGCCGTCGACGACGTTGAAGCGGGCTTCGAGCGTCGAAGCGTCGAGTGCGCGCGCCGAGAGCGCGAACGCCTCGTGGGGCGGCAGGAGGTCGACCGCGATGACGGGCAGCGGCGCAAGCGCCAGGGTGGCGACCGTCCACCACGCGCCTGCCGACGCCCGTCGTCTTCGCGCGGCGCCGTCAGTCCGCGGGCTTGGTTTCCGCGGCAATCCAGCCGATATAGGGAGCGTAACCATCGATGACAGGGACGGCGAGGATCTCGGGAAGTTCATAAGGATGCGCGGCACGCAGCGCCGCCTCGACCGCGGTGTAGAGGTCGCGGCGCGTCTTGACGGTCAGCGTGACCTCGTCGGCGGTTTCGACTTTGCCCCGCCAGTGATAAATTGAGCGTGTCGCCGCGCCGATCGCGACACAGGCCGCAAGCCGCTCGCGGACCAGTGCCGACGCGATCTCCTCGGCGCGCACGCGGTCCGGCAGCGTCGTCAGGATCAGGATCGCCGCGGCCGTCAAGGAGTCGTCATGCGTTTTCTGGTGTTCGCCATTCTAGTCGCTTTCCCCTTGCTCGACCTGTACGCGAGCGTGTACCTCGCGCGCTGGTCGGGCGTGCCGCTCTGGGCGTGGCTGATGGCGTCGACGCTCGCGGGCTTCACGCTGCTGCGCGCCGAGCGCAGCGCGTTCCGCGCGCGAACCGTCGCCGTGCTGCGCGGCGACGAGCCGCTGTTCCGCGGCCTCGTCGACAGCGGCCGCAAAGTGCTGGCGGGCCTGTTGCTGATCATGCCGGGCGTGATTTCCGACGCGCTGGCGGTGGTGCTTTTGCTGCTGCCGATCAACACCAACGAGGGCTACGTGCGCTCGATGCCGGGCAACCGCGTGATCGAGGGCCGCTCCCGCCGCATCGGCTGACGGCATGTCATCCCCGCGAATGCGGGGATCCAGCCTTGGCGCCGCATCGGCTGACCGCATGTCATCCCCGCGAATGCGGGGATCCAGCCTTGGCGCCGCATCGAGGCTCCGGGCACCCATGGCTCCGTCACGACTGGATTCCCGCTTCCGCGGGAATGACGATCAGGCCGCGGGCGCAAAGTAGTTCATCCACCCGGTGATGATGTACTTGTGGTCGTGCGGCGAGACCACGCCCACGTGAGTGTGCGTGAAATCCGGAGGCCAGATCAGCGTGCGGCCGCGACGCGCGTCGACGGTCGTGTCCTGGTAGACGAAGCGCGTGCCGCCGCCGTCGACGTCGTTGAGGAACGTCATCCACACGAGCATGCGCGTCGACGTGGCGAAGCTCGTGCGCTCGAAGTGCTCCATCTTGAAGCCGCCGCCCGGCCGGTAGTGCTGGATCGCCGGCGATTCGGTGACGCCGAAGCGCCCCACCCGCGCGAGGATCGGGTGCGCGGCGAGGTAGCGCTCGAGGCAGCGCTGCAACGCGGCGTAGTACGCCGGCACGCCGTATTGCTCGTGCAGGTCGTCCGGGATCATCGACACCGTGACGTCGAACGAGTCCTTCTTGTCGGTGTCGACGACCGCGTCGCCGCCGCGGCCGATCGATCCGCGCCTGACGAGGCCCTTGCGGTCGCAGGCGCGGTGCAGCTCGATCAGCCGGTCGCAGATCGCACCGTCGATCGTGTAGTCGCCTATGAATTGCACGTCAACGGCACTGCGCGTCACTTGAGCCGGTCGAGCAGCGTCGGCTGCGCGCGCCCGGCGCGCCGGTACGCCCACGCCATCATGATCACCCCGGCGACGATCATCGGCAGCGACAGCCACTGTCCCATCGTCAGGCCGAGCGCGAGGTAGCCGAGGAAATCGTCGGGCTCGCGCGCGTACTCGCAGATGAAGCGCGCCACGCCGTATCCGACCAGGAAGAGTCCCGATACCGCGCCCATCGGACGGGGACGCTTCGAGAACGTCCACAGGAGGATGAAGAGCACGATGCCCTCGAGCGCGAACTCGTAGAGCTCGGACGGATGGCGCGGCAGGTTGTCGACGTTGGGGAAGACCATCCCCCACGAGCCGTTGGTGGGCCGTCCCCACAGCTCGGCGTTGATGAAGTTGCCGATGCGTCCCGCGGCGAGGCCGAGCGGGCACAGCGGCGCGACGAAGTCCATCACGTCGAGCCAGCGCTTGCGGCGTCCCCGCGCGAAGAACCACATCGCGACGAGCACGCCGATGAAGCCGCCATGGAAGCTCATGCCGCCCTGCCACACCGCGAAGATCTCGAGCGGATGCGCGAGGTAGTACATCGGCTTGTAGAACAGCACGTAGCCCAGCCGCCCGCCGAGGATCACGCCGAACACGCCGAAATAGAGCATGTCGTCGACGTCGACGGCGCGCCAGCCGGTCAGCATGTTCTCTCGTGCGCGCTTCTTGCCGAGCACGATGACCAGCACGAACGCGACGATGTACATGATCCCGTACCAGCGGATCGCGAATGGGCCGAGCGTCATCCCGGCGATCGTGAACGGGCCGAAGGCGAGGGCGACCGGGTCGAAGCCGGGATGGGTGACGATCATGTGTGCTTGCGGGCGCGGGCGCGCGCCTCGGCGACGAACGCGCGCACGAGCGGCGGCTCGTCGCCGGCCCGTTGCGCGAGGCCGATCTCGACGGCCGGGCTTTTCTGCGCCAGCGCTCGATATACCACACCCACGCGGCGCATCCGCCGCAACGACGCCGGCACCAGCGACACGCCCATGCCCGCGGCGACGAGGCTCACGATTGTCTGCATCTGGATCGCCTCCTGCTCGATCCGGGGCGTGAAACCTTCGCGCCGGCAGAACCCGACGATGACGTCGTACATCGACGCGCCCGCGTCGCGCGGGAACAGCAGGAAGGCTTCCTCCGCGAGATCACCAAGCGAAACGCGTGCCGGCCAGCGCCGCTGCGCCGGCAGCGCGGCGACGAGCGGCTCCCACGTGAGCGGGGTATAGCGGACCGCGGGGTCGGTCGGGCCGGGAACGATGAAGCCGACATCGAGCTCGCCCGCTCGGATCGCCGCCGGCACCTGGTCCGACGTCGTCTCGCGCAGGTTGAGCGTGATGCCCGGGCGCGCGCGGCGGAAGCTGCGGATGATCTGCGGCAGCACGCCGAAGATCGCCGTGCTGATGAAGCCGATCGTCAACGTGCCGACGTCGCCTTCGGCCAGGTGGCGCGCGCCCTCCTGCAGCGCCTCGGCGTCGCGCAACAGGCGCCGCGCCTCGGGCAACAGCGCCGCGCCCACCGCGGTGAGCTGGACGCCGCGCGGCACGCGAATGAAGAGCTCGGCGCCGAGCTCCTCCTCCAGCGCGCGGATCGCCCGCGACAACGGCGGCTGCGCGATGTGCAGCACGGCGGCAGCGCGGCCGACGTTGAGCGTCTCGGCGACCGCCGTGAAATAGCGGAGGTGGCGCAGGTCCATCGATACCTTCAGGGTATCATGATCCGCCAAGTAATGTATTGGACGGTATGGATTGCGCAGCGCAAAATGCGTGCTGTCGCGGTGTGTGCCGGGCGGCTCCGGCGCCGCCCACCTGACCAGCCATGCCCACCGCCTTCGCCTTGCACGCCCAACGCCTCGCGGCCGCCATCGCGCGCCCGCTCGGTCTCCATCGCCTTTCCTCGCGCACGCTCGCGTTCATCGCGCTCGTCGTCACGTCGGCGCTGTGGGGCAGCAACGCCGTCGTCGCGCGGATGCTGCTCGACGGCATCTCGCCGACGTGGCTCGCATGGCTGCGCTGGCTGGTGGTGATCGTCATCCTCGCGCCGTTCGTGTGGCACGAGCGCGCGGCGATCGTCAAGGCGCTGCGCGAGGACCCGCGCGACTACGCGCTCTTCGCCGTGATCGGCTTCGCGCCGCAGAACGCGCTCGTCTACACAGGTCTCGCCGGCACCACCGCGATCAACATGGGCCTCCTCAACTCGGCGATCCCCGTGCTGATCGTCGCGATCGTCGCGCTGCTGCAGCGCCGCGCGCCGCGCTCGTTCGAGGCGATCGGCGTCGCGCTGTCGGTCGTCGGCGTGCTCCTGATCGCCGTGCACGGCGACCTGCGCGCGCTCGCGCGGCTCGAGCTGTCGCGCAGCGATCTCATCGTGCTGGCCGGCATGTTCATCTGGGCGGTGTACACGGTACGCCTCGGCATCCGCGAGGCGTCGTCGCCGGCGCTGTCGTTCCCGGCGTTCTGCTTCACCGCGGGCGCGATCGGTCTCGTGCTGACGATGCCGGTGCTCGGCGTCGACGTCGCCGTGCACGGCTGGCCACGGCCGTCGTGGGGCACGGTCATCGGCATCTTCTACCTCGGCGCGCTGCCCACGCTCGTCGCGATGCTTCTCTACGGCTACGGGCTCGCGCGCGTCGGCCCCGTGCAGGGCGGCATATTCACGCACCTCGTGCCGGTATTCGCGGCGCTGTTCGCGACGATCCTGATCGGCGAGCGTCTCTTCCCGTTCCACGCCGCGGGCTTCGCGTTGATCGCCGGCGGCGCGATCCTGTGTTGTCTCACGCCGACGCCGGTGCTATCGTCGGCGCGCGAATCGCCGCACGCGTAGCCCGCGCGCCCGTCGCCGGCCCGCCGCCTTTCGGTCGTTTCCCTCGCCAGGATTTCCGTCGTGCCCAACAACCGCCGCTCACGGACCATCACCGCCGGCGTCGCCCGCTCGCCCAATCGCGCGATGTTGCGCGCCGTGGGCTTCGGCGACGGCGACTTCGACAAGCCGATCGTCGGCGTCGCCAACGGCCACAGCACGATGAACCCGTGCAACGCCGGCATCCAGCCGCTCGTCGATCGCGCCATGGATGCGCTGCGCAAGGGCGGCGCGATGCCGCAGGTGTTCGGCGTGCCGACCGTCACCGACGGCATCGGCATGGGCACCGAGGGCATGAAGTACTCGCTCGTGTCGCGCGAGGTGATCGCCGACGCGATCGAGACCGCGGTCAACGGCCAGTTGATGGACGGCGCGCTGGTGGTCGGGGGCTGCGACAAGAACATGCCGGGCGGCATGATGGCGCTCGCGCGCGTCAACGTACCGGGCATCTACGTTTACGCGGGCACGATCAAGCCGGGCCACTGGAAAGGCCAGGCGCTGACGATCGTGTCGCCGTTCGAGGCAGTCGGCGCGTACGTCGCCGGCACGATGTCGAAGGAGGACTACGACGGCATCGAGCGCAACGCTTGCCCGAGTGTGGGCGCCTGCGGCGGAATGTACACGGCCAACACGATGAGCTCGTCGTTCGAGGCGCTCGGCATGAGCCTCCTCGGCAGCTCGCAGATGGCCTCGCCCGACGCCGAGAAGGCCGACTCGGCGGCGGACTCCGCGCGCGTGCTGCTCGCGGCGATCGAGCGCGACTTGAAGCCGCGCGACATCGTCACGCGCGCGTCGATCGAGAACGCGATCGCGCTGGTGATGGCGACCGGCGGCTCGACCAACGCCGTGCTGCACTACCTCGCGATCGCCTCCGCCGCCGAGGTCGAGTGGTCGATCGACGACTTCGAGCGCGTGCGCCGGCGCGTGCCGGTGCTGTGCGACCTGAAGCCGTCCGGCCGCTACGTCGCCACCGACTTCCACGCCGCGGGCGGCGTGCCGCAGGTGCTGCGGATGCTGCTCGACAAGGGCCTCGTGGACGGCGAGTGCATGACGATCACCGGCCGTCGTCTCGGCGAGGAGCTCGCAAGCGTGCCGGTCGAGCCGCGCGCCGGCCAGGATGTCATCAGGCCGTTCGATTCGCCGATGTACGCGCACGGCCATTTGGCGATCCTGCGCGGCAATCTCGCCACCGAAGGCTGCGTCGCCAAGATCACCGGGCTCAAGAAGCCGTCGATCACCGGGCCCGCGCGGGTATTCGACAGCGAGCCCGCGTGCATGGAGGCGATCCTCGCCAAATCGATCAAGGCGGGCGACGTGATCGTCATCCGCTACGAGGGGCCGCGCGGCGGACCGGGCATGCAGGAGATGCTCGCGCCGACGTCGGCGTTGATCGGGCAGGGCCTCGGCGAGTCGGTCGGCCTCATCACCGACGGCCGCTTCTCCGGCGGCACGTGGGGGATGGTGGTCGGGCACGTCGCGCCGGAAGCGCAGGCGGGCGGCCTCATCGCGCTGGTGCACGACGGCGACTCGATCACGATCGACGCCGACAAGCGTCTCTTGCAACTCAACGTCGAAGACGCCGAGATCGCGCGCCGCCGCGCCGCGTGGAAGGCGCCGGCGCCGCGCTACACGCGTGGCGTGCTCGGCAAGTACACGCGGATCGTGTCGACCGCCAGCAAGGGCGCGATCACCGATGGCGGCTGACGCGGCGATGCGCATCCGCGGCGCAGTTGCCACGCTCGCCGTCGCGTGCTGCACGACCTCGGCGCTCGCCGACATGCCGCAAGCGAGCGCCGCGCCCGCTGCTGCCGCGACTGCGGTCACGCTCGTCAATCCGGGCTTCGAGGCGCCGGACGCCGCACCGCCGGGATTTCCGGGCTGGACGGCGTCGGTGCACTCGAATCCGCGCGCGTACGCGTTCGCCATCGACACCGGCGTCCATCACGCGGGCACGGCGAGCCTTCGCATCACGCGCGTCGGCGACGAGCCGTGGGGGATGATCACGCAGGCGCTGCCGCCGGCGGGCCTCACCGGCCGCACGATCGAGTGGAGCGCCTGGCTCAGGATCGACAAGGCGGCCGGTCCGGGCGCGGTCCTGTCGATCGCGACGACGGCGCACGGGGCGACCGATCGCGTGGTGTTCCTCGAGCCAGCGCTCGCCGGCACCAAGGACTGGACGCAGGCGCGCGTGCGTCTCGCCATCCCGCCCGGCACGAGCGTCGTCGAGGTCAGCGCGATGCTGCAGGGATCCGGCACGCTGTGGGTCGACGACGCGAAGCTCGAAGTGCTGCCGTGAGCGGGAACAAAATCCGAAGGGCCGTCCCGTGCGTCGCGGCGTGACGCCTTGAGCGCGCCCGCGACGCTGTCGCCCGCCGCCCAGCGCGTGCAGGATGCGCTCGACGCGCGCGGGGTTGCCTGCGAGGTCGTCGAGCACGCGGTCACCGCGCGCACGTCGGCCGAGGCCGCCGCGGCGCTCGGTTGCACGGTCGCCGAGATCGCCAAGTCGCTCGTGTTCCGCCGCGGCGCCGAGGGTGCGGTGCTCGTCATCGCGAGCGGCGTCAACCGCGTGGACGAGCGCAAGGTCGCGGCGCTGGTCGGCGCGCCGATCGGCAAGGCCGACGCCGCGTTCGTGCGCGCGCACACCGGCTACGCGATCGGCGGGGTGCCGCCGCTCGCGCACGCCAACGCGTCGACGACGCTGGTCGACGCGGACCTGATGCGCTTCGATCGCGTGCACGCGGCCGGCGGCATGCCCAACGCGACGTTCGCGATCCGGCCCGCCGATCTCGTCGCCGCGTGCGGCGGGCGGGTCGCCGACGTGCGCGTCGAACCGTAGC
>JAICUU010000035.1 GCA_025935675.1 Burkholderiales bacterium
AGTGACGCGGCGAGGCGTCAGAAGGCGTAGCGCGCTTCGGTGTAGACGCGATCGCGGTCGCCGTAGCGGCCGAAGAACGTGTCGCGCGGCCCCGAGAAGATGTCGACGCCGAACGACACGGTGAGGTTGCGCGCCGCTGTCCAGTTGACGCGCGGCCGCACCATCTGCCCGCCGTCGTGGAAATTGCGGACCCACAGGACCTCGGGCTCGAGCCTCGGCGTCAGCTTGGTGGACAGGAGCACGGTCGCGCCGAAGCCCTCGTTGGCGAACGCGATGCCGTCGCCACCGCCGCCGGTGTACATGCGCTGGAAGCCCTGCACGTTGAGCCGCGTGTCGTGCGGCAGCGCCCACTCGAGGCCGACGATGTAGTCGAACGTCGGCCGCTCGACGGTGCTCGGGTAGACGGTGAGATCGGACAGCGCGAACGAGCGGCCGTGCGTATACACCGCCTCGCCGCGCAGCACCGCCGGACCGAGATCCTGGCTCACCGTGGCGCCTACCTGCGAGATGCGGTCGTAGGCGGGCTCGAAGCGGTACGGATCGCCGCCGCTGCCCGGCACGCGGTAGAACGTCGGCGACGTGCTGTAACTGCGGTAATAGAACGCCGACAGGTCCCAGCCATTGATCAGCGTGTTGGCGCGCACGCCATAGTTGCTGTTGGACAGCGAGCGCTTGGGACGCGTCGGATCGGCGAAGAGATGCGTCACGTCCTCGCCCGCCGGCAGGTCGAGCGGCACCGGGTAGAAGTCGGAGCCGGGCTTGCCGATGTCGTCGAACGCCGGTACCGGAATCCAGATGAGCTCGAGGTGGCTGTCCCCCCAGGTGTGCTCCGCGCGCACCGCGCCCTGCGGGATGCGCATGATGTCGAAGCTCGGCAACAGGAACTCGCGCATGTCGCGCGCGGACACCACGTCTGCGAAATAGAGGCCGACGACCTCGCCCCAGACGATCTGCTGCGCGCCGACGCGGAAGTCCCAGCCACCCGCCGAGAAATCGAGGTAGTTCTCGCGGTAGAAGAAGTCGAGGCGCTGGTCGCTCTTGACCGAATTCGGGTAGAAGTTCGAGCCCCAGTACACGGGGTCGGCATCGACGCGACCGGAAAGCTTCCAGCGCACGCCGGGCGCGAGGCTGCCTTGCGCCGCGAGCTCGAGGCGCGCCACCGCGCGCGACCAGTGCGCCGGTTCGTCGTAGCTGAACGCGGCGAGGCCGTCGAGGAAGCCCGAGAAGCGGATGCCTTGGCCTTCCGGCGTGCCGAACAGCGCGTCCTTCGAGCTCGCATCGGCCGGCGGAGCGCCGAATAGCGCGTCCTTCGACGACGGCGCCGCGTCCTTGGCCGCGTCGGCGGGCGGTGCGCCGAACAGCGTGTCGCGCGACGCCGGCTCGGCGGCACCGGCATCGCCGCACACGACGATGGCGGTGAGCGCCGCGACTGCGGCGACCTGCTGCATCGGCCACGGGATCGATCGGGTCATCGTGATGCCCTCCGGCGGCGGGTCGTCGTGCTGGGTTGATCCTGCGCGCGCACCACGACCCACGACAGCGCCGAGCGCACGCCGAGCTTGTGAATGCGGCCGTCGGCGATCCGCACCAGCCGGTCGGCCTTGGCGATCACCTTCTTGTCGTGCGTCGAGAACACGAACGTCGTGCCCTGGTCGCGGTTGATGTCCTTCATCAGCGCGAGTATGCCTTCCCCGGTCTTGCTGTCGAGGTTGGCCGTCGGCTCGTCGGCCAGGATGATCCGCGGCCGCGTGACCAGCGCGCGCGCGATCGCCACGCGCTGGCGCTGGCCACCCGAGAGCTCGTTCGGGCGATGGCGCGCATGCGAGGCGAGATGCACGCGCTCGAGCACCTCGGCGACGCGCCGCCGCCGCTCGCCGGCGTCGACGTCCGCGCGCTGCAGCAGCGGATACTCGACGTTCTCCTGCGCCGACAGCACCGGGAACAGGTTGAAGGTCTGGAAGATGAAGCCGATGGCGTGCGCACGCAGGTCGGCGAGCGCGTCGGGCGAGCGGCCGCTGGTGTCGACGCCGTCGATGACGATGCGACCCTTGCTCGGCGTGTCGATGCAGCCGATCAGGTTGAGCAGAGTCGACTTGCCGCTGCCCGAGGGACCGGCGATCGCGAGGAACACCCCCTCGTCGATGTCGAGGCTGACGTCGGTCAGGGCCGCCACGGACTGCTTGCCGAGGCGGTAGTGCTTGGACACGCGATCGACACGAATGAGGGGATCGGCTTCGGCCATCGGCGTCCGTTACACCCGCGGGGTCATTCGGCTTATCATTGGGCGCGTCATGAGATCGACCATCGAGCCCGGTCGCCGGGCCGCGATGCTGGCCATTGCCGGAATGCTGTTGATCCCGGCCGACCGGATCATCGCAGCCGATTCACCCGGCGCGCCCCCCGACGCCGACGCGACCGCCCTCGTGCTGAAGGCCGACGAGGTGCGCTTTCCCGCTGCCGGCTTCGAGGCCTCCGTCACCATCGAATCCAGCGGCGACGGCGACGCAGTCACGCTGCGCAAGTACCGCGTGTTGTCGAAGGGCAACGAGAACACGGTGGTAATGGTAACCGAGCCCGCCGCCGAGCGGGGCCAGATCCTGCTGATGAAGGGTCGCGACCTCTGGGTATTCCTGCCGAGCGTGTCGCAACCGGTGCGGTTGTCGTTGTCGCAGCGCCTCACCGGCCAGGTCGCCAACGGCGATCTGGCCCGCGCCAACTTCGCGGGCGATTACGACGCGAGGATCCTGCGCACCGAGGAGATCGACGGCAAGCCGGCCTACGTGCTGGAGCTCGTCGCGCGCGAGCGCGGCGTCACCTATCATCGCGTCGTCTACTGGGTACGCAAGGACAACGCGTGGCCGATCAAGGCCGAGTTCTACGCGCTCTCCGACCGCCTCCTCAAGAGCGCGCGCTACGAGGACTTCCAGCGCGCGGCGGGCGCGGTGCGGCCGATGCGGATCGTCATGCACGATGCGCTGCACGCCGACGAGCGCTCGACGCTGCAATACAGCGACATGAAGCTGCGCGATCTTCCGGATCGCATCTTCACCAAGGACTACCTGAAGCGCCTCGAATGAAGACGTCGCTGCGCAACGTGCTCCGCCGCATCGGCGTCGGCAAGACCTCGCGATCGAAGATTGCGGCCACAACGCCGGCCAGGCGCACGTCGGCGGGTCCGGCCACGCGGACGCGCACCGGTCCGGCGAAAGTCGCCGCGAAGACGGCGCCCCCCGCGCCCCGACGAGCCACATCGGCAGCGCCCGATCATCCCGCCGCGCCCCCCACACGCACCGGCGAAACGGTCGTCGATCACCGCGCGCTGCGCTTCCATGGGCTGACGCTCAACACGCCCGACCTGCAGCGGCTCGAGAATGCTCCCGACATCCAGGGCGGCTTCAAGATCCGTGTCGCGCGCCATGCGGGCGGCCGGCGCAATGCCGAAGTCCTCGTCGATCGCCGCTATGCGACGCGCGGCTACCAGACGACGCCGATGCGTGTCGATCCGCGGCTGTCGACGTTCATCGCGTACGACGAGGGGCTGCTGGTCGGCACCGTCAGCGTCCGGCTCGACTCGGCGAAGGGCCTGTCGGCCGACGAGCTCTATCGGGACGAGCTCGACGCGCTGCGCCGCAAGGGCGCGCGGCTGTGCGAGTTCACGCGCCTCGCGGTCGACCGTACCGTGGCGAGCAAGCCGGTGCTCGCCGGCCTTTTCCATGTCGCGTACCTGTACGCGTCGGTCATCCGCGAATTCACGCACGCGGTCATCGAGGTCAATCCGCGGCACGTCGAGTTCTACCGCAAGGCGCTGGGATTCGAGCCGATCGGCGAGGAGCGGATGAACAAGCGCGTAAAGGCGCCGGCGGTGCTGCTGTGCGTTCCCTTCGCGACGATCGCCGAGGGCCTGCAGCGCCACGCCGGCAAGCACGGCCAGTCCGGCGCGACGCGATCGCTGTTCCCGTACGGCTTTCCGCCCGCCGAGGAGATGGGCGTGCTGGGTCGCCTGCGCGAGCGCACGGCGGGAACATGACGCGGCAACCGTGGCGACAACCGCGGCATGCGGCGCTGTAAGCGCTGCCTGCTGCCGGCTTCGGTTCCCGGCGCCGATCTCGACGCCAGCGGCGTTTGCGCGTCGTGTCGCCGGCCGGACCCCGAGGCCTCCGTGCGCGCCGAATCTGCGCGCGTCCGCTACGAAACCGACCTCGAGCAAACCCTCGCGACCATGCGCGGCACCGGCGCGCGCTATGACGCGCTGGTCTGCCTGAGCGGCGGCAAGGACAGCCTCTACCTGCTCCACCGGCTCGTCGTCGATTACCGGTTGCACGTTCTCGCGTTCACCACCGACGTCGACATCCCGCCGGTCGCGTGGTCGAACATCCGCCGCACGATCGCGCGCCTGGCGGTCGATCACCTCGTCTACCGTCCTCCCGATGCGTTCTATCGAACGCTGTTCCGCCACCTGCTGCGCAACCAGGAGGCGCGCGGCGCCGTGTATACGGTGTCGTACGTCTATGCGCCGCTCTTCGAGGGCGACGCGCTGCGTACCGCGTCCGACATGGGCATTCCGCTGGTGGTCGCCGGCTATTCGCCCGGGCAGCCGGATCCGACGCGCATGGAGTACGAGTTTCCGCGCGCCTTCATCGAGAAGGTCGACTGGACGCCGCCGGCGCTGCGCGGCGCCGAAGAATTCGGCGAATCGGACCTCGCGCGCTTCTGGAACGCGGCATCGCGGCGCTCCGCTACGCCATTGCCGAGATACATCGCGCCTTTTCACGCCTGGCGCTACGACCAGCACGACATCATGCGGCGCGTGGTCGCGCAGGGCTACGCGGCCAACGCGCGGCATGCAAGCCCCATCCACAGCAACTACCCGATCAACTGGCTGCTCATGTACTCCGACCTGCGCCACTTCGGGTACAACCCGTACGCCCCGGAGTTTGCCGACCTGATCCGCAGCGGCAAGGCGAGCCGGCGCTACTGGGCCGTGATGGCGCCGCTCGTCGATCGCATGATCCGCAATCGGGTAGGCCCCGGCCGCGCGGTGACGCGCAGCCTGCGCTGGCTCGGACTCGGGGCCAATGATCTTCGCATCACGTTGCCGCGCGGCGCATACGACCCGCCGGCGGCCGGGCACTAGCCGACACATGGTTGCGCTCGCGGAATCGGCAGGCGCCGCGGCGCGGCTGCGCAATACGGTGCCCGGTTTCCTGCGGGCGCGTGTCGAATGCGCGCCCGACGCAGTCGCCTATCGCTCGCGCGAGGCCAACGGCTCGTGGAGCGCGATGAGCTGGAAGGCGGTCGAAAGCGTCGTAGCCGCGACCGCGCACGCGCTCAAGGCCGACGGCCTCGCGCCGGGTGAGCGCGTCGGCATCATTGCGCCCAACACAGCGCACTGGGAATGCCTGCATCTCGCGACGCTCGCCGCGCGCGGCGTCGTCGTCGGCCTGGATCCTCACGACCTCGACGCGCGTGTCGGCGCGCTGATCGACGGCGCAGGAATCACCACGCTCATCGCGGGTGACGCGCGCCTCCTCGCCAAGGTCGACGCAGCTCGCCAGAGGCGCATGCGTCGGATCGTACTGCTCGACGACGCCGCGAGCCGTACATCGCGCAACGCCGTCGCGTGGCACGCATTGCGAAATGCCGTAACAGGCGACGATAGGTGGGACGACTCGCGGCCGGACGACGTCGCGACGATTATCCACACCTCGGGGACGACGGGGGCGCCGAAGGCCATCCCGCACACGCATCGGCGCCTTCGCGTGGCCGTGGAGGCGCTGCTCGACGTGTTCGCGGACATCGGCGAGGAAAGCCGGCTCGTCTCGTGGTTGCCGATGTCGGGCCTGTTCCAGCGGATGGTCAATCTCTGCGCCTGCGCGCGCGGCGCGACGACGTGGTTCGTCGACGATCCGCGCGAGATCATGGCGCGCGTCGCGGAAATCCAGCCGCACATCTTCATCGGCGTACCGAGGTTCTACGAAAAACTCGATCGCGGCATCGCCGAGCGCATCGACGCCGCGCCGGCGGGGCAGCGTCGGCTCGCGCGCTGGGGCATCGCCACCGGCGCGCGCATTGCACGGGCGCGGCGCGGCGGCGGGCCGCGTGGCACACTCAAGACGATCCGTCATCGCGCCGCGGAGGCGCTCGTGCTGCGCCGCATCCGCGAGGTCATGGGCGGCAGCATCCGCTACATGATCAGCGGCTCGGCGCCGATGCCTCTCTGGCTGCTCGATCGCTTCGAGGCGATCGGGCTGCCCATCCTCGAAGCGTACGGCGTCAGCGAGGACACGGTGCCGGTGGCCGCGAATCGCCCCGGACGCGCGCGCCACGGCTCGGTGGGCCAGCCGATGCCGGGCAACGACGTGCGCATCGGCGAAGAAGGCGAAATCGAGGTGCGGGGCGCGGGACTCTTCGACGGTTATCTCGGCCAGGATCGCGCCGCGTCCGGGATCGGTCCCGATGGCTACTATCGCACCGGCGACACGGGCCGTTTCGACGACGACGGCTACCTGTACCTGTCGGGTCGCCGCGCCGACGCGTTCAAGCTGTCGACCGGCCGCTGGATCGAGCCCGCGGAAGTCGAGGCCGCGTATCGCCGCATCGATTACATCGACCAGTTCGTCGTCGTCGGGCGCCATCGGGCATCTCCCGCGGCGCTCATCGTCGTCGATGCCAAGGGTGGCAGCCCGATCGCGCGCGCGCGCATCGCGGCCGATCTCGCGGCGGCGGGCTCGACGCTCGCGCACCACCAGCGGATCGCGCGCTTCGAGGTGCTGCCGGGGCCATTGACCATCGACAACGACGAGCTCACGTCGTCGCTCAAGCTGCGCCGCGCCGTCATCGAGGCGCGCTACGCGGACGTCATCGATCGGCTGTATCGCGACGCGCCATGAGCGCCGGCAGCCCCGAGGCAATGCCATGACCGGTTCTCGCGTGGTGCTGCTGACCGGCGGCAGCGGCGTCGTGGGAAGCGCGCTGCTCCCGTATCTCGTCGAGGCTGCGGACACCGAAATCGTCCTGCTGCTGCGCGCCGGCTCGGCGGACGCGCTCGCGACGCGGCGTCGGGCGTGCCTCGACTTCGCCGCCGGACGGATGCGTCGCGACCACGAAGCGCGGGTCGCGGCCGTGCGCGGCGACGTCGCCGAGACGAGTCTCGGTCTCGCGCCCGCCGACCACGCGAGCCTCGTCGAGCGCGTCACCCACATCGTCCACGCCGCGGGCGTCGTCAAGCTCAACCAGCCACTCGACGCCGCGCGGCGCAGCGCGATCGATGGCGTCGCGCACGGGCTCGAATTCGCGCGTGCGTGCGCCGCGCACCGGCCGCCGCCGAAGATGGAATACCTGTCCACCGTCGGCGTCGCGGGAAGACGTTCAGGCGTCGTTCCCGAGGCGCCCCTCGACGACGTCGCCGGCTATCACAACACTTATGAGCAGGCGAAGGCCGAAGCCGAGGCGATGGCGCTCGCAGCGAGCCGCGAGGGGTTGCCGATCACGGTTCACCGCCCGAGCATGGTCGTCGGCGACTCGCGCGACGGTCGCGTCATCCATTTCCAGGTCTTCTACCACCTCGCACGATTCATCGCCGGCGCACGTACGCGCGGCATCGTGCCTGCCTTCGGCGACGTTCGCCTCGACCTCGTGCCGAGCGACTACGTCGCGCGGGCGATCGCGACGTCGATGACGCGCGCCGATGCGACGGGCCGCATCCTCCACCTGTGCGCGGGTCCCGGTGGCGCGATGCCGCTCGACGAGGTGGGCGAGCGGGTGCGCGCATTCCTCGCCGCGCATGGCGAGGCGATCGGTCCGCCGCGCCACGTGCCGCGATCGATGGTCCGGCTGTTCGCGCGCGTGGGCGGCGCCGTCGTGCCCGGCAGCGCCGGACGCGCGCTCGCGTCGCTGCCGCATTTCCTCGACTACCTCGCGGAAGACCAGCGCTTCGCGAATGCGCAGACCGCGGCATTCTTCGCACGCGAAAACCTGCGGCCGCCGCCAATCGCCTCCTATCTCGACACCGTTCTGGAATACTGGCACGCACGCCGGGCGCCGGCGCACGCCTGAGCCGACATCAGATGGACGAAAACATCTCTTCCGTCATTGGCACCTCGATTGTCGCCGAGCTCACGGCGATCGTCGGGCGCGACGGGCTCGTCGTCGATCCGTCCGCGGTCGAGGCCGACACGCGCACGTCGATTCCGTATCGCCAGATTCCCGACTGCCTCGTCTATCCCCGCTCAACGGCCGAGGTGCAGGCAATCGTCGCGCTGGCGCGAAAGCACGGCATCAAGGTCTACCCGGTGAGCACGGGCCGCAACTGGGGGTACGGTGAGCGCTCGGCGTCTTATCCGGGCGGCATCACGATGCTGCTCGAGCGCATGAAGCGCATCGACGTCGTCGACCCGGTGCTGGGCTACGCGCTGATCGAGCCGGGCGTCACCTACCGCGAGCTCGACGACCACCTCAAGCGGCATGCGCCGTCGCTGTGGTGCGACTGTGCCGGCAGCACGGCATCAGCGAGCGTGCTGGGCAACGCGCTCGACAAGGGCCGCGGGCTCACGCCGTACGCCGACCATTTCGGTGCGCTGTGTGGCATGGAAGTCGTGCTGGCAGACGGTTCCCTGGTGCGCACCGGCAATCTCACCGACACGCCCAACCGCGTGTGGAATCTCTATAAATGGGGCGTCGGCCCGTATCTTGACGGCCTCTTCGTGCAGTCGAACCTCGGCATCGTCGTCAAGGCCGGCATCTGGCTGATGCCGGCGCCGGGCGCGTTCGACCTCGTCGTGTTCGAATGGACGGCGAATTCCGATCGCTTGCCTGCGATGATCGATCGCCTGCGGGGCCTGGTGTTCGACGGCACGCTGCGCGCGCGCCCGCATGTCGCCAACGACTTTGCGATGCTCTGCATCGCATCGCAGTTCCCGTGGCACCTGAGCGATGGCAAGCACCGGCTCAGCGACGAAGCGCTGGCGGCATGGCGGCGCGAGCATGGCGTGAGCCCGTGGACATTCGGGTGTGGCCTTTACGGCACACCCCGTGAGGTGCGCCGGCAGCGCCGTGCGCTGCGCCGCGCGCTGCGTCCTTACGGCCGGCTCTGGTCATTCGGGGTTGTGGCGCGCAATGACTGGATCGGGCGCATGGCGTTCTCCATTGCGCGGTTCGGTGCGCGCCTGATGGGCAAGTCGCCAGCGTTCCTGGAATCCATCGCGCCCGCCGCCAACCTCTTCCGCGGGATCCCCACCGACGACTTCGTCAAGCAGGTGTATTTCAAGTCGCACGCGCAGAAGCCTTCGGGCGACGTCGATCCGCCGCGCGACGGCTGCGGCTTCATCTGGATCGGCCCGGTGGTGCCGTTCACGGGAAGCGACGTCGAGCGCTGCCTCGAGCTCGCGCGTGGGCTTTACGCGGCGCACGATTTCGACGTGTTCGTCGAGATCCTCATCGAGAGCCCGCGCGCGCTGATCGTGCTGTTCGGCGTGTTCTACCGGCGCGACGACGCCGTCGAGGCCGCGCGCGCGAGCGCGTGGTACACAGCGTTTCGGAGCGTGATGATCGAGTCGGGCTATCCGCCGTACCGCGAGACCGCGCAGAGCGCGCCGGCGGTGTTCGACGGCAATCCGGCGGTGGCGACGCTGCTTGCGGACATCAAGGCGGCGCTGGACCCGCAGAAGACGATCGCGCCGGGGCGGTACGGGATCCGCTAAGCAGCGGCGGCTGCGCAAACAAAAAGGCCCTTCCGAGGAAGGGCCTTCGAGTTCCTGCGAGGCGTATCAGGTGCGGCGACGGCGGGCGAACCCGACGCCGAGCAGACCGATTCCGAGCAGCGCCAGCGTGGCGGGTTCGGGCACGAGGTTCGTGCTTCCGCGTGCGTTCAGCGTCCCCTGCAGGCACCAGTCGCCAGCCTCGGGCGCGCGCCGGCACGAGTCCGCCAGCGGTCCAGCCGTATCATGCGGGTTCAGCACCGAATTGTTGCTGGAAGTCGTTACCGTAACGTCGGCGAAACCACCCAGGTTGTCCCCCTCGGAATTGCCATCGAGATAGTGCGTGACCGCGGGGTCCCCAAATCCAGGATTGCTATCCAGCAGGCCGAAGCCCGCTTCGGACAACGTCGCACCCGTCAACGTGCCGAGACCATTGAGCGTTTGCGTCGGCACGGGGGCGAACACCGGATCGAAGAATGAATGGCCGACGAGTTGCGCCCACGGCGTCATGCCCGTGATCGTCGCGACGTTCGCGAGCGAATCCTGTCCGAACAGGTTGAGCGCCGGGCTCCCTGAATAATAGATGTCGATGACGCCGCCGGTAAACGTTACCTTGCCCGTCACCAGGTCGATGGTCTGCACCGTGTAGTCGTGGAAATAGTAGTACAGGCCGCAATTGGAGGAGCCGTCGGCACAGTACGTCGTATCGCCATTGACCTTGTTGATGAAGCCATAGCCTTGGAGCGATTGGCCGACTGCATTGACATACGTTTCCGCCAAGTCGGCGAACTCGATATGCTGGGTAGCACCCAGCGCGCCAAAGTCGATGCCGCCGACGATGACTGCCGAAGCGGGCGCCGCCGCTGCAAGCCCGACCGCCGTTCCGAGGACTGCGCAGATCTTCTTGAAGGCCATTTTGATTCTCCGTTCCTGCCGATGGGTGATGCTGGGTGGCTACTCTTTAGCAACCCGTATGCCACGACCGCTGTGGATTGTTTTTTACAATATTATCAATAGCTTGCAAAGTCGATTCGAAGACGAACGGTCATCGGGGGCGGGCGCCCGGTTGCGATTGTAAAATCCCCCGACAGCGCGAACGGGGCCGCATCGGCGAGAATTCAGGCATGCGATTTCTCGACTCCGCGCTCGGATCAGCGCCGCCCGGCGGACCATCGCGCCGCGGCTCGTTGCTGACATTCGCGGCGTCGATGCAGGCCGAAGTCACGTTCGCCGCCCGCAATCTCCTGCGCCGTCCGCGTAGGACGGCGGTATCAATCAGCGCGGTGGCCGGCGGCATCGTCGCCCTGCTCCTCGCCAGCGGCTTCATCGAGTGGATTTTCCACGACATGCGCGAGCAGACGATCCACGCGCAGCTCGGTCACATCCAGGTCACGCGCCCCGGCTGGCATGAGCATGGACGCGCGGATCCGCTCGCGTTCCTGTTGCCCGACAACGGCGCGGAAATCGACGGCGTCGCCGCGCTTCCGGGCGTCACGGCCGTCGCGCCGCGCTTCCATTTCTCGGGGCTGGTGAGCCACGAGGAGACGACCGTGTCGTTCGTCGGCGAAGGCGTCGACGCGCGCAAGGAAGCGGCGTTCGCAGGCGGCTTCGCCATCGTCACCGGATCGCACCTCGCCGACGGCGATGCCCATGGCGCACTGCTCGGCGTGGGGCTCGCCAGCAATCTCGGCGTCAAGGTCGGCGACACCATCGCGGCGATCGTCAACCGGCGCTCGGGGGGGATCAATGCCGTCGAGCTCACCGTTCGCGGCACGTTCTCGACAATCAGCAAGGCCTACGACGACACCGCGCTGCGGATGCCCCTCGCGACGGCCGAAACGCTCGCCGGAATCCATGGCGCGCAGGCCTGGGTGGTGCTGCTCCACGACACCGATGCGACGGGCGCGACGGTCGCCGAGCTGCGCCGGCGCCTGCCACCTCAAGGATTCGAGGTGACGCCTTGGTACGCCCTCGCCGATTTCTACAACAAGACCGTCGCGCTGTTCAGTCGGCAGATCGACGTCGTGCGCGCCGTCATCGCGGCGATCATCGTCTTGAGCATCACCAACACGATGACGATGACCGTCGTCGAGCGCACCGGCGAGATCGGCACGGCGATGGCGCTTGGTACACGGCGGCGCCGCGTGATGACGCAATTTCTCGTCGAAGGCGCGCTGCTCGGTGCGCTGGGGGGCCTGGTGGGAATCCTCCTCGGCATCGCGATCGCCGGGGTCGTGTCCGCGATCGGCATTCCGATGCCCGCGCCGCCCGGCATGGCGCATGGCTACGTGGCCGCGATCGTCGTCACCCCGGCGATGACGGTGGCAGCGTTGGCCCTCGCCGTCGCCACAACGCTCGCGGCCAGCGCCTGGCCCGCCTGGAAGGCGTCGCGGCTCGTCATCGTCGACGCGCTGAGGCATCAGCGATGAATGCCCCGGATCCCACCCGCGACAGGTCCGGCCCTCCCGCCCTGCAGCGTGCGACGCTCGCCATGGCGGGCGTCCTGAACGCGGGTGGCCCGCTGCTGCGCCTCGCGCTGCGCAACGTCGCACGCCATCGCGGTCGCACGACGATGACGCTCGCCGCGATCGCATTCGGCGTCGCGAGCCTGATCCTGACCGGCGGCTTCGTGCGCGACATCTATGCGCAGCTCGGCGAGGCGCTGATCCACTCGCAGACCGGGCATCTCCAGTTGATGCGCAACGGTTACTACGAGTCGGGCACGCGCTCGCCGGAAAGGTACAGGATCGACGACGTCGCCGGACTCGAGCGCAGCATCGGCGCGCTGCCGCAGGTCGAGGACGTGATGGCGCGCGTCGCCTTCGCCGGCCTCCTCAATAACGGCCGCACGGATTGGGCGATCGTCGGCGAGGGCGTCGAGCCCGACAAGGAGGCACGCCTCGGCAGCTACATGCGCATCGTCGCGGGTCGGCAGCTGCGCGACGGCGACCGCGAAGGCGTCCTGGTCGGCGCTGGCGTGGCAGCGGCCCTTGGCCTCGCACCGGGCCGGCGCGTCACGCTGCTCGTCAATTCGGCGGAAGCGGGCATGAACACGATCGACCTCGAGGTCGTCGGCGTTTTCCAGAGCTTTTCCAAGGACTTCGATGCGCGGGCCATCCGGATCACGCGCGCGGCGGCCACCGACCTGCTGGCGTCGCCCGGCGCCAATACGCTTGTCGTCTCCCTGCGCGACACCGCCGACACCGACGACGTCGCCGCCGCGTTGCGAAAGCGCTTCGGTGTCGCGCCATTCGAGGTGTTGACGTGGAAGCGGCTCAACGACTTCTACGACAAGACCGTGGCGCTCTACGACCACCAGTTCGGCGTGCTGCAGCTCATCATCCTGGGAATGGTGCTGCTCTCGGTCGCCAACAGCGTCAACATGACAGTGTTCGAGCGGCTTGGCGAATTCGGCACGATGCGCGCACTCGGCAATCGCACCCGCGACGTCGTCCGGCTCGTCATCGTGGAGGCTGGATGCCTCGGCGTGATCGGTGCGACGATCGGGGTCGCGCTGGGTGTCGCGCTGGCGCTGGTGATCTCGGCGATCGGAATTCCGATGCCGCCTCCGCCCAATGCCAACCTGGGCTACACCGCGCACGTCCGCGTCGTGCCCTGGGTGGTGGCCACCGCCTTCCTGGTGGGCATCATTGGAAGCCTTCTCGCCGCGATCTGGCCCGCGCGCCGCGTGGCACGCCGCGACCTTGCGGAGGCACTACAGGCGAACATCTGAGCGCGACGCGGGCGCCCTCTTGCCCATCATTTCGCCGGCGCGGCGCCGAATCGTGCCGACTGTGGCGACGGCTCGGCGATACCCGCGTCGTAGGGATGGCTGTCGCGGCCGAAGATCTTCATCACCCGCTTCACATAGTCGCGCGTCTCGGGATACGGCGGCACGCCACCGTAGCGATCGACCGTCTTCTCGCCGGCGTTGTACGCGGCTGCGACGAGCGGCACGTTGCCCTCGAAGTACGCGAGCAGCCACTGCAGATAGGCAAGGCCGCCGCGCACGTTCTGCGCGATGTCGTAGGGCTTGCGGACCTTGAAGCGCTGCGACGTCGCCGGCAGGAGCTGCATCAGCCCCTGCGCGTTCTTCGGCGAAGTCGCACGCGGATCGAAGTTGGACTCCGCACGGATCACGGCCAGCGCGAGCAGCGGGCTCACGTCGAACTTCGGCGCGAGCTCGCGCACGAGCTTGGCCACGTGGGCCTCGCCGGCGTTGCGCGCGACGAACGAGCTGCCGTCGTCGAGCGGCGGCGGCGGTGGAGGCGGCGGCGGCGGAGGGTCGCGCAGGCATTCCGGCAGCGCATCCGACGGCGGTCCCGCGTACGCGAGCAGCGTCTTGGCCTGCGCATGGCCCTGCGAGGCGGCCATCGAGAGGAAGTACGCGGCCTCGGCGTCGTTGCGCGCGACGCCGCGGCCGTTCAGCACCATCCAGCCGAGGTCGTATTGCGCTTCGGCGTCGCCCGCCTTTGCCGCCTTGCAATAGAGCATGTAGGCGTGCAGCGGGTCCTTGGCCACGCCCTCGCCATTCTCGTAATGCGTCGCGAGTGTCCTCAGCGCGACGACGTCGACCTTCTCGGCATTGTCTTCGAGCGACGCGATCGTCGCAGGCGGCGAGGCGGCGGACGCCCCGATTTGTGACTGGGCATGCGCGGACGTCATGCTGGCCAACGCCGCGGCAATGGCAACGACAAGGGTCGTGTGCCGCGACCGCATCGGTCTAGCGTCCGGCGACGGCGCGCGCGCTCGTGCCCGCCGGCGTGCGCAGGTGCTTGACGTACCAGGGCATCGCCGCCTGGAGCCCTTCGGCGAGCGAGTGCGAGGGTGCGAAGCCGAGGAGGCGGCGCGCCTTGCCAACGTCGGCCTGCGAATGGCGGACGTCGCCGTCGCGAAACGGCCCGTAAGCGGCGTTGATCGCCGCGACCTCGGGCACATGCGCTGCGAGCGAATCGCGCAACTGCGCGAACAGCTCGTTCAATGTCGTGCGGCCGCCAAGCGCGACGTTGTAGACCTGCCCGATCGCCGCCGGATCCTCGACGGTCGCCGCGAGCACGTTCGCCTGCACGACATTCGCCACGTAGCAGAAATCGCGGCTCGTCTCGCCATCGCCGTTGATCGTCGGCGTCTCGCCCTCAAGCAGCGCGCGCACCCAGCACGGGATCACGGCCGCATACGCGCCCTGCGGATCCTGGCGCGAACCGAACACGTTGAAATAGCGCAGCCCGATCGCCGGCAATCCGTAGCAGCGGCCGAACACCTCGGCGTAGAGCTCGTTGACGAGCTTGGTCACGGCATAGGGCGACAACGGCCGGCCGATTTCGTCCTCGACTTTCGGCAGGCCCGGGTGATCGCCGTACGTCGAGCTCGACGCCGCGTAGACGAAGCGTTTCACGCGAGCATCCCGGGACGCCACCATCAGGTTCACGAAGCCGTCGACGTTGCTCGCGTTGGTGGCGATGGGATCGTCGATCGAGCGCGGTACCGAGCCCAGCGCCGCCTCGTGCAGCACGAAGTCGACGTCACGCACCGCGTCGCGGCAGGCCGCGAGGTCGCGGATGTCGCCGTCGATGAATCGATGCCGCCGCCACGCGGTTGCGCCGACGCTCGCCGCGACCTCGTCGAGGTTGGCTCGGTGCCCGGTGGCGAAATTGTCGAGGCTCGTCACCGATTGGCCGAGTGCCAACAGCGATTCGACGAGGTGGGAGCCGATGAAGCCCGCGCTGCCGGTCACGAGCCAGCGACGCGGCCGCTCGCGCAGCGCGCGTGACGTCGAATCGAACGCGCTCGTCGTCGCCATCGTCACAGGCGCCATACGGTGACCGGATGTGCGGCGAATGCGCCCGCCGCGAACTGGCATTTCACGTCCACGACGACGCCGTTGCGCTCGAGCTTCGTCGCGTATTCATCGACCGTCCGCGTCTTCAGCCCGCGATGGGCGACCGCCGCGACCAGCGCCGCGGCCTTGGGAAGCTCGTCCCACGGCACGAGGCGGATGCCGTATTCGTGCAGCGCCTCGGCGGGGTCTGCGACGGGATCGTGCACGTGCACGGTGGCGCCATAGCTCTCGAGCTCGCGGATGACATCGATCACGCGCGAGTTTCGCAGATCGGGGCAATCTTCCTTGAACGTCAAGCCAAGCACGATCACCGGCGCCGCCTTCACCTGCCAGCCGTTGCGCACGAGGTGCTTGACCGCCTGCTCGGCGACGAACTTGCCCATGCCGTCGTTGATGCGACGCCCCGCGAGGATCACCTCGGGGTGGTAGCCGACCATCTCCGCCTTGTGCGTGAGGTAGTACGGGTCGACACCGATGCAATGCCCGCCGACGAGTCCCGGCCGGAACGGCAGGAAGTTCCACTTGGTGCCCGCCGCCTGCAGCACTTCGAGGGTGTCGATGCCGAGGCGGTCGAAGATGATGGCGAGCTCGTTCATCAGCGCGATGTTGAGGTCGCGCTGCGTGTTCTCGATCACCTTCGCGGCTTCGGCGACCTTGATCGACGAGGCCTCGTGCACGCCCGCCGCGACCACGGTCGAATAGAGGGCAGCGACGCGCTTGCAGGTGTCCGGCGTGTCGCCCGAGACCACCTTGGTGATCCGCGTCAGCGTGCGCTCCTTGTCGCCGGGATTGATGCGCTCGGGCGAGTAGCCGACGAAGAAATCGCGTTTCCACCGCATGCCGGACTGTTGCTCGATGATCGGCACGCAAACTTCCTCGGTCGCGCCCGGGTAGACGGTCGACTCGAAGATCACGGTAGCGCCGCGCTTCAGGTGCTTGCCCACCGCCTGCGACGCGCCGACCAGCGGCGAAAAATCGGGCTGATGCGCGACATCGACGGGGGTGGGCACCGCGACCACGATGTAGTCGGCCTTTGCGAGCGCCGCCGGGTCGCTGCCCACCGCGAGCTTCTTCGACGCGGCGAAATCGGCGCCGCTCACCTCGCCCGTCGGATCGACGCCGCGGCGATAGTGCGAGATCTTCGATTCGGACAGGTCGAAGCCGATGGTGTCGAAATGCTTGCCGAACTCGATGGCGAGCGGCAGTCCCACATAGCCCAAGCCGACGACGGCGACCGTCGTCGTCGCCGCATCGGGCATGCCAACCGTCACCGGTGCGGCCGACGCCATGTCACCGGCAGCGCCGGCGCGATCTCCACGAGCCATTCAAAGTCCCCTTCGCAAACGCGCGACTTCGTCCTGTTGCGCGAACTTGTCACCAAGACCCGCGAGCGTGTCGAGCTCCTTCTTCGCGTCGGCCGTCTGCCCCGTGCGAATCAGCGCTCGCGCGAGGTTGAGCCGGATATCGGCGCGACCCGGGTCGAGGTCGACCGCCTTGCGAAGCAGCTCTACGCCCCGCGCCGAGTCGCCCTTCTCCACCAGCAGCGTGCCGAGCGTATCCATGATGGGCGCGCGGTTGGGCGCGAGCTGGTTCGCCTTCTCCGCGTACTCGAGCGCCTTCGGGTCGTGCAACTGCCCGGCGACCCACGCAAGGTTGTTCAGCACCAGCGGATTCTGCGACTGCCGGTCGAGGATTTCGCGGTAGTAGCGCGCGGCCGACACATAGTCCTTGCGCGCGCCGGCAATCTCGGCCAGCGCAAACCGAAATGTGTCGTCCTGCGCATGCGCGCCCAGCCACGATGACGCCAATTTCGCGGCCTCCGCCGACTGGCCCGCCGCGATGTGCGCGCCGTACAGCTTGACCGCCGCATCCGTCGTTCCCGATTGCCTGACACCCGCCTCGTAAGCCGCAATGGCCTTCGGCCACTCCCTTTTTGCCGCGTGGATCTCGCCCTCCATGATGTATCCGATCGATTCCTTGGGACGCTGTTGCTGGACATCCTTCGCGACGGTGAGCGCTTCCCGGGTGTGATCCTGGCGAAGCTCGACGCCGACAAGCCCCTTCTGCGCATCGAGGAGGTCGGGCTTGATCGCCAGCGCCCGGCGGAAGCTCTGGCTGGCGGCCGCGTCGTTGCGCATCGCCGCTTGCAGCATCGCGGTGCGCATCCACGGCAGCGGCGAGTCGGGATGCTGTTCCGCGAGACGCGCGTAAGTCGACAGCGCCAGACCGCTGTCGCCTGCGGCCTGTTGCGACTGTCCGAGCGCGTCGAGGATTTCGGCGTTCTGCGGGATGGCGTTCGAAGCGTCCTGCGCCGCGAGCACCGCTTCCTTCGGCTTGTGGATCCGCAGGAAATTGCGGATCAGCGCGACGCGTGCCTGGACGAGTTTCGGATTGGCCGCGACGGCCTTGTTGAGAACCGCGACGACATCGTCGTTGCTGGCGCCGGTGGTCGCAAGCAACTCGGCCTGCGCAATCAGCGCGGTGCCATCACCGGGATGCTTCGCGATGTAGTCGTCGAGCCGCTTTTTCGCGTCGGTGACCTTCTTCTCGGCAACGTCGAGCCGGACAAGGCTCGACACGGCCGGGAAGTAGCTGGGATCGAGGGACAACGCATGCTCGAAGCTCGTGCGTGCAGCCGCATTGTCACGCTTGCCGAGCAGCGCGAGACCGCGCAGGTTCGCCGTCACCGGCTTGCCGGGATCCTTCTTCTCAAGCGCGTCGAGCGCGGTAAGCGCTTCGTCCCAATGCTGCTGGCGCAACGCCACCGCGACCAGCATCAGGTCGGCGTGCGTGCCCGGATCCATCGCCGCCGCCGATTCGAGCTCCTTCATCCCGCCCGCGGGATCGCCCAGCGCCAGCCGCGTGAGTGCAAGCCCGGCCTTCGGCGGCACGCCCTTCGGATTGAGCGCGGCCGCGCGCTCGAAGTAGCCTGCGGCGGTGGAAGGATCGCCGTTCTGCAGGTAAACCTCGCCGGCGACGCCCTGCAGCGCTGCGTTGTTGGCGATCCGGGGCAGCATGGGTTGCAACGCATCCATCGCCTTGCCCGGCCGCCCGGTTCGCAGGTACGTCGCGATCAGCACTCGCCGCGCGAAGTCGTTTCCCGGCGAGCGCGCGAGCGCCTTTTGCGCGCCGGCCTCCGCGCGATCGTAATCGCGCAGCTCATAGTCCACCGTCGCGGCGAGCATGAGCCCGGCCACGCTGTCCGGAGCGCCCGCGAGATAGAGCTGGATCGCGTCGCGCGCCTCGCCGAACTTGCGCTCCTGCGACAGCAGCAGCGCGTCGTAGTAGTAAGTCTGCGGGTGCTTGGGTGCGACTGCCTTGAGCGACGTCATGACCGCCCTGGCGTCGGCCGCCTTGCCATCGCGGATCAGCGTCGACATGAGTGCCCAGTACGCGCTAAGGCGGCTTCCGTCGGCCGCAATCACCTTGCGAAACGTGGCCGCGGCTTCTTCGTCGCGTCCCTGCGCCAGCAGCAGGTCGCCCTTGAGCTGCAGCACGTCGGCGTCGTCCGGCGCAATCGCCAGCGCCTTGTCGGCAGCCGCGGTCGCCGCCGCCACGTCGCCACCTCGCGCGGCGATGACTGCTTCGCCAATGAGCGCCGGCGTGTAGCGCGGATCGCTCGCCTGCGCTTCGGCGAACGACGCCTTCGCAAGATCGGTCTTGCCGAGGCCGAGCTGCGCCTGGCCGATCGCCGTCTTGAGCTCTGCCGTGAGCGCCGGCGTAGCGCCTTGGACCGTGCTCATCTTGTCGATGACCTGTTGATACTGGCCGAGGCGGGACCATGCCAGCGCCAGCGGTGGATCGACGTCGCCGGCCGGATACTTGAGATCGCGCGCGCGCCGCAGCTCCTTTTCAGCCCCGGCGACGTCACCCCGGTCGAGCAGCGTCCGCCCGAGCAGATACCTCGCCTCGGCGAGATCCGGCTGCTTCTCCAGCGCATTCTTGAGCTGGATCTCCGCCGATTTGGTGTCGTGCTTGGCGAGGTATTCCTTCGCCGAGGCGAGCAGCTTGTCGGGATCGCCGCTGGAGCACGCGGCGACGAGCGCGGCGAGCCCGACGACGATGGCGATGCGGGATGACGTGGCGAGTGTCGGCATGGATTTCTTTCCTTCGTGCGAGTCGCAGCGCGTGCGGCTCATTTCAGTCCGAAGCGATGCATGAGGTCGTAGAGCGTCGGCCGGCTGACGCCCAGGATGTCCGACGCCTTGACGATGTTGCCGTTCACGCGACCCAATACCTTGACGATGGCGGCGCGCTCGGCGTCGTCGCGCACCTGGCGCAGGCTCAGGCTGGCGAGATCGGCATCGTCCGGCACCGGCAGGCCGAGGTCGGCGGCGCCGATCTGGTTGGCGTCGGCCATGATCACCGCGCGGCGGATGCTGTTCTCCAGCTCGCGCGCGTTGCCCGGCCACGCATGCGACTCGATCGCCGTGATCGCGTCGGGGCGCAGCGTCATCGCGCCGCGCCGCTGCTCATTGGCGAAGCGCTGCACGAACGCGTGCGCGAGGAGCGCCGCGTCGCCGTGGCGCGCGCGGATCGGCGGGATGTCGACGACGATCTCGGCGAGACGGTAGTAGAGGTCCTCGCGGAAACGCCCTTCGGCGATCAGCGCCTTCAGGTCCTGGTGCGTCGCGCAAACGATGCGCACGTCGACGGGAATTTCGGCGCGACCACCGACACGCTCGACGACGCGCTCCTGCAGGAAGCGCAGGAGCTTCGCCTGCAGCGGCATCGGCAGGTCGCCGATCTCGTCCAGCATCAGCGTGCCGTCGTTGGCCGTCTCGATGCGGCCGAGCGTCTGCTTGACGGCGCCGGTGAACGCGCCCTTCTCGTAGCCGAAGAGCTCGCTCTCGAGCAGGTTCTCGGGAATCGCGGCGCAGTTGATCGCGACGAAGCGCCCGTCGCGGCGCGACAGCTCGTGCAGCGCACGCGCGAGGAGCTCCTTGCCGGTGCCGCTCTCGCCCAGCAACATCA
>JAICUU010000191.1 GCA_025935675.1 Burkholderiales bacterium
GCCGGGCTCGTCGTCGCGATCCCGCTGTGGGCGATCCTGATGATCGGCGTCATAGGCCTCGTGCTCGCGCTCGCCGCGCTGCAGGTGTTCGTCCGCGACGTCGAGCACGTGCTCAATCCGATCCTGATGATGTTCATGTACCTGACGCCGATCCTCTACCCGATCACGGCGGTGCCGGAGCGCGTGCGACCGTGGCTCGCGGCGAACCCGTTCGGCTGGCTGGTCGCGCGGATGCGCGAGGCGCTGATCGACGGTCGTCTCGCCTTCACCGCCGGCGACGCGCTCGCGCTCGCGATCGCCCTCGTGCTGTTCGTCGCCGGGCGATGGGTGTTCCGGCGCCTCTCGCCGCATTTCGAGGACTTCGTGTGAACCACGCATCGGCGCAGGCGTCGACACTGCATGAACCGGCGCGCGACGCCTCCGCGCAGCGCAGCCTGCACCTGTCGCTCGCGCACGTCGGCAAGGACTACGCGAAAGTCGAAAGCAGGGCGGGGCGCCTGCGACTGGTCTATGACCTGCTGCGCGGGCGCGGTGCCGCGAGCGTGTTCCGCGCGCTCGACGACGTCTCGTTCGACCTCGCGCCCGGCGCGTCGCTCGGCATCATCGGCGAGAACGGCGCCGGCAAGTCGACGCTGCTCAAGATCGTCGCCGGCGTCATCAAGCCCACGCGCGGCAGCGTCGTCGTCAACGGGCGCGTCGGCGCGCTGCTCGAGCTCGGCTCCGGCTTCCATCCCGAGTACTCGGGCCTCGCCAACATCGATCTCGCGGCCGCGCTGCTTGGGTTGGCGCCTGCCGAGATCGCGCAAAAGCGCGAAGCGATCATCGCCTTCGCCGACCTGGGCGACCACATCCGCGATCCGATCAAGAACTATTCGTCGGGCATGGTCGTGCGGCTCGGCTTCGCGGTCGCCACGGCGCTCGAGCCCGACGTGCTCATCACCGACGAGGTGCTCGCCGTCGGCGACGAATCGTTCCAGAAGAAGTGCATCGCCTGGATGGAAGGCTTCCTCGCCGGCGGCGGCACGCTGCTCCTGTGCTCGCACAGCATGTACCACATACAGAAGCTCTGCCGCGACGCGCTGTGGCTCAAGGGCGGCGAGGTGGTGCGCTACGGCGACGCGCCGTCGGTGACACAGGCGTACCTCGCGTGGCACGAGGAGAAATCGGCGCAGCAGAAGGCGCCGATCCCGCGCAAGGCGGCGTCGGCGGCCGGCGTCTACGCGGTGCAGTCGCTCGACCTCGAACCCGGCGAATCGATCGCGCAGGGCGCGCCGCTGGTCGTGCGCGGCGACGTCTATTCGCCCGACGGACGCGCGCCGGTGGTGCTGGTCGGCATCGTGCGCGCCGACGGCACACCGGTTTACGGCGTGTCGACCGACATGGACCGAGTCGCGCCGCAGAAGTCCGGGCCGAACGCGTTCCGCTTCGCGCTCGAATTCCCGCGGCTCGACCTCCTGCCCGGCAAGTACACGCTACGCGCGCACGCGCTCGATCCCGAGGGCGTGCGCCTGTTCGACCATGTCGAGCGGACGTTCGTCGTGACGGGTGACGCGCGCGAGTTCGGGATGGTGCGACTGCCGCATGCGTGGAGGATGTAAGCCTCTCCCCGGCCGGCGTCGCGCGGGAGAGGGTGCGTGCGGCGCGACCTGTCCGCGTGCCGCAACTGGGCACGGTGAGGACGCCGGACCGCGTCGGTCCCACTGACTGGGCTTGGTAAAATCGACGGTCCGGCGGCGTCGACGGCCGGCATTCCATGTCCGAATCCCTCGAATTCACCGGCGAGCGCTTCGTGCCCGGCGTGGCCGGCGAGATCGAGCTCGAGCACGTCCATCGCTACGCGTTCGCGTCGCGCTTCATCGCGGGACGGCGCGTGCTCGACGCCGCCTGTGGCGAGGGCTACGGCAGCGTGCTGCTCGCGCGCACTGCGGCCCAAGTCGCCGGCGTCGACATCGATGCCGCCACGCTCGCGCACGCCGGCGAGCGCTATCGCGGCGTCGCCAACCTCGCATTTCACCGGGCGTCGGTCACGGCGTTGCCGTTCGCCGATGCGAGCTTCGGCGCGATCGTGTCTTTCGAGACGATCGAGCACCTCGAGGCCGCCGACCAGCCGGCGATGCTCGCCGAATTCGCGCGCGTGCTGGCGCCGGATGGGCTGCTGATCCTGTCCGCACCCAATCGCGTCGAGTATTCCGACAAGCGCGGCTACGCCAATCCGTTCCATCGGCATGAGCACGATCGCGCGGAGCTCGACGCGCTCATCGCGCGCCACTTCGCCGCGCGGCGATTCCACGGCCAGCGCATCTGGCTCGGCTCGACGCTGTGGCGCGAGGCCGGGGGAAGCGACGCGTTCGTCACCGAGGCGGGCGGGGCCGATGGCGTCGTCGTGGCCGCGCCGCCGCCGCCGATGTATTACCTCGTGCTGGCTGCGCGTTCCGCCGCCGACCTTCCGCCCGACCCGATCGGCCTCTCGCTGTTCTCCGACCGCGACCTTCACACGCTCGAGCGTCTCAACGCGTTGCTCGACGAGCGGATGCGCGCCCTCGACGCGGGGACCGCGCATGTGAAGCATCTCGAGAGCCTCGTCGCATATCGCGACGGCATCGTCGCCGAGCGCGACGCCGAGCTTGCGGCGCAGGCCGCGCGCCTCGCGCAGTTCGAGCGCCAGGACGCCAGTTACCAGGCGCGGATCGCGGAGCTCGACCGCGCCGGTGCGGGGATGCGCGACGAAATGGCGGAGTCGCGCGCGGCGCTCGGCGAGGCGCAGGCGGCGCTGGCCGCGCAGGAGCGGATCATCGACTACCGGCAGTCGCTGCGCTGGTGGGCGCAGTTGCCGTGGCTGTGGCTGCGCAGCGGCTGGCGGCGGTTGCGATCCGGCGCATGACGGGCAGCATTGACATCATCGTGCCGGTCTACAACGCGCCGGACGACGTTCGCACGTGTGTCGACAGCGTGCTCGCGCACACCGATCGCCGCCATCGCGTGACGCTGATCGACGACGCATCGCCCGATCCGCGAATCGCCCAGTACTTCGACGAGCTGCGCGCGCAGGCGCTGCCCCACGTGACGCTGCTCGTGAACCCGGTGAACCTCGGCTTCACCGGCACCGCAAACCGCGGCTTCGCGCTGTCGCGACGCGACGTCGTACTGCTCAATTCGGACACGATCCTGTCGCGCGGCTGGCTCGATGCGCTCATGCGCTGTGCCGCGTCCGATCCCGCGATCGGCACGATCACGCCGTTCTCGAACAACGCCGAGATCCTGTCGTATCCGCGGTTCTGCGTGAACAATGCGTGGCCCGACGGCGCCGATCCCTCGCCGCGGGCGGAAGCATTCGCACGCGCCGCGGTGCCGACGTATCCCGACCTGCCGACCGGCGTCGGCTTCTGCTTCTACGTGCGCCGCGCGCTGCTCGACGACATCGGCGGCTTCGACCCGGGCTACGGCGCGGGCTACGGCGAGGAAAACGATTTCTGCCTGCGCGCGGCCGCGCACGGCTGGCGCAACGTCCTCGCCGACGACGCATTCGTCGCGCATACCGGCGGCCGCTCGTTCCGGGACTTCAAGGCGGCGCTGGTGCCGAAGAATTCGGCGACGTTGCTGGCGCGGCACCCGGGCTACGACGCGCTGGTGCAGGGCTTCATCGCAGCCGACCCGCTGCGCGCGCTGCGCGAGGCGGCGGCGACGATGGAAGGCGTGCTCGCATCGCCGCACGGCGGCGTGCTGCATGTGATTCACCACCACGGCGGCGGCACCGAGTCGCACGTGCGGATGCTGATCGAGGCGTCGCGCGCCGAGCGCCGCCATTTCCTCGCCGTCGCGGTCGGCGACCGCTGGCAGGTCGAGGAGCATCGCGCGGACGGCAGCGTCGCCGGCTACACGCTGGAGCGCGCCCCGGCCGAGCGCTGGCCGGATTTCGTCGGCGGCCTGTGCGCGAGCTTCGGCATCGGCGTCGTGCACCTCCACAACATCTCGGCGTGCCGCAACGGCCTCGTCGAGGCGATGACGACGCTCGACATCCCCTTCGGCTACACGGCGCACGACCTCAACTTCGCATGCCCGACCATCACGCTGCAGGATGCATCGGGCTGGTATTGCGGCGGCGTGACCGACATCGCCCGATGCACGGCGTGCCTTGCGGCGCAGCCCGCATTCGCAAGCGTCGACATCGCCGCCTGGCGCGAGCGGCATCGCGCGCTGGTCGCGCGCGCGGCGTTCGTCGTCGCGCCGTCGCAATGGGCGGCGGACATGGTCGAGCGGTATTTCGGGCGGCGCCCCCACGTGATCGCGCACGGCCTGGCGGCGGCCGCGCGTGTCGCCGATGCCGGGCTCGACCGCCCGCCGTTGACGTTGCCCGACGATGGCGCAGCCGTCGTTGCCGTGCTCGGCGCCGTCGGTCCCGACAAGGGTGCGCGCCGGCTCGATCGGCTGGTCGCGCTGGCGCGTGCGCAACGCGCGCGCCTCCGCTTCGTGCTGATCGGCTACCAGGATCGAGAGCCGGGGCCGTGGCAGAGCGAGGACGGCGTCTTCACCGTGCACGGGCGCTATCGGCCCGCCGCGCTCCCGGGCCTGCTCGATGCGTATCGTGTCGATCTCGTGCTGTTCCCGTCGATGGGACCGGAGACGTTCAGCTACACGCTCTCCGAGGCTTGGGCGGCGGGCATGCCGGTGCTCGTGCCGCCGATCGGCGCGCTCGCCGAGCGCGTCAACGAGAGCGGTGCCGGATTCGTCATGACCGATGCCGAGTGGCGCGATGACGAGGCGCTGCTTGCGCGGGTGCGAGTGCTGCTGGCCACCGATCATTCGCCGGCGATGACGGCCGCGGCGGCGCGAGGGTCGGCGATGGTGCCACGCACGGCGCAGGCGATGGCGGCGGATACGCTCGCGCTGTATGCGCGCGCCGCAGCGCAATCGCGCCAAGCGCGCCCGCCTTTGTCGCGCGCGCGATTGCGCGAAGCGCTCGGCTACATGCCGTGGCATCCGCCCGCGCCATCGGCGGCGGTGCTCGCCGCGCGCCGTTCGCTACGCACGCAGGTCGCGCGGATCGCAATGCGCATGCGTCGCACGCGTGTCGGCACCAGCCTCTACGGCCGCCTGCCCCCGCGCCTTCTCGATGCCTTGAAGTCGCGGCTGCGCTGATGGCCGCCACCTACGACGACTGGAAGGATCGCGCGCGCGAGCATCTCGCGCAGGGAATGCCGCTCGACGCCCTGACATGCTTTCGCCACGCGGCGCGCCTGCGTCCCCGCGCGCCGGCGCCGCTCGCCGGTATCGCCGACGCGCTCTGGCGCCTCGGCCGGCCGCACGATGCGATCGCGGCCTGGCGCGAGCTCGTGGCGCGGAGGCCCGACCACGCGGCGGGATGGCTCGCGATCGCCGAGGCGGCCGCGTTCGTCGGCGACGACGCAGGGGTGCGCGATGCCGCGTCGCACGTCGCGGCGGCGATGCCGGACGATCCGCGCGCGGCATTCATCGTGGCGTGCGCGCGCCTCGCCGATGCGAGCACGCGTGACGATGCGTGCGCATCGCTCGTCGAGCTCGTGCGTGCCAATCCCGCAATCGTGCGCCCGCCACATTTCGCCGGCCTGGTGGCGCGGGCGCTTGCCGCCGATGCAACGGCGTGCATCCCGCTGCGCGAGACGCTCGCGGCGAACGCCGCCAACCTGCCGCTCGCGCTCTTCGCCGAAGTCGTCCCCTTCGTCTCGCCCGGCGCGGCGCGTGCCGCGGTCGCGCGCAACGACGTCGATGCCGATCCCGACGCGTTGCGGGTGATCGCGCTCCGCATCGCCGAGCGCGCACGGGCCGGCGACGGCGACGCGTGGCCGGCGATCGCGCGACAGGCGGCCGCGCGCCACGCGGAGCGCGGTGCGCGGCTCGTGCCGGACGTGCCGCTCGCCTGGCCGCGACGTGCGGCCGGTCATCGCGGGCGCGTCGTCGTGCTGGTGGACACCGATCACCTCGATGCCGACGCCGGCGCCTGGTCGAGCCTCGTCGGTGCGCTGGCGGCGCTTGGCGATCGCATCGACCTCGGCTTCGCGGCGTTCGGCGATGCCGCGCGACTGCAGGCGCGGCTGCAGGATGCGGCGCTCGACCATGCGCGCGTGACGCAGATGCCCGCGGCGCCCGATCTCGAGTCCGCACGCAGCCTCGCGGCATCCGAGCCCGACGTCCTCGTCGATGCCGTCGGCTTGCGGCGGCCGCTCGCGACATTGCTGGCGGCGCGGCCCGCGCGATGCCAGCTGGCCATCGACGGCCCGCTGGCGGTCGCGACGCCGCTCGTCGACGCCATCGTCGACGCGACACCGGGCAAGCTCGCACGGGCATTGATCGAGGCGATCGACGCGTCGATGAGCGCTCCGCAGGGCGCGCTCGCGCCCGCCGCGCGCCAAGCCGCGCTGGCGGGTGCGATCGACGCGCACCGCAACGGCCGGCATGACGAGGCGCGCGCCGGCTATGACGCGCTGCTCGC
>JAICUU010000255.1 GCA_025935675.1 Burkholderiales bacterium
GATTCTGCGACGGCGGCGGCGCGGCACACGCGACGGCCGTTTTCAACGATACGAGGAGATTCGCACATAGCACTCGAAAAGCAGCAGAGGATCAACCGGGAAATCACTGCGCCCGAGGTCCGTCTGGTAGGTTTGGACGGCGAGCAGCTCGGCATCGTGGCCATCGCCGATGCATTGGCGAAGGCCGAGGCCGCGGAAGTCGATCTGGTCGAGATCGCGCCGATGGCGGCACCGCCGGTGGCGCGCATCATGGACTTCGGCAAGTTCAAATACCGCGAGTCCAAGCGCGCGCATGAGGCCAAGCTCAAGCTGAAGCAGATCAAGGTCAAGGAGGTGAAGTTCCGCCCCGGGACCGACGACGGCGATTACAAGATCAAGCTGCGCAACCTCATCCAGTTCCTTAACGAGGGCGACAAGGCGAAGATCACGCTGCGCTTTCGCGGGCGCGAAATGGCGCACCAGGAATTCGGGATCCGTCTGCTCGAGCGGATCAAGGGCGACCTCGAGCCGTATTCGCAGGTCGAGCAGTTCCCGAAGCTCGAGGGCCGGCAAATGGTGATGCTGCTGGCCCCGAAGAAGTCGCTGCAGGCAGTCAAGCATCCCGCCACCAAGCCCGAGGACGGTCCGAAAGCCTCTCGACCCGAGAGCACCGCCGTGGGCAGCAAATAGGAAGACGGCACCATGCCGAAGATGAAGACCAAGTCGGGCGCCAAGAAGCGCCTGCGCGTGAGAGGAAGCGGCAGCGTCAAGCGCGGCCAGGCGTTCAAGCGCCACATCCTCACCAAGCGTTCCACCAAGAACAAGCGTCAACTGCGCGGGCCCGCTGGCGTTCACGCCACGAACATGGACTCGGTGCGGGCGATGCTGCCGTACGCGTAAAGGAGCGACGACATGCCAAGAGTCAAACGTGGCGTGACCGCGCGCGCGCGGCACAAGAAGGTCCTCGAGCAGGCGAAGGGTTTCCGCGGCCGGCGCAAGAACGTCTACCGGATCGCCAAGGAAGCGGTGATGAAGGCCGGTCAGTACCAGTACCGCGACCGGCGCCAGAAGAAGCGCGAGTTCCGTGCGCTGTGGATCGCGCGGATCAACGCCGCGGTGCGCGAGCTCGGGATGACGTACAGCGTATTCATCGCCGGCCTCAACAAGGCGTCGATCGACATCGACCGCAAGGTGCTCGCCGACCTCGCGGTGCACGACAAGGCGGCGTTCGGCAAGATCGCCGAGCAGGCCAAGGCCTCGCTGGCCTGATCCGGGCGGTCGCAGGAAAGGGAGGCGACGAGCATGCGCCTCCCTTTTTTATTGCAGGTGCGATAGACGTGCGAGCAAACGATGGATCCGCTTGAGGCAATCGTCGACGAGGCACGGCGCGCGTTCGACGCCGCCGCCGACGCGGCCGCGCTCGAGAACGCCAAGGCGCGCTTCCTCGGCAAGGCGGGGGCCCTCACCGCGCAATTGAAATCGCTCGCGGCGCTGGCGGCGGACGCTCGCCGCGAGCGCGGCGCGGCCGTCAACGCGGCCAAGGCCGCGATCGAGTCCGCGCTCGCCGCACGGCGCGCGGCGATCGACGATGCGCGCCTCGCGCGCGAGCTGGCCGCCGACGCGCTCGACGTCACCCTGCCCGGCCGCGGCGCCGACCGCGGCGGCGTGCATCCGCTGACGCGCACGCTCGATCGCGTGGAGACGCTGTTCCGCTCGATGGGCTTCGCCGTCGCGCAAGGCCCGGAGATCGAGGACGACTTCCACAACTTCACCGCGCTCAACACGCCGGCGAACCACCCGGCGCGGTCGATGCACGATACGTTCTACGTCGAGGGCGGCGCGTTGCTGCGCACGCACACCTCGCCCGTGCAGGTGCGCTACATGGAAACGCACGCGCCGCCGATCAGGATCATCGCGCCGGGGCGCGTGTTCCGCGTCGACAGCGACGCCACGCACTCGCCGATGTTCCACCAGGTCGAGGGGCTGTGGATCGACCGCGACGTGACGTTCGCCGATCTGAAGGGCGTCATCACCGAGTTCCTGCGGCGCTTCTTCGAGCGCGACGACCTCGCCGTGCGATTCCGGCCGTCGTTCTTCCCGTTCACCGAGCCGTCGGCCGAGATCGACATGAGCTTCGGTGACGGCTGGCTCGAGATCGCGGGCTCGGGCCAGGTGCACCCCAACGTGCTGCGCGCCGTCGGCATCGACCCCGAGGCATGGCAGGGCTTCGCGTTCGGCATGGGGCCCGACCGCCTCGCGATGCTGCGCTACGGGATCGACGATCTCCGCATCTTCTACGAGAACGACCTGCGCTTCCTCGCGCAGTTTCGCTGACGATGAAATTCTCGGAGCACTGGCTGCGCACGCTTTGCGACCCGCCGCTCGATACGGCGGCGCTCGCCGAGACGCTGACGATGGGCGGCCTCGAAGTCGAGAGCGTCGAGCCCGCCGCGCCGCCGTTCGACGGCGTCGTCGTCGCGACGATCGTCGACGTCAAGCCTCACCCGGGCGCGGACCGTCTGCGCGTGTGCACCGTGGACGCCGGAACGGCCGCACTGCTTTCCGTCGTGTGCGGCGCGCCGAACGCCGCGGCGGGCCTCAACGTGCCGCTCGCACGCGAAGGCGCGACGCTGCCGGGCGGCGTCGCGATCAAGCGCACCGTCATGCGCGGCGTCGAGTCGCAGGGCATGCTGTGCTCGGCGCGCGAGCTCGGCATCGCCGACGACGCGACCGGACTCCTCGTGCTCGCCGACGACCTCGCGCCGGGTGCGCCGCTGCGCGACGCGCTCGACCTCGACGACGCGCTCGTGACGCTCAAGATCACCCCCAACCGTGCCGATTGCCTGTCGCTCGCCGGCATCGCGCGCGACACCGCCGCGCTGACGGGCGCCAAGCTCACGCTGCCGGCGTGGAGGCCGGCGCCGGTTGCCAGCGCGGCGACGCAGCGCGTCGTCGTCGAGGACTTCGTCGCCTGCCCGCGCTTCGCATCGCGCGTGATCGAGGGCGTCGACGCGCGCGCGCCGAGCCCGCGCTGGATGCAGCAGCGCCTCGCGCGATCCGGCATCCGCCCCATCTCGGCGATCGTCGACGTCACGAACTACGTGATGCTGGAGCTCGGCCAGCCGCTGCACGCGTACGACCGGCGCCATGTGGACGGTGACGTCGTCGTGCGCTTCGCACGCGACGGCGAGACGCTGACGCTGCTCAACGGTGACGTGCTCGCGCTCGCGCCCGATCTCCTGCTCGTCGCCGATGCGAAGAAGCCGCTCGGCCTCGCCGGCATCATGGGCGGCGAGCATTCGGGCATCGGCGACGACACGACCGACGTGCTGCTGGAAGGCGCGTTCTGGAATCCCGACGCGATCCAGGGGCGGATGCGCCGGCTGGGGTTCCAGAGCGACGCAGGCTATCGGTTCGAGCGCGGCGTCGACGCGGCACTCGGCCCGGTGGCCGTCGAGCGCGCGACGGCGTTGATCGTCGAGCTCTGCGGCGGTCGCGCCGGGCCGCTGTCGGACGTCAAGGGCGCGCTGCCGGCGCGCGATCCGGTGCGCGTGCGCCCGGCGCGCGTCGCGCGGCTCCTCGGCGTCGACCTCGGCGCGGCGACCATCGCGAAGGTGTTCGAGCGTTTGGGCTTCGCGCATCGCCGTGACGGCGACGACTTCATCGTCACGCCGCCGTCGTACCGCTTCGACCTCGCGATCGAGGAGGACTTCGTCGAGGAGGTCGCGCGCATTCACGGCTACGCGGCGATCCCCGCGGCCATCGGCCGCCATGCGGGAGGCATGCTCGCCGCTCCCGAAGCGCGGCGCACGCCGCACGACGTGCGCGCGGCGCTCGCCGCGCGCGGCTGGCAGGAGATCGTGACGTTCAGCTTCGTGAGCCGCGCCGACGAGGCGGCGCTCGACGCCGGCGCAGAGCCCGTGGGCATCGAGAACCCGATCGCAAGCCACCTCGACGTGATGCGCACCACGCTCATGCCGGGCTTGTTGCGCACGCTCGCCGCCAACGTCGCGCAAGGCGCGCGGCGCGCGCGCATCTTCGAATACGGGCGCACGTTCACGCGCGACGGCGCGGGCCACGCGCAGCCGATGCGCATCGGCGGCCTCGCGTACGGCCCGGCGCTTCCGGAGCAGTGGGGCACGCCGACGCGGCCGGTGGATTTCTTCGACGTCAAGGGCGATCTCGCCGCGCTCCTCGCGCCGGCGGCGCTCGCGACGCCGCGCGCCGCGCGCGCGATGCTGCACCCGGGTCGCGCAGCCGACCTCGTCGTCGATGGCCGTACCGTCGGCTTCATCGGCGAGGTCCACCCGCGCGTCATCCGCCATTTCGACCTGCCGGCGGCCGCCGTGGCCTTCGAGATCGACGCAGCCGCGGCGGAA
>JAICUU010000398.1 GCA_025935675.1 Burkholderiales bacterium
ACGGCGAGGATCGCGAGCGCGACCAGCACCTCGACCAGCGTGAAGCCGGCGCGCCGCGTGCGGATTCGTCGACACATCGCGCTGCGGCGGGCGTCAGCGCGCGTTGCGCACGCCGAGGTAGCCGGTGAGCTCGGCGAGCGCGTAGCCGGGCGCGTCGGGCGCCGCGACGACGATGTCGATGCGCCGGAAACCGGGATTGGGCGTCGGCGCGACGCGCGCGCGCCAGACGAAGCGCGCGGCGGCCTGCGTCTCCTCGCCGCTGGTCGCACCCGGCGCCGGCGTCGTCGGCGCCATCTCGGCGCGCGCGAGCACGTTCTGCGCGACCCACAGCGCGAGCGTGCGCGCCTTGAGCGCCGTCGCGCCGTCCGCCGCCTGCGTCAGCGCGCGCATGCCGGCGGCGAGCGCGACGGCGACGATCGCCAGTGCGACGAGGATCTCGATCAGCGTGAAGCCGCGGCGCTTCAAGGGGCCGGCGCGATACTGACGCGGTTGAGGGGATCGGCCGCGACGACGAGCGGCCGGGCCCCGCCGGTAACGACGAAAGCGAACGGCTCGTTGCGCCCGGAGGCGTAGAGCGGGATGCGCACGCCCGGCGCGACCGGCTGGCCCGCGTACGACGACGGCGCGATCGTCAGCGGCGGCGGCAGCGCGTGCGCGTCGAGCACGTCGTCGTCGGCGACGACGCTCCAGCGCGCGGGTGCAGTCTCGCGCAGGAACCGCCAGGCGTTCCCGTCGGCGGCAACGGCGAGCGTCTCGCGGCGCCATTGCGCGCGGGCGGCGGCGTACTCGAGCGCGCCGGCGAAGCGCCGCGCCTCGCGCGCGGCGTCGACGCGCGGATCGCCCTGCCATGCGACGACGGCGAGCGTCGAGGCAATCGCGATCACCGTGACGGCGACGAGGATCTCGACCAGCGTGAAGCCGCGCGCCGGCGCGCGCGAGGAGCGCGCTCCGCGCGTCAGAGGTCCCACGAGCCGATGTCGGCGTCGACGCCGCTGCCGCCCGGCTGGCGGTCGGCGCCGAGGCTGTACACGTCGATCTCGCCCTTGAGGCCCGGGTTGAGGTACTGGTACGGCGAGCCCCACGGATCCTTCGGCAGCTTCTCGAGGTAGCCGCCAGGCTTCCAGTTGGGCGGCGCCGGCGGCGCGTCGGGCTTCGCGACCAAGGCGTTGAGGCCCTGCTCGCCGGTCGGGTAGCGCTGGTTGTCGAGGCGATAGAGCTTGAGCGCCGCCATGATCGCGGCGATGTCGGACTTCGCGGCGACCGCGCGCGCCTCGTCGGGCCGCTCGAGCACGCGCGGCACCACCAGCGCCGCGAGCACGCCGAGGATCACGATGACCACCATGATCTCGATCAGCGTGAAGCCTGCAGGACGCCGTCGCGCGCGCGGAGTGTGCGGCATGCGCCGATTATAATCGGCACGCACCCATGGGACGGCCACGGCGACTCTCGCAGGGCGGCGCGCTTGTCGCGCTTCTGGTCGTCGCGCTCGCGCTCGCCGCGGCCGTCGCGTAGGGATGGCATGCGCTGACGAGGCCGTTGCCGCTGCCGCGCTCGCCGTAGGACTTCGAGGTGACGAGCGGCGCCTCGCTCGCGTCGGTCGCGCGCGAGCTCACCGCGGCCGGCGTGCTCGCG
>JAICUU010000104.1 GCA_025935675.1 Burkholderiales bacterium
CGCGAGCTCGCCGAGGCGCATCGCGCCCGCCATCCGCGCGCTGCCCTTGAACGTGTGCAGCGTGCGGCGCATCTTGTGCGCGCCGCCGGACGCGGGATCGCGGCGCCACGCGCGGAGCTCCTCGCCGGCCTGCGGGAAGAGCTCGGCGGCTTCCTCGAGGAAGATCGGCAGCACGTCGGTCTCGATCACGTCGCGCACGTCGGCGAGCGACGTCTCGGGCGCCGTCTCGCGCCGCGGCGCGGCGTCGGGCGCGCGCAGCGGCCGCACGTTGATCGGCTGCACGCTCGCGCCCGCGGCGCCGCCCGGCCCCGCCGCGCCCGCCGCTCGCGGCTCGGGCGGCGATGTGGCCGCAGGCGTCGCCGCCGCCTCGTCGTCGAGGTCGGCATCGCGCGCCGCGTGCGTCTCGGCGTCGTGCTCGGTGGGTGTGGCCTCCTGGCGCAGCGCCTCGAGCTCGGCACCGCTCTCGGCGGCCTCGCGCGCTTCGGAGGGCGCGAAGCCCTCGCGAGCGGCGACGCGCGACACGAGATCGGTCAGCGCCGCGACGGCGCGCGCGACGACGGGCTCGGTGCCCGGCGGCATCGCGCCTTCGCGCTCGCCGAGCGCGATAAGCGCCTGCTCGAGCGACTTCGCGAGCATCGCGACGACCGGGAAGCCGCCGGTGCGGTGGATGCCGCACAGCGTGTGGCTCGCGCGCACCATCGACGCCGACGGCACGCGCGCATTGTCGGCGCGCATCAGCGCGAGCTCGCGCTCGAGCGTCGCGACGTGCTCGCGCGCCTCGTCGACGAGGATGCGGTACAGCGTCGCCGACAGCGTGACGTCGCCGACGACGACGTCGTCGTCGGGCGCCGCCGCGGCAAGCGGCTCGCCGATCAGGTCCGCCGGCGCATCGAGCGGGGCCTCCGCTACGGCATCGCCGGGCGCGTCGGTCGTCGCCTCGAGCGACGGCTCCGTGAAGACGATGTCCTCGTCGACGGCTGCGTCGAATGCCTCGACCGATGCATCGTCGAACGCGATCGTCTCGCCGTCGTCATCGGCCTCGCCCGCGACCTCGCCGGGCGTCCACGTGAAATCGATCGCCGGCGGCGGTGGTGTGTCGGGCTGCGCGCCGCGGGCGCGCGAGATCGGCGTCACCTTCGCGTCCGCGAACCCCGCGTTGGCGGCGAGGTCGCGACCGGCATCCGGTACGTCGATGTCGAACGCGCCACCGACGGGCGGCTGCGCGGCATCGGCGGCGTCCGCACCGGTATCGCGCACGAGGTGCGCCTCGAGGTCGCGCTCGAGGCTCGCCTCGATGTCCTCGGTCGCTTCGGGATCGAGGTGCGCGTCGCCCGACGCGAGGCCGCTGCCCTCGGCGAACGGCGGCGCGCCGTCGGCGAACGCGTGCGGCGCCGGTGCGAGCGGATGCGAGTTGTCGGCGACGAGCTTGAGGCCATGGCCGTTGACGGAAGCCGGCTCGCGCGGCGTGTCCGCGGCGGGCGCCGCATCGCGGACGACCACGTGCGGCGCGACCGCGGGCGGCGCGCCGAGCTCCGGGATCTCGACGATCTCGAGCGCGAACGCGTCGGTGCGCGACGTGCGCGGCGCGACGGCGTCGTCGCGACGGGGGGTGGGCACCTCGACGAGCTTCGGCGGCGGCGGCTTGGCGCCGTCGCTCGACGGCAGCTCGGCGAGCACCGCGGCGACCGCCGCGTCGACGCGCGAGGGATCGATCGTCGCGCGGCGAGTCCCCGCAAGCGCATCGATCCAGCCGCGGAAATCGCGCCCGGCGACGTCGATCATCGCGATGACCGCGGCGGTGACCGGCCGGTCCTCCTCGATGAGGCGGTTCTGCGTGCGCTCGACCGACCAGGCGATCTCGCCCAAGTCGGTGAGCCCCACCATGCGACCGGAGCCCTTGAGCGTATGGAAGCCGCGGCGCGTCGTCGCGAGCGCGTCGCGATCGCTCGGGTTGGCGGCAAGCCGCACACGGTTGGCGGCGATCGAGTCGAGCACCTCCGCCGCTTCGGCGAGGTAGATGTCGAGGAGCTCGGCGTCGAATTGCGTCGCGTCGGTCTCGAGCAGCCGCTTCGTCTCGTCGGAGATCTCGGGCGCCGCCGGCGTGACCTCCGCGATCGCATCGACCGCCTTGGCGAGCGCCGCCGCGCCTCCGGCGTCGAGATCGGCGATCGCGCCTTGCACCTGCTCGACCAGCGTCTCGTCGCCGATCAGCTCGGCATCGTCGCGCAGCGCCTCGAGCTTGGCCTTGAGCGCCTGTTGCGCCGCGGGCGTGGGTGCCGCGTGCACCGCCTCGACGAGCGCGGGCAATTGCGCGCGCAGCTCGGCGACCGCCGACTCGACGGAATCCTCGTCGCGCGCCACCGGCGCCGGCGCCTCGCCGCTGCGCTTGGCGATGAGCGGCGCGATGAGGCGCTCGCGGTCGGGGCGCTGCTGCTCGACCGCCTCGATGTAGAAGCCCAGGCCCGACAGCGATTCGGCGAGCATCTCGAGGTCGTCGTTGTCGACCGGCGCGTCGCTCGTCGCGTACGAGGCGATCTGCTCCGCGCACGACGCGAGGAGCCGCGATGCATCGTCGAGGCCGAGCATCGCGAGCGCGCCGCGGATCTGCTGGCTGTCCTTGGCGAGCGCTGCCAGCTCGCCGCGCCTGGCGTTGTCGCGGAAGAAGGCGTCAAGCACCTGCTCCATGTGGCGCAAGTTCGCCTGGATCTCGCGGCCGACCTGCGCAAGCAGCATCCGCTCCTGCGCGCGCTTCGACATCTCGTCGAGCGCCGGCGCGCCGACCGCCGCGGTGCGCCCCGCGCGCGCGGCGTCGAGGCGCGCGACCATCGCGTCGACCTGCTGCGGAAAATCGCCGGCGAGATTGGTGTAGTTCTCGAACGCGCTCTCGGCGAGCAGGAGCGCGGTCGCGTATTCCATCGCCACCGGCTCGGACACTCCGCCGGCGGGCATCTTGTCGAGGCGCTCGACCAGCGCGGAGGTGAGCTTCAGCAGCGCGCCGTTACGGATCTCGGCGGCCTTGGTGTGCACCGAGGTGAGCGTCTGCTTCAACTTGGGCAGGTTTTCGGCGCGGCCCGATGCGAACTTGAGCCACGCGTCCTTGGCGCCGGCGAGCTGTTCCTTCGCCTCGCGCAGGAGCGGCTCGATGCGTACGAGGTCGGCGTTGAGGACCTCGGCGGACGGGATCAGGCCCGCGAGGTGGAACGCCTGCTGCACCGCCTGCACCTGCGGGCTGGTGGGCGCGCTGATCGCGACGAAGTAGAGCACCTCGCGGCGCAGCCGGTCGGCGACCTTGGCGCTGCCGCCGACCACGCGGCGGATCTGCAGGTCGATCCGCGCCGCGAGCTGCTTCACGCCGAACGAAGCATCGAGGCCGCGCGCGGTGAGGGAATCGAACAGCGCGCCCGCGGTCCACCAGAACGCGCGCAGGTTGGGCTGCGACGTCACCTCCTCGATGCCGGCGATCGCCGCGCGCATCTGCGCGACGCCTTCGGCGTCACCGCGCAGCCACGCGAGGAGGCCGCGCTGGTAGGTGCGGCGCTGCTTGACGAGCTGCGAGGCCATCCGCGACGCGGGCAGCGCCTCGCGCGCCGTCGCGCGGGGCGCGCGCACCGACAGGTCGGGATAGAAGAGGTCGGTCGGCGCGGTCGCCTTGACGCCGCGCGCGGCCTGCATCGCCTCGTATTCGGGATAGAGCTTGAGCGGCACCGGCGGCACGCCGTTGACGAGCTCGGCGAGGAAGATCCGCAGCTTGCGGCACGCGCGGTCGATGACGTCAACCGTCGCGAGCATCTCCGCCGCCGTAACCTCCTCGAGGCGCTGAAGCTCGCGCTCGATCTCGTCGGTGAACGCGACGACCGCGTCGAGCCCCACCATCTGGATTGCGCCCGCCGCCTGGTGGACGTGCGTGCGCGCGTGCTTCAGCGCGATCGCGTCCTTGGGCGAGGCCTTGAACGTCGCCAGCGACTCGAGCGCGCGGGCGAGCGACTGGTCGATCTCGCCCTGCACCCACGACAGCGGGCCCAAGTCGAATTCCGGAGCGGCATCGGTCGGCACGGCGCGCCTTCCGTCACACCTTGAAGCCCGCGACCGACGAGCGCAGCTCGGCCGCGAGGCGCGTCAACTGGCCGATCGACACGTTCGTCTGCTTGGTGCCCTCGGTCGTTTCCTCGGTGATCTTGAGGATGCCCTGCATGCCGCGCGTCACCTCGGTCACCGAGTTCGACTGCATCTGCGTCTGCGACGAGATCCGCGAGATGAGGTCGGCGAGATCGCGCGACACCTTCTGGATCTCGGTCAGCGCCTGGCCCGCGGCGTCGGACAGCTTGGTCCCTTCGACCACGCCGACCGTCGACTTCTCCATGGCGGCGACGGCGTCCTGCGTGTCGGCCTGAATCGTCTTGACGATCGCCTCGATCTGCTTGGTCGCCTCGCCCGAGCGCTCGGCGAGCCGCTGCACTTCCTCGGCGACGACCGTGAAGCCGCGCCCGGCTTCGCCCGCGGAGGCCGCCTGGATCGCGGCGTTGAGCGCGAGGACGTTGGTCTGCTCGGTGATGTCGGAGATGAGCTCGACGATCTCGCCGATCTCGAGGGACGACTCGCCGAGGCGCTTGATTCGTTTGGACGTGTCCTGGATCTGCGTGCGGATCTCGTTCATGCCGGCGATCTGGTTCTGCACCGCCTGGCCGCCCTTCTCGGCGGCGGAGAGCTGCAGCTGCGCCACCTTGGCGGACTGCGACGCGCTCTGCGCCACTTCGCTGATCGACTGCGCCATCTGCAGCACCGACGCCGACGCCTGCTGGATCTCGCGGTTCTGGCGTTGCGAGGCCTCGTACAGGCGGTTCGAGATCGCCTGCGTCTCCTGCGTCGCCTTGGTCACCTGGTCGGTTGCCGAGTTGATGCCGCGCACCAGCGTGCGCAGCTCCTCGATCGTGAAGTTGATCGAGTCGGCGATCGCGCCGGTCACGTCCTCGGTCACCGACGCCTGCACGGTGAGGTCGCCGTCGGCGAGGTTGCCCATCTCGTTCAGGAGCCGGAGGATCGCCTCCTGGTTGCGCTTGTTCTCGCCTTCGCTCTCGCTGGCCCGGGCACGCGCGTCGCCGAGGAACACCATGCCGAGCGCGATCAGCGCGACGAGCGCCAGCACGCCGAACACCACCGCCGCGGCGAGCGTGAACACGTGCGCGCGGCCGCCGCCTTCCCAGTTGTCGGCGAGCGCCGTGGTTCGCTGCAGCAGGTCTTCCGACTGGCTCGTCACCGTGCGCGCCGACTGCTTCGCCTGCGTGAGCTTCTGCATCGACGCGAGGATCGCGCCGATCGACTGGTCGTAGGCGACGAAGCGCTTGGCGATCTCGGCGAGCGTCGCGCGCGGATCCTCGCCGCGCAGCACGGGAATGTGCAGCGCGTCGTTGCCGCGCGCGAGGCCGTTCAGGATGTCGCGGAACGTGCCGGCGTCCTTGCCGAGCAGGAACGCCGTCTCGGGGTCGATTTCCTCGCCCGAGGCGAGCGCGTTGGCGTTCTTGGCGATCCGCTGCGACAGCACGGCGAGCTGGTTGGCGAAGTCGACCTCGCGCACGGTCGCGCCGCCCTGTCCCATCTGCAGGCCGAGCTGCTCGGCGAGCTCGAGCAGCGAGTTGTTGGCATCGTTGACGCGGTCGAGGCCGGCAGCGAGCGAGGTCAGCGCGTCGGCGTTCTGCGTGAGGTGCAACGCCGCCTTGTCGACGACGTCCCACTTGGCCTTGATGCCGGCGAGCTCCTCGGCCGCGGCGCCGCCGACGGGATCGACGGTCGTGCCCCGGACCTCGCCGCCTTCCAGCAGCGCCTTCAGGTCGGCGTTGAACTTCTGGCGGCTGTCCTCCACCGTCGCGAACGCCTGCTTCTGGCCCTGCGACGCGAGCGCGGAGCCGCGCGCGAGCCGCTGCGAGAGCATCTGCATCTCGGTCGCGGTAGCCGCCTGCGCGGCCGACTGGTTGGTGCTGCGCGAATCGATGAACAGCATCAAGAGCGCCAGCACCGCGAACACGATGAGGAGCGCGAGCAGCACCTGGAACTGCTTGACGACCGGCAGGTTGCCGATCACCGGGAGCTTGCGCGCGCCCGGCGATTCGGCGCTCGCGTTGCGGAGCTGGTCCATGATCGACACCGACGCCAGCGGGTCGTAGCCGGGCGGCGTGTTCTTGCCCATGCGCACCTGCGTGGTCGGCATGTCGAGCGCCGCGGCGCCCGCTCCCTTGGCCTTGTCGGCGAATATCTTGAGTGCCATGGATCCTCCGCTTGCGGCTAGAGCCCGACGTCGAGGAACTGCGGGTCGCGGGCGAGCCTCGCGAGGTCGATTTCCTGCCACGCGCGCCCGTCGGCGTCCATCCAGCGCTGCGCGAACCACGCGAGCGGCGACGCCTCCTGCGCGGCGGGCGCGAGCTCGGCGAGGTTGCGCAAGCCGAGCACGCGCGTAACGACGATGCCGGCGTTGAGCTCGCCGGCGCGCGGCCCGAACAGCACGAGCCGGCTCTGCGACGTGATGGCGCCCTCGCCGTCGCGGCCGAGGAAGCCCGCGAAGTCGATGACGCTGTAGAGGTTGCCGCGAATGTTGGCGATCCCCGCGAACCACGGCTTGGTGCGCGGCACGGCCACCACGGGTGGCACGGCGATCACCTCGCCCGCGTCGGCGAGGCGAATCAGCCACTGCTCGGCGCCGCAGGCGAACGACAGCCGCGACGACTCGACCTGCGCTGCCGTCTTGCTCGCGAGGCGCGTCGCCAGCTCCTGCTGGAACGAGCGCAAATCGAGCTTCGCGGCGCGGGCCATCGTCGATCCCCTACGCCAGCGCCTGGATCTTCGCGAGGAGCTCCTCGCGGTTGATCGGCTTGATGACGTAGTCGCGCGCGCCCTGGCGCATTCCCCAGATCTTGTCGGTCTCCTGGCTCTTCGACGTGCACAGGATCACCGGGATGGTGCGCGTCTCCGGGTCGCGGCTGATCGCGCGCGTCGCCTGGAAGCCGTTCAGGCCCGGCATCACCACGTCCATCAGGATGAGGTCGGGCTTCAGGAGCTTGGCCTTGAGGATCGCGTCCTCGCCGTTGTCGCTCGCCACCACCTCGTAGCCCGACTTGGTGAGGAGGTCGTTCAGCACGTGGCGCTCGGTGGGCGAGTCGTCGACGATCAGGATTTTCTTGATGGGCATGCGGCGTTCCCGCGTGGAAGTGTCGTCGGCGCTGCGCGTCGCACGGGCCGCTCGCGCGGCGGTCACGCCGCGGCCTTCACGTGCGCCGCCACGGCCTTCAGCAGGCTTTCCTTGGTGAACGGCTTGGTCAGGTACTGGTCGGACCCCACCATGCGCCCGCGGGCACGGTCGAACAATCCGTCCTTCGACGACAGCATGACGACCGGCGTGCCGTGGAAGCGATTGTTCTTCTTGATGAGCGCGCAGGTCTGGTAGCCGTCGAGGCGGGGCATCATGATGTCCACGAACACGAGGTCGGGCTGGTGATCGGTGATCTTGGCGAGCGCGTCGAAGCCGTCCTCGGCCAGGATCACCGTGCAGCCGGCCTGCAACAGGAAGATTTCGGCGCTGCGGCGGATGGTGTTCGAATCGTCGATCACCATCACCTTCACACCGGCCAGCGCGCTCGCATCCGCCAATCCCGCACCCCATGTCGTTCGTGGCCGCCCCGAACGTCGGGAACCGGGACGGCGGATCCATTTTTTCCCGCGGCGTCGCCGCGGACTTGGCGCCGGTGTCCTGCTCCGGCACGAGGGCCCGGCGCAAAAAGTTTGCCATGCGCCGAACGAAACGCCTAGAGCATAAACCTTGCCGGAATAAGCACCTGCGGCGGGTTTCGCGCAAAAAACAACACGAACGCACGTTTTCATGACGTTGCGCTGACGCTGCGCGGCACTCAATGCCGCCGGAAGTCGGATTCCCGCGGACGACCGTCGCTGGCGACGCGCGCGAATCGCGCGGAAAACGCCCGAAAATGCGTGCCGGGCGCCGCAGGGGCCGCGGCGACTTCCGCTATCGAGGAAGGGTCGCGGGAACCGCGATCCCCGTTTGGCGCCTGAGCGGCGCGAGCACTTCGTCGACGACCGCGGCGGTACGTGCCGCCGAAACGCCGTTGCTCGGGCATCGGCCGCGGCCGTTCAGCTCGTCGACGATCGTCTGGATCAGCGGCTGGTGAACGTGCGGCGGGTCGGCGATCGCCACGCTCTCGCTTCGGCCGCCGCGCCAAAGCTCGATCGGCACGTCGCGCGTCGTCGAGAAGCGCAAGCGGCCCCTGTCGCCGATGATCTCGTTGTACTCGGCGTCGTCGGCGGCGGCGAAATCCCAGCGGCCACGGCCCTCGACGCCCGACGCGAAGCGATAGCGCGCCTCGACGAAATCCTCGAGGCGCGGATCGCCGCGCGAGGTGGCGCGCGCCGCGACGATCGTCATCGGCCCGAAAAGGCAGTCGAGGAAATCGAGCGTATGGACGGCGCCCTCGAAGAACGGGCCGCCGCCCGATCGCGCCGGATCGCGGCGCCATGCACCGCTCGCATCAGCCGGCGCCCGCTGCGCCTGCGCGGAGACGACCTCGCGGACGCGACCGATCACGCCGGCCGCGATGCGGTCGCGAACCGCCAGGAAGCGCGGCAGCGCGCGGCGGTAGTAGCCGACCCACAGCGGCACGCCGGCGGCGTCGCACGCGGCGATCATCGCCTCGCATTCGGCGTGGCTCATCGCCATCGGCTTCTCGACGTACACGGCCTTGCCGGCCGCCGCGGCGCGCCGCGCGTAGTCGAGGTGCGTGTCGGGCAGCGTCGCGACGTAGACGGCGTCGATGTCGCGCGCCTCGATGATCGCGTCGGCATCCGCATGCCAGCGCGGCACGCCGTGGCGGCGCGCGAAATTCTCCGCGCGCGCGGCGTCGCGGCGCATCACCGCGACCAGCGTCGAATCGCGCGCCTTGTAGAACCCGGGACCGCTCTTGACCTCGACCACGTCGCCGCAGCCGATGATCCCCCAGCGAATCGGACGCGGCGCGACGCTAGACACGGTGGAGGTGCAAGCCGCCGTCGACATGGATGACCTCGCCGGTGGCGAATCCCAGGCCGCCGCGGGCAAGCGTCGCGACGGTCGTCGCGACGTCGTCCGGCGCGCCCCACCGGGCGATGGGCACGCCGCCGCCATCGATCAGCCGGTCGTACTTCGCGGCGGCGGGCGCGGTCATCGCGGTGCGGATGATGCCCGGGCGCACCTCGAAGACGTGGATGCCCTCGCCGGCGAGCCGCGCGGCGAAGAGCTTCGAACCCATCGCCATGCCGGCCTTGCTCATGCAGTAGTCGCCGCGATTGTCGCCGACGATGTCGGCATTGACCGACGTGATCGTGATGATCGAGCGGTAATCGCCCGGCGCACGCTCGCGCGACGCGAGCATCGACCGCGCGACCGCCTGCGTCAGGAAGAACGTGCCGCGCAGGTTGACGGCGAGCGTGCGGTCGAAGCTTTGCGTGCCGAGCGCGAGAAGGTCGCCCCGCTCGAGCGACGTCACGCCGGCGTTGTTGACAAGGCAGGATATCGGGCCGAGCGCCGCCTCGACGGATTGCACGAGGTCCGCGTGGCGGGACGCGTCGGCGAGGTCGAGCTCGAAACGACGTACGGCGCGTCCGCTCGCCTTGATCGCATCGACGGTGTCGCGGGCATCGGCCTCAGCCGCGACGTCGACACAGCCGACGTCGAAGCCGTCGCGTGCCAGCGCCACCGCGATCGCCTGGCCGATCCCGTGCGCGGCCCCGGTGACGAGCGCGACCGTCATCGCCGACGGCCGAGGTCGAAGCGCGGCGCGCGGCGTTCCCGGCGCCCGCGCAGTGGCGTCACCATCGCGCGCCGAAGCTGCGCTTCAGCTCGTCGATCGCATCGGGTGCGAGCGGCTCGACCTCGCCCGCGAGCACGGCGAGCCGCGCGGTCTCCTCGAGCTCCTCGATCACCGCCATCGCGGCAGCGGGCGAGCCGTGCCACGCGACCGGACCGAGGCGCGCGAGCATCAGCGCACGGATCGGCGCGCCCTCGCGGCCATGGCGCTCGATCGCGACGGCCGCCGCGTCGGCGACCTCGGGTGCGCCGGGACGCGCATAGGGGATCACCGGGACATGGCCGACCTTCATCACGAAATACGGGGTGATCGGCGGCAGGAGCTCGGCGCGCGCGCCACGCAGCGTCAGCGCCACCGCGTGCGTGCTGTGGGTGTGGATGATCGTGCACGTCCCGGGATCGAACGCGCGCGCCGCCGCGTAGATGCGCCGGTGCAGCGCGAGCGTCTTGCTCGCCGGATCGCCGCTCACAAGGCGCCCCTGCTCGTCGACCCGCGCGAGGCGGGCAGGATCGAGGAAGCCGAGGCACGCATCGGTGGGCGTGATGACAAAGCCGCCGCCTTGTTCGGCCTCGAGCCTCATGCTGACGTTGCCGGCCGTGGCATGCACGTAGCCGCGCTCGAACAGGCTCTTTGCCACCCGGCAGATTTCCTCGCGTGCGCGTGTCTCGTTCATCCCCCTCCCCCGGACGTGTGCTGCGCAGGTCGCCCCTTCTCCGGCACGTGCGCCGCGGCGCGGCCAGCGGCGCCTGCCAGCACCGCGAACGCGCGGGTGAAGAAATCGTCGCCGCCGAAATTGCCCGACTTGAGCGCCATGTGAAGGCCGGCCGAGGGTGCGTAGCACCACGGTACGCCAGGATCGATCTGCATGCCGATCCGCAGCACCTCGATGCCGAGCGCGGCGACACAGGCGCCCGACGTTTCCCCGCCGGCGACGATGAGCTGGCCGACGTCTTGCGCGACGAGCCCGCGCGCAATCGTCGCGAGCGCGTCCTCGATCCGCGCGGCCGCCTGCGCGCCGAGCGCTCGCTGCGCGGCGCTGACGCCGTCCGCATCGGCCGTCGAATGCACGAGCAACGTGCGCTCGGGTGCCGCGCGTGCCGACCATGCGAGCGCTTCGGCGACAATGTCGTCGCCACGGGCAAGCCGCGACGCGTCGATCGCGAACGCCATGCCGCCGCTGTCGACGAACGCGCGCACCTGGCGCTGCGTCGCTTGCGAGCAACTGCCGGCGACGATGGCGCGGCGGCCGCGTGGCGATGGCAACGCCGCCGCGCGGTCGGACGGCGCGAAGCCGAAATTCGCGGGTAGCCCGATCGCCAGGCCCGATCCGGCCGTCACGAGCGGGCGATCAGCCACGGCTTCGCCGAGACGAACGAGGTCGCCATCGTCGATCGCGTCGACGATGGCGACGCCGATGCCTTCCGCTTGCAGCGCGTCGAGGCGCGCGCGGATCGCCGCGGCGCCCTGCGCGACGGTGCGTCGCGCGACGAGGCCGACACGCCGCCTGCACTGCGCCTGCAGCACGCGCACGAGGTTGGCATCGCGCATGGGCGTCAGCGGATGGTCGCGCATGCTGCTCTCCGACAGCAGCACGTCACCGACGAAGAGATGGCCGTTGTACACCGTGCGGCCCGCGGCGGGAAACGCCGGTGTCACGACCGTGAGCGCGGCGCCGGGACGCTCCGCGAGGTCGTCCATCAGCGCGTCGATGACAGGGCCGATGTTGCCCTGCGGCGTGCTGTCGAACGTCGAGCAAACCTTGAAGTAGACCTGGCGCGCGCCCTGCGCGACGAGCCACGCGAGCGCCGCGCGCGACTCGCCCACCGCGTCGGCCACCGGCGCCGTGCGCGATTTGAGCGCCACGACGATCGCATCGATCGCATCGGCAGGCGGCGAGCGCGGCACGCCGATCGTCTGCACGACACGCATGCCGTTGCGCACGAGGTTGTTGGCGAGGTCGGTCGCGCCGGTGAAGTCGTCGGCGATCGCGCCGAGCGCGAGGCTCGTCATGGCGAAGTAACGCCGGTGCCGAGCGCGGCCTCCGCTGTCGAGGCCGGCGCCGCGGCGCTCGGTTCACCCGGGCGGCCGAGGCGGCGCAGGTGCCAGAGCTCGGCAAGCTTCGACGCGCAGCGCACGACGAGCGGCGCGAGCGCGGCGACGCGTGCATCGGTCATGCGCACGCTCGGCCCGGC
>JAICUU010000057.1 GCA_025935675.1 Burkholderiales bacterium
GGCGAGAACCTGTCGATCCGCCGCTTCGCGCGGCGCGTCGCCACGGGCCGCATCGCCTCGTACGTGCACGGCACGAAGATCGGCGTGCTGGTCGACGTCAGCGGCGGCGAGCCTGCGCTCGGCAAGGACCTCGCGATGCACATCGCGGCGTCGAAGCCGGAATCGGTCGATCGCACCGGACTCGGCGCCGACGTGATCGCCAAGGAGCGCGAGATCGCCACGGCCCAGGTCGCCGAGGAAGGCAAGACCGGCGACATGGCCGCGAAGATCGTCGAGGGCAAGGTCGCGAAGCTGCTCGCCGCGAAGACGCTGGCCGGGCAGCCGTTCGTCAAGGGCGACGGCAAGGAGACCGTCGAGCAGCTCCTGAAAAAGAGCGGCGCTACGGTCAACGGCTTCACGCTCTACGTCGTTGGCGAAGGCATCGAGAAGAAGAAGGATGACTTCGCCGCCGAGGTCGCCGCGATGACCCGCGGCTGACCCGGTGAAGCGCGGGCCGCCGGTCATCCCCCGGTGGTCCCTCACGAACTTCCCATCCCGCAAGGAGTGACGATGAACCCGCCTACCGCCGCGCCCGTCTCGATCGCTCCTTCCGCCGCTCCCGCCGCGCATGCGCCCGCGGCGGCGCGCGAGCCCGCCTACAAGCGCATCCTCCTCAAGCTGTCCGGCGAGGCGCTGATGGGCGAGGACCCGTACGGCATCAACCGCGCGACGATCGACCGCATCGTCGCCGAGATCGCCGACGTCACGCGGATGGGCGTCGAGACGGCGATCGTCATCGGCGGCGGCAACATCTTCCGCGGCGTCGCGCCCGGCGCGGCGGGGATGGACCGCGCGACCGCCGACTACATGGGGATGCTCGCGACGCTGATGAACGCGCTCGCGCTACAGGACGCGCTGCGCCGTGGCGGCGTCGAGTCGCGCGTGCAGTCGGCGCTGCGCATCGAGCAGGTCGCCGAGCCGTACATCCGCGGCAAGGCGCTGCGCTACCTCGAGGAGCGCAAGGTCGTGATCTTCGCCGCCGGCACCGGCAACCCGTTCTTCACCACCGACACGGCGGCGGCGCTGCGCGGCCGCGAGGTCGGCGTCGACATCGTCCTCAAGGCGACCAAGGTCGATGGCGTCTACACCGCCGACCCGGTCAAGGACCCTTCGGCGCTGCGCTATCCGTCGCTGACCTTCGACGAGGCGATCGTCAAGAACCTCAAGGTGATGGACGCCACGGCGCTCGCGCTGTGCCGCGACCAGAACATGCTGCTCAAGGTGTTCTCGATCTTCAAGCCGGGGGCGTTGAAGCGCGTCGTGCTGGGCGAGGACGAGGGCACGCTCGTCCACTGCTGAGGCGCGGCGACGCGCGGCGGCGCCGGCCGCCGGGGCCGGGACGCTAGAATGACGGCCACGCCCGCGCAAGACGGAGGCAAGATGATCAACGACGTCAAGAAGTCGGCCGAGCAGAAGATGGCCAAGTCGGTGGAGGCGCTCAAGACCGACCTCTCGAAGGTGCGCACCGGTCGTGCGCACACGGGGCTGCTCGACCACATCCACGTCGACTACTACGGCTCGTCGATGCCGCTCGCGCAGGTGGCCAACGTCACGCTCGCCGACGCGCGCACGATCGCCGTGCAGCCGTGGGAGAAGAAGATGATCCCGGTGGTCGAGAAGGCGATCCGCGATGCCGACCTCGGACTCAACCCGGCGACGCAGGGCGACGTCGTGCGCGTGCCGATGCCGGCGCTGACCGAGGAGCGCCGCCGCGACCTCATCAAGGTGGTGCGCCATGAGGCGGAGAACGCGCGCGTCGCGATCCGCAACGTGCGGCGCGAGGCCAACGAGCACTTGAAGAAGCTGCTCAAGGAGCACAAGGTCGCCGAGGACGACGAGCGCCACGCGCAGACCGACGTGCAGAAGCTCACCGACCGCTTCATCGCCGAGGTCGACAAGCAGCTCGCGACCAAGGAAGCGGACCTGATGGCGGTCTAGCGCCGCCGCCGCTCACGGCGCCGTCGCGGCGCCGGCCGCCCACGCCATGTTCACCTCGTCGACCCGCGAAGTTCCCCAGACCGACGCCATCCCGCGCCACGTCGCCATCATCATGGACGGCAACGGCCGCTGGGCGAAGCAGCGCCTGTTGCCGCGCGTCGCCGGTCACCGCAAGGGGGTCGAGTCGGTGCGCGCCACCGTGCGCCGCTGCGCCGAGCGGGGCGTGCGCTTCCTCACGCTGTTCGCGTTTTCGAGCGAGAACTGGCGGCGGCCCGCCGACGAGGTGTCGATCCTGATGGATCTCTTCGCGCGCGCGCTCGAGGAGGAAGTGGCGAAGCTCGATCGCAACGACATCCGCTTTCGCGTCGTCGGCGACGTGGCGCGCTTCTCGCCGCGGATTCGCGAGCTCGTCGCCGACGCCGAGGCGCGCACCGCCGCCAATGCCGGGCTGACGCTGACGATCGCCGCGAACTACGGCGGCCGCTGGGACATCGCCCAGGCGGCGCGCGCGTACTACCGGCTGCACCCGCAGGCGCTCGACGCCGCGGCGCCGGTCGACGTCGACGCATTCGCGCCGCACCTCGCCATGAGCTACGCGCCCGAGCCCGACCTCTTCATCCGCACCGGCGGCGAGCGGCGCGTGTCGAACTTCCTGCTGTGGCAGCTCGCGTACACCGAGCTCCATTTCACCGACCAGCTGTGGCCCGACTTCGACGCCGCCGCGCTCGATGCGGCGATCGCGTCGTACGGCAAGCGCGAGCGCCGCTTCGGCCGCACCAGCGACCAGGTCGCCGCCGCCTCCGAGCCGCTGCGGGTCGGATGAGGCGGCGCCCATGACGCCGCGCCGGTGGCGGCCCGCGAAGCGCGCATCGGGGGGGCAATGCTGAGCTGCGAAGGGCCGCTCCCGAGCAGCTCGCCCCCCTCCGGGGGGAGGCGCGCGAAGCGCGCATCGGGGGGGCAACAATGCTAGCCCAGCGTGTCACGACCGCCGTGGTGCTGCTCGCGGCGCTTGTCGCGGCGATCTTCCTCCTGCCGCCGGCTGGCCTCGCGGCCGTGCTTCTTGCACTGGTGCTCGCGGCCGCCTACGAATGGGGACGCCTGGCGGGCTATTCGCAGGCCGTCGCGAGCGCCTACGCGATCGGGGTCGCCGCGGTGTGCGTCGCGCTCGTTGCGGCACCGTCTGCGCGCTTCGAGGCGGGATGGCCGCCGGCGACGGTGCTCGCGATCTGTGGCGCCGCCACGGCGTTCTGGGTGCTTGTCGCCACGCCGTGGGTGATCGCGCGCTGGCCGGCGCGGCCGCGCGCGCTCGTCGCCGCGATCGGCGTGCTCGTGATCACGGCGACGTGGATGGCGCTCGTCGCGCTGTGCGCGCGCTCGCCGTGGACGCTGCTCGCGGCGATGGGCGTGGTGTTCGTCGCCGACACGGCCGCTTATTTCACCGGACGGCGTTTTGGGCGGCGCAAGCTCGCGCCGCAGGTGAGCCCCGGCAAGACATGGGAGGGAGTTGCGGGCGCGGCCGTCGCCGTCGCGGTCTACGCGATCGTGTGCGCGCGCCTCGCGAGCCTCGCCGGTGCGAAATCGCTCGCGCTCGCCGTCGCCGGTGCGCTGGTGCTGGCGGCGCTCGCGATCGTCGGCGATCTCTTCGAGTCGTGGCTCAAGCGCAACGCGGGCGTCAAGGACAGCGGACGCATCCTGCCGGGCCACGGCGGCGCGCTCGACCGCATCGACGCGCTGCTCGCGGCGATGCCGCCGGCGGCGGTGGCAGCGGCGGTACTGGTGCAATGAGCGCGCGCGTCGAGCAGGGGCTACCCCGATGATCGACATCCTGTGGAAGCTCGCGAGCTTCGCGATCGTGCTCGGCGTGCTGGTGGTGTTCCACGAGCTCGGCCACTACGCGATCGCGCGCCTGTGCAACGTGCGCATCCTGCGCTTCTCGGTAGGCTTCGGCCGCGTCGTGTGGTCGCGGCGCCTCGGCGCCGACGGTACCGAATGGGCGCTGTCGCTGATCCCGCTCGGCGGCTACGTGCGGATGCTCGACGAGCGCGAGGGCAACGTCGCGCCGGCCGAGCGTGCGCGCGCGTTCAATCGCCAGAACGTGTGGAAGCGCATCGCCATCGTCGCCGCGGGCCCGATCGCCAACCTCGTGCTCGCGATCATCCTGTTCGCGGCGTCGTACGTCGCCGGCGTTCCCGGCCAGCGGCCGCTGCTGGCGGCGCCACCGGCTGGCTCGCCGGCGGCCGCGGCGGGTGTAGCCTCCGGCGACACCATCGAGAGCGTCGACGGCGTCGCCGTGAAGAGCCTGCAGGACGTGCGCTGGCGCATCGCCAAGGCACAGTCCGCGGACGAGGTGACGCTCGGCGTGCGCGCCGCCGACGGCGCGAGCGCATCGCGCCGTGTCGCGCTCGGCGCGATCGATGCGCGGCAATGGGAAGGCGACTTCATGTCGCCGCTCGGCCTGCGCGCCGACCTCGGCCCGCCCCGCGTCGAGGACGTGGTCGCCGGCAAGCCGGCGGCGCGCGCCGGCATCGAGAAGGGCGACCGCATCCTCGCGATCGACGGCGTGCCGATGCGCTCTCCCGGCGCCGTTGCCGCGGAGACCAATGCGCATGCCGATGCGCCACTGACGTTCCGCGTGGCCGGCGCCGCCGGCGAGCGCGACGTCGCGCTGACGCCGGAAGCGAGCGAGGTCGACGGCCATCGCGTGGGCATCGCCGGGCTTCGCCTCGCCGTCGATCCCGCCGAGGCCGACAAGGTGTCGATCATCGTGCGCTACAACCCGGGCGAGGCGCTCGCGCAGGCGTCGCGCCGCACCGGCGAGCTCGCGCTCTTCACGCTCAGGATGCTCGGGCGCATCGTCGTGGGCGACGCCTCGGTGAAGAACATCAGCGGCCCGATCACGCTCGCCGATTACGCGGGACAGTCGGCGAAGGGCGGCCTGCTGTCGTTCGCGAGCTTCATCGCGCTCGTCAGCATCAGCCTCGGCGTGCTCAACCTGCTGCCCGTTCCGCTGTTGGATGGAGGGCATTTGCTGTATTATTTCGCCGAGTTCATCAAGGGTGCTCCCATTTCCGACCGTGCATTCGAGGTCGGCCAGCGCATCGGCATGGCCATCCTGGCGGTGCTGATGTCTTTGGCGCTGTTCAATGACGTTTCCCGACTGTTCTGACCGCCGCGGCGCGCGGCGATGGCCGCGCCGCGCGCTCTTTGCATTGTGTGCGGCGCTCATCGCGCCGTGGATGGTGTCGCTCGCGCTCGCCGTCGAGCCGTTCGTCGTGCGCGACATCCGCGTCGAGGGCGTGCAGCGCACCGAGGCCGGCACGATCTTCAGCTACCTGCCGATCAAGACCGGCGACCGCGTCGACGACGAGAAGATCTCGGACGCGGTGAAGGCGCTGTACGCCACCGGCTTCTTCCGCGACGTGCGCCTCGAGCGCCAGGGCGACGTGCTGGTGGTGATCGTGCAGGAGCGGCCGACGATCTCGTCGCTGACGTTCGTCGGCAACAAGGAATTCGACACCGACACCGTCAAGAAGGCGCTGAAGGACATCGGCGTCAGCGAGGCGCGCATCTTCGACCGCTCGGCGCTCGACCGCGCCGAGCAGGAGCTGAAGCGCCAGTACGTGTCGCGCGGCTACTACGGCGCCAAGGTGCAGACGACGGTGACGCCGCAGGAGCGCAATCGCGTGGCGATCAACTTCACGATCACCGAGGGCGACCCCGCCAAGATCGCGCGCATCAACATCATCGGCAACAAGGCCTACACGCTCGCGCAGCTGCGCGACGAGATGAAGCTGACGACGCCGGGCTGGCTCACCTGGTACACGAAGGACGACCAGTACTCGAAGCAGAAGCTCTCCGCCGACCTCGAGGCGCTGCGCAGCTTCTACCAGAACCGCGGCTACCTCGAGTTCTCGATCGACTCGACGCAGGTGTCGATCACGCCGGACAAGCAGGACATCACGATCACGATCAACATTACCGAGGGCGAGAAGTACAAGGTCGCCGGCGTCGACCTCGCGGGCGACCTCGTGCTGCCGCGCGAGGAGATCATGCGCCTCGTGCAGCTCAAGCCCGGCGACACGTTCTCGCGCGCGAAGCAGCAGGCGACGACCAAGTCGATCAGCGACCGCCTCGGCGCCGAGGGCTACGCATTCGCCAACGTCAGCGCCGTTCCCGACGTCGACAAGGTCAAGCACACGGTCGCGTACACGCTCTACGTCGACCCGGGCCGCCGCGTCTACGTGCGCCACATCAACATCGTCGGCAACGCGCGCACCCGCGACGAGGTGATACGACGCGAGGCGCGCCAGCTCGAAGGCGCCTGGTTCGACAGCCAGCGCATCGACCGCTCGAAGGTCCGCATGAAGCGGCTCGGCTTCTTCGACGACGTCAACGTCGAGACGCAGCCGGTGCAGGGCTCCAGCGACGAGGTCGACCTCCAGTTCAACGTCGTCGAGCGCACCACCGGCAACCTGCTCGCCGGCGTCGGCTACTCGTCGTCGGACGGAGTCGTGTTCTCGGCGTCGGTGTCGCAGGAGAACGTGCTCGGCACCGGCAACTCGCTTGCGGTCGGCATCAACACCAGCAAGATCAACCGCACGATCTCCGGCGTCTACACCGATCCCTATTGGACGGTGGACGGCGTGTCGCGCACGATCGAGCTCTACCAGAAGAATATCGACCCGACGTCGCTCGCGGTGTCGAACTACGAGTCGTCGACGCTGGGCGCCGCGATGTCGTTCGGCGTGCCGATCAGCGAGAACGACACGATCAACCTGGGCGGCCGCGTCGAGCACACCAAGCTGTCGCTGTTCGCCGAGAGCCCGCCGGTCTACATCGACTACGTCAACGAGTTCGGCTCGGTCACCAATAGCTACATCCTCACCGCCGGCTGGTCGCGCGACACGCGCGACGACATCCTGTACCCGAACTCGGGTCGGCTGCAGAGCTTCGTGCTGGAGGTGGGGCTGCCGCTGTCGAACACCGCGTATTACAAGGCCGAGTACATCAACCAGTGGTTCACGCCGATCTTCGCGCCGTCGATCCTGATGCTGCGCGGCGACATCGGGTACGCCGACGGCTACAGCGGCAACCCGCTGCCGTTCTTCAAGGCGTTCTTCGCGGGCGGCGTCGGCTCGGTGCGCGGCTACGAGCAGAGCTCGCTCGGGCCTCGCGACATCTTCAACAACGCGCTGGGCGGCAAGCGCAAGATCATCGGCAACGTCGAGTGGTTCTACCCGCTCGTCAAGGGCGAGAAGGCGGTGCGCGCGAGCGTGTTCGCCGACGCCGGCCAGATCTACGCCAACGGCGACCAGCCGGACTTCGAGTCGTTCCGGTTCTCGGTGGGCGCCGGCGTCGCCTGGAACTCGCCGGTGGGACCGCTCAAGTTCAGCTACGCGCTGCCGATCCACTCGCAGCCGGGCGATCGCGTCCAGCGCTTCCAGTTCCAGGTCGGTACGGTATTCTAAAGCGCTCGGAAAGGGCCTTCGGCCGATTGCAGGAGAGATCCTTGACCAGACTTTTCTTCATCCTCGCCGCGGCGCTCGCCTGCGCCGCCGCGCCGGCCGCTGCGCAGGCCGCCGACTACAAGATCGGCTTCGTCAACGGCGAGCGCCTGTTGCGCGAGGCCGCGCCGGCGAAGCGCGCGCAGGCCAAGCTCGAGAAGGAGTTCGCCGGGCGCCAGGCCGACCTGCAGAAGCTCGACAAGCAGGTGCAGGCGCTGCAGCAGTCGCTCGACCGCGACGGCACGACGATGAGCGAGTCCGACCGCCGCAACAAGGAGCGCGACCTCGCCAACATGACCCGCGACCTGCAGCGCTCGCAGCGCGAGTTCCGCGAAGACCTCAACCTGCGCAAGAACGAGGAGCTCGCCAGCATGCAGGAGCGTGCCAACAAGGTGATCCAGCAGATCGCGGTCGACGAGAAGTTTGACCTCATCGTGCAGGAGCCGGTGATCTACGCGAGCCCGCGGATCGACATCACCGATCGCGTGATCAAGGCGCTTTCCGACAAGTGACCGCGGCGGCGCGGCCCGCGCCACCGCGACCCGCGCGCAACGCATGCCGCACGACGCCCGCGCCTACCGCCTCGACGAGCTCGCCCGCCTCGCGCGCGCGACGCTGGTGGGTGACGGCGCGACGCTGATCGCGCGCGTCGCCACGCTCGACAACGCCGCGCCGGGCACGATCGCGTTCCTCGCCAACCCGCGCTACCGGCCGCAGCTCCGCGAGACGCGCGCATCGGCGGTGATCGTCGCACCCGATGCGGCGGAGCTGACGCCGCTGCCGAAGCTCGTGTCGCCGAACCCGTATGCGGCTTATGCGCGCGTGGCACGCGTGCTCGCCGGCGACGACGCCGTACCGCCCGGCGCGCATCCGACCGCGATCATCGACCCATCGGCCGACGTCGCGGCGAGCGCCGCGATCGGCGCGTTCGCGACGGTTGGCGCCGGCGCCGCGCTGGGCGAGGGCGTGATCCTCGGCGCGCGCGTGTCGATCGGCGCGGGGGCATCGATCGGCGAGCACTCGCGCATCCATCCCAACGTCGTCGTCTACCCGCGCAGCGTCATCGGCGCGCGCGCGATCGTGCACGCCGGCGCGGTCATCGGCGCCGACGGCTTCGGCATGGCCGAGGAGGACGGGCGCTGGATCAAGATCCCGCAGATGGGCCGCGTGGTCATCGGCGCCGACGTCGAGATCGGCGCCAACACGACGATCGACCGCGGCGCGATCGACGACACGGTGATCGGCGACGACGTCAAGATCGACAACCAGGTGCAGATCGGCCACAACTGCGTGATCGGCGACCACACCGCGATCGCCGGCTGCGTCGGCATCGCCGGCTCGGCGCACATCGGCAGAAGCTGCCAGATCGGCGGCGCGGCGATGATCGCCGGCCACCTCTCGATCGCCGACGGCGCGATCATCTCCGGCGGCACTTTCGTGTTCCATTCGATCGATGCGCCGGGCGTGTACACGAGCCTGTTTCCCACGCTGCCGCATGCACAGTGGAAGCACGTGGCATTGCATACGCGCAACCTCCGCGAGCTCGCGGACCGCGTACGCGCGCTCGAGCGCAAGCTGCGCATCCGCGCGGCCGGCGAAGACCGCGACTCGCACTGACGATCAAACGGGAGGAACGATGCCTGCGCTCGACATCAACGCGATCAAGCGGATCCTGCCGCACCGCTACCCGATGCTGCTGGTCGACGCCGTGTCCGACTACGAGGTCGGCCGGTGGATCCGCGGCGTCAAGAACGTCACCGTCAACGAGCCGTTCTTCGAGGGCCACTTCCCGCACTACCCGGTGATGCCGGGCGTGCTGGTGATCGAGGCGATGGCGCAGCTCGCCGGCCTCCTCACGCTGCTGTCGGGCGTGGCGCGCACCGACGGCAGCCAGCTCGTGCTCTTCGCGGGCATCGACGAGGCGCGCTTCAAGCGCCAGGTGATGCCCGGCGACCGCCTCGCGATGCAGGTCGACCTCGTGCGCGCGATCCGCGGTGTCGGCCGCTTCCGCGCGACGGCGCGGGTGGAGACCGAGGTCGTCTGCGAGGCGATGCTGCTCGCCGCGGTGCGCGACATGCCGAAGGGCGACCTCGACTGACGACAATGGCGCGCGTGCATGCAACCGCGGTGGTCGAGCCCGGCGCCGAGCTCGACGTCGACGTCGAAGTCGGCGCGTTCGCGCTGCTCGGGCCGCACGTGCGCGTGGGCGCGGGGTCGGTGATCGGGCCGCATACGGTGGTCACCGGGCGCACGACGCTCGGCAAGCGCAATCACGTCTTCCAGTTCGCCTCGATCGGCGAGATCGCGCAGGATCGCAAGTACGGCGGCGAGCCGGTGACGACGACGATCGGCGACGACAACGTGTTCCGCGAGTTCGTCACGGTGAACGCCGGCACGGCGCAGGATCGCGGCGACACGCAAATCGGCGACGGCAACCTGTTCCTCGCCTACACGCACGTTGCCCATGACTGCGTCGTCGGCGATCGCACGACGTTCTCGAACAACGCGCAGATCGCCGGGCACGTGACGATCGGCGACTACGTCGTCATGGGCGCGTACGCCGGCGTCCACCAGTTCGGGCGCATCGGCGCGCACGCGATGGTGGCGGCCGGCGCGATCGTGCTGCAGGACGTGCCGCCGTACGTCACGGTGCAGGGCTACCCGGCGAAGCCGCATGGCATCAACGCCGAGGGGCTGCGCCGCCGCGGCTTCAGCGGCGACGACATCCTCGCGGTGCGGCGCGCGTACAAGACGCTGTACCGGCAAGGCCTCGCGCTCGATGACGCGCGGACCGAGATCGCCGCGCGCGCGGCGTCCGAGCCGGTCCTCGCGCCGCTCGCCGCGTTCCTGGCGATGCCGGGACGCGGGATCGTGCGCTGATGGGGGCGAGCGACATCGCCGCCGCGGTCGATCGCGCCGCCGCGGTCGCCGCACCGGTGATCGGCATCGTCGCGGGCGAGGCCTCGGGCGACGTGCTCGGCGCCGAGCTGATCGGCGCGGTGCGCGCGCACAATCCGGCGATCCGCTTCGTCGGCATCGCCGGCCCGAAGATGCTCGCGGCGGGCTGCGAATCGCTGGTGCCGCAGGAGAAGCTCGCGCTGCGCGGCTTCGTCGAGGTGGCGGCGCACCTGCCCGAGCTCGTGCGCATTCGCCGCGCGCTCGGCGCCGAGCTCCTGCGCCGGCGCGTGCCGCTCTTCATCGGCGTCGACGCGCCCGACTTCAACCTGGGCCTCGAGCGCCGACTCAAGGCGCGCGGCGTGCGCACCATCCACTACGTCAGCCCGTCGGTGTGGGCCTGGCGGCGCGAGCGCATCGGCGGCATCGCGCGCGCCGCCGATCGCCTGCTCGCGCTGTTTCCGTTCGAGCCGGCGCTCTATCGCGACGCCGGCCTCGCCGTCGACTTCGTCGGCCACCCGCTCGCGCGCGCGGCGGCGACGCCCGCGTCGCGGCGCGAGGCGCGCGAGACGTTCAAGCTCTCGCCCGCGACGCCGGTATTCGCGCTCCTGCCGGGGAGCCGCGCATCGGAGGTCGACATGCACGCGTCGCTGCTGCTGCGCGCCGCGCGTCTCATCGCCGAGGCGCGCGCCGACGCGCAGTTCCTGATGCCGCTCGCGTCGCGCGCGACGCGCGAGCAGATGCGCCAGGCGATCCACGACGAGGACGCCGAGAGCCTGCCGATCACGCTGATGTACGGCCACGCCGACGATGCGCTGCGCGCCGCAGACGTCGCGCTGGTTGCGTCGGGGACGGCGACGCTCGAGGCCGCGCTCGCGCGCTGCCCGCACGCGATCTTCTACAAGGTCGCGCCATTGACGGCGCGGATCGTCGCCCGCAAACTGCTGCTGCCTTATGTCGGATTACCGAACGTGATCGCCGGACGCTTCGTCGTGCCGGAGCTCTTGCAGGACGATGCCACGCCCGTCAACCTCGCGCGCGCGGCGATCAATCTGTTCGACGACGCGCTGACGCGCAGGCGCCTCGACGCGGTGTTCGCAGGCTTCGCGTGCGCGCTCGCCGCCGATTCGCCGCGTCTCGTCGCCGCCGCGGTGATGGCCGAGCTCGCGAAGGCGGGCGCGCGGTGCTGATCGCCGGCGTCGACGAGGCGGGGCGCGGCCCGCTGGCGGGCCCCGTCGTGGCCGCGGCGGTGATCCTCGACCCGGCGCGCCCGGTGCGCGGCCTGCGCGATTCCAAGCTCCTCTCCGAAATCCAGCGCGATCGGCTCGCGCCGCGCATCCGCGATCGCGCGATCGCCTGGGCGGTGGCGGTTGCCGACGTGGCGGAGATCGACCGTCTCAACATCCTGTGGGCGTCGATGCTCGCGATGAAGCGTGCCGTCGAGGCGCTTGCCGTCGCCCCCGACGCCGCGTGGATCGACGGCGACCGCTGTCCCGAGCTCGCCTGTCCGGCGCACGCATTCGTCGGCGGCGACGCGCTCCACGCGGCGATCGCCGCGGCGTCGATCCTCGCCAAGACCGCGCGCGACGCGATGCTGTGCGAGCTCGACCGCGCGTATCCGCACTACGGCTTCGCCCAGCACAAGGGCTATGCGACGCCCGAGCATCGCAGCGCGCTGGCGCGCCACGGCCCGTGCCCGGCGCATCGCCGCAGCTTCGCGCCGGTTGCGCAGACCGAGCTCCTGCTGGTCATCGACGTGCAATGAGGCGGGACGGGGAACGTGATCCTGCGGGTGCGCGGGTCTTCGCTGGACGCGCATCGACTCCTGCCCGCGTGACGCGGACGGTGTTCGGGTGATCGCGACCTCGCTGCGGCACGACGGGCGTGTGGCGCTCGTCACCGGCGCGAGCTCCGGCATCGGCCGCGCGCTGGCGCACGCGTTCGCCGCCGCCGGCGCGAGCGTCGTGCTCGCGGCGCGCCGCGCGGACGTGCTTGCGAGCGTCGCCGATGCGATCCGCGCCACGGGCGGCGCGGCGGTCGCGGTCGCCGCCGACCTTGGCTCGCGCGACGGCGCCGAGCGCCTCGCGGACGCGGCAGCGCAGCCATTCGGCGCGCCGTCGATCCTCGTCAACGCCGCCGGCATCAACATCCGCAAGCCGATCCTCGAGCTCACCGCCGGCGACATCGACTCCACGCTCGCGATCAACCTCGTCGCGCCGCTCGTGCTCGCGCAGCGCCTCGCGCCGGCGATGCTGGCCGCCGGCTTCGGGCGCATCCTCAACATCACGTCGCAGCAGCAGTCGCGCGCATTCAACCACAGTGGCATCTACGGCGCATCCAAGGGTGGTCTCGCCGCGCTGACGCGCTCGATGGCCGAGGCGTGGTCGGCGGCGGGCGTGACGACCAACGCGATCGCGCCGGGACTCGTCGCCACGCCGATGACGGCCGCCGTGCTCGCCGATCCCGCGCGCGCCAAGGCGCTTGCCGCGCGCACGATGGTCGGCCGCAATGGCGTTCCTGACGACCTCACGGGCGCGGCGCTTTTCCTCGCGAGCGAGGCCGCCGCCTACATCACCGGCCAGACGCTGTTCGTCGACGGTGGCTTCTCGGTGACCTGATGACCACGGCCGATTCTCCCTCGCTGCCCGACCTCGCCGCGATCCGCGCCGCCGCCGCGCGCATCGCCCCGCACGTGCTGCGCACGCCCGTGCTGCGCTCGGACGCGCTCGACGTGCTCGCCGGCGCCGCGCTCGTCTTCAAGTGCGAGAACCTGCAGAAGGTCGGTGCGTTCAAGGCGCGCGGCGCCTGCAACGCGGTGTTCGCGCTCGACGCCGCCGCGGCCGCGCACGGCGTGGTCACGCATTCGTCGGGCAACCACGGCGCGGCGCTCGCCTTCGCGGCGCGCGCGCGCGGCATCCCTGCGTACATCGTGATGCCCGACAACGCGCCGGCGATCAAGGTCGCCAACGTCGAGAGCTTTGGCGGCCGCGTGCATTTCTGCGCGCCGACGGTGGCGGCGCGCGAGGCAGCCTGCGCCGCGCTGCAGCGCGAGCACCGCGCCGCACTGATCCATCCGTTCGACAACGCCGACGTGATCGCCGGCGCGGCGACCGTCGCCCTCGAGCTCGTCGAAGCGCACCCGGACCTCGACGCGGTGATCGCACCTTGCGGCGGCGGCGGGCTGATGTCGGGCACGGCGATCGCCGCGAAGGCGATCAAGCCGTCGATCCGCGTCTACGGCGCCGAGCCCGCGAACGCGGGCGACGCCGCCGCGAGCTTCCGCTCCGGGCACATCGAGCCGGTGATGCCCACGGCGACGATCGCCGACGGCCTGCGCACGGCATTGCTGCCGCGCACGTTCAACGCGATCCGCGCGCACGTCGACGACCTGCAAACCTGCAGCGAGGAGGCGATCGTCGCGGCGATGCGGCTCATGTGGGAACGGCTCAAGGTCGTCGTCGAGCCCTCGTCGGCCGTGCCGCTCGCCTGCGTGCTCGAGAAGCGCTATCCGATCGACGGCAAGCGCGTCGGCATCATCGTCTCGGGCGGCAACGTCGACCTCGATCGGCTGCCGTGGCAGCGCTAGAATGGGCGCCATGACGACGCACCTGCCCACCACGCCGTACCCGCGCTTTCACCTCGCGTTTCCCGTCAACGACCTCGCCGGCGCGCGCGCTTTCTACGGCGACTTCCTCGGCTGCCCGGAAGGACGGAGCTCCGATGACTGGGTCGACTTCGACTTCTTCGGCCACCAGATCGTCGCGCACAAGGTCGACGCGCGCGCCATGACCGACGCGACGAGCCTGGTCGACGGCCAGAACGTGCCGGTCCGGCACTTCGGCGCGGTGCTCGACATGCCGGCGTGGGAAGCGCTCGCGGCTAAGCTCACGGACGGCGGCGTGCGCTTCGTCATCGAGCCGTACGTGCGCTTCAAGGGCCAGCCGGGCGAGCAGGCGACGATGTTCCTGCTCGATCCGTTCGGCAATGCGCTCGAGTTCAAGGCCTTCGCGGACATCAACGCGCTGTTCGCGACCTGATCCTGCCGTGACGTCGCGCCCGACCGCGTTGCTGCTCAACCTCGCGCACCTCGTCGACCATCTTTTCCTGCTGATCTTCGCCTCCGCCATCGGCGCGATCGCTGCCGATTTCGGCATGGCGCGCTGGGAAGACCTGATGCCCTATGGCGTGGGTGCGTTCGCGCTGTTCGGCCTGGGCTCGCTGCCGGCCGGCAAGCTCGGCGACCACTGGGGGCGGCGGCGGATGATGCTGGTGTTCTTCTTCGGCATCGGCGCCGCGTCGATCGTCGCCGCGCTGACGCGCAACGCGTGGCAGCTCGGCGCGGCGCTGACGCTGCTCGGCGCGTTCTCGGCGATCTATCACCCGGTGGGCATCCCGATGCTGGTGCGGCACAGCACGCGCCCGGGCCGCACGATCGGCTTCAACGGCCTCGCCGGCAACCTCGGCGTTGCTGGCGCCGCGGTGGTCACGGGCCTGCTCGTCAAGTACGCCGGCTGGCGCGCGGCGTTCGCGGTGCCCGGCGTGTTCGCCCTCCTGTGCGGCCTCGCGTTCGCGTACGTGACGCCGGCCGAGACCGAGCCGCCGTCGCAGCGCAAGGCCACCCACGTCGAGCTGCCGCCGGCGCTTTTCGCGCGCATCTTCCTCGTCATCACGATCGCGTCGATCACGGCGAGCCTGCTGTTCAACTTCGCGACCAACGGCAACGGCGAGCTGCTGCGCGAGCGCTTTGCCGGCATCATCGACGACCCCGCGCGGCTCGGCTTCATGCTCGCCGGCGTCTACGTGCTGGCGTCGTTCGCGCAGCTCATCGTCGGCAGCCTGATCGACCGCGTGCCGCTCAAGTTCCTGTACGCCGGCATCGTCGCCGTGCAGCCGCCGCTCTTTTTCCTGGCCGCGTCGGCGCAGGGCTGGGCGTTGTACGCGCTGATGATCCTGTTCATGGTCGCCGTGTTCGGCGCCATTCCGTTCACCGACGCGATGATCGTCCGCTACGTCGACGACCGTATGCGCTCGCGCGTGTCGGGCATGCGCCTCACCGTGTCGTTCGGCGTGAGCTCGATTGCCGTCTGGCTGCTGGGGCCGGTCGTCAAGGCCGCCGGCTTCTCGGCGCTGCTCGTGGCGATGGCGATGATCGCCGTCGTGACGCTGGCGGTGGTCCTCGCGCTGCCGCGCGTCACCGGCTTCGAAGGTCCGCTCGGCACGCGTGCCGACGCGCGATCCGCGCGCGGCGCGGCCGGCTAGCCGCAGTCTCCGCCTGCGTGCGTCAGGCGACGCGCACCTTCATCATCATCCCGCCGTCCTCGTGCTCGAGGTTGTGGCAGTGCAGCAGGTAGTCCTGCGGGCCGGGGAACGTGCACGCGAAATCGATCGCCACGCGCACCGATTCGCCCGGCCAGACCAGCACCGTGTCCTTGACGCCGAGATCGGTCGGCAGCCGTCCCTTGTCGTCGGTCGCGAGCGGGGCGAGGAAGTCGGGACTCTGCTCGCGCGCGATCACGCGAAAGCCGAAGCCGTGCAGGTGCATCGGGTGCGGCATGCTCGTGTAGTAGTTGCGGAACAGCCACGTCTGCACGGTGTTGCGCGGCACCACGAGCGGCTCGGCGGCCATGTCGAAGACCTGGTCGTTGATGCGCCAGCGGTCCTTGGCGAACGACAGGCGGAATGGCACCGCGTCGCCGTCCGTCGCGGGCGGTGACGGCAGCGACGACAATGTCGTGGGTGGCGGCGGCGATGGCGGCGTGCGCGTGCGGACGCGAAATTGCAGCAGCGACAGGCGAACGCCGTCGCCGAGCGCGGCGGGCAACGCGTCGGGCGCTGTCATCGGCATCGCGTGCGATCCATGTGCCATCGCTTCCTGATCCGCGGTCGCTGGTCCCGGCATCGCGTGCGCGCCATGCGTCATCGCCGCGGCGCCATCGGCGGGTGCCGGTGTCGCGGCGCCGGCCGGCGCCGGCGCGGAATGGCCGCCGTGCCGCTCCCCGTGCATCGGGTCGAAGGCCAGCGATTCCATGACGACCGAGTCGCCGAGCGCGCGCCCGGCGAAGTCGATCCACACGTCGATGCGCTCCGCCGATGCGACGAACAC
>JAICUU010000018.1 GCA_025935675.1 Burkholderiales bacterium
CCGACCGATCACACGGGCTCGCGCTTCGTCGAGCTGACGGCCATCGGCAAGGACGGCAGCTTCGTGCGCTAACATCGGCGGCGATGCATACGCCGCGCGAGTTCGTTCCGGCGCGCCACCACGACGGCGCGCTCCCCGAGGACACGATCGTCTTCGCCTATAGCGGCGCGCGCCTCGTCTGGCAAGGCGCCGAGGATGCGCCCGCGATGCCGACGCTTCGCGAGCTCGCGCATGCGGGTATCGCCGGCGACGTGCACATGCTGGGCGCGCTCGCGGGAAGGCCGTGCGTGGCGATGACGCTCGCCGACGACGCCGCGCTGCCCGAAGGCTTCATCGCCAGCGGCCTGCGCTCGCTGTTCTTTCGCATCCCCGACACGACGCTGGCGATCGCCTCGCGCGCCTCGCAGATCGTCGAATGGGATCGCACGCACCGCTTCTGCGGGCGCTGCGCGACGCCGACGCGCGAAAAGCCCGACGAGTACGCGAAGCAATGCCCGAACTGCGGCCTGACGGAGTGGCCGCGCGTGTCGCCGGCGATGATGGCGCTCGTCACGCGCGGCCGCGAGCTCCTGCTCGCCCGCTCGCGGCGCTTCGCGTCGACGTCGATGTGGAGCGCGCTCGCCGGCTTCGTCGAGGCCGGCGAGACGGTCGAGGACTGCGTGCGCCGCGAGGTCCGCGAGGAGGTGGGCGTCGAGGTCGGCTCGCTCACCTACTTCGGCAGCCAGTCGTGGCCGTTCCCGCACTCGCTGATGGTCGCGTTCACCGCCGAATACGCGGGCGGCGACATCGTGCTCGACGACGACGAGATCGTCGAGGCGCGCTGGTTTGCCGCCGACGCGCTGCCGCAGGTGCCCGCCAGCGTGTCGATCGCACGCCGCCTGATCGACGCGACCGCGGCGCGGCTCGCGGCCCGCTGATCCGCGCACGGCCGTCTCCCCGATCCTCGCTCGCGAGCGGGCCCTCACCCCGACCCTCGCCCGCAAGCGGGAGAGGGAGTCGCGCACGCGAGCCCACGTCGTCGGCTCGCCCAAGTCCGGCGCAGCCGGCTTGCTAGAATCGGGCATGCCGCCTCGCCGCCTGCGCGCCCTGCCCGCCTTCGTCGGCACCGTCGTGCTCGCGCTCGCCGTTGCGTTGCACGCGCCCGGGGTGCTGGCGCAGGCCGGCGCCAATTCACCGCCGCCGAGCCTGCCGCCCGAATATTCGCAGGCCTCGCGCGATGCCTTCGCCGCGGGCATGAAGGAAGCGCGCGCATTGCTCGCGCAGAAGCGCTACGACGACGCGATCGCCAAGCTCGACGACCTGTCGCGCGACCGGCCGCGCGAGCCGCAGGCGCGCTTCCTGCGCGGCGTCGCGCAGACCGAGGTCGGCCGCGACGACGACGCGATCAAGACGTTCGAGGGCCTCACCTCCGATTTCCCGGAGCTGCCCGAGCCGCATAACAACCTGGCGGCGCTCTACGCCAGGAAGGGCAACCTCGACCTCGCACGCCGCGAGCTCGAGCTCGCGATCGCCGCCGACCCCGACTACGGCATCGCCAACGAGAACCTCGGCGACGTCTACGTGCGGCTCGCGACGCAGCAATACGAGCGCGCGGCGGCGTTGACGAAGAACAGCAAGACGCTGCCGGCCAAGCTGAAGCTCGCCCGCGACGTCCTCGCGACGAAGCCGGAGACGGCCGCCGCGGCGAGCACGCCGCCGGGCGCGACCGGCGCGGCGTCACCGTCGAAGCCGGATGCGCCGGCGCCCACGGCGGCGACCCCGGCGACACAGTCGCCCGCCACACCGACCCCGAACGCCACGAAGGAGAAGTCGTCATGATTCGCCGCATCGCCACGCTCGCGCTCGTCGCGATCGCGTCGCTCGCCGCCGGCACTGCCGCCGCGGCCAACCCGGTCGTCGAGATCGACACCACGCAGGGCGCGATCCGCATCGAGCTCTATCCCGATGCCGCGCCCAAGACGGTCGCCAACTTCCTGCAATACGTGAAGGATGGCTTCTACTCGGGCACGCAGTTCCACCGGGTGATCCCGGGCTTCATGATCCAGGGCGGCGGCATGGACGCGAGCTTCAAGGAGAAGGCGACCCGCGCACCGGTGCCGATCGAGTCGGAGCAATCGGTGAAGGCCGGCCTCACGAACGGCGTCGGCACGGTATCGATGGCACGCACCAGCGACCCCAACTCGGCAAGCGCGCAGTTCTTCATCAACGTCGCCGACAACAAGCGCCTCGACTTCCGCTCGCCTGACCGCGCGGGCTACGGCTACACGGTGTTCGGCAAGGTAATCGCCGGCATGGACGTCGTCGACAAGATCGCCGCGACGCCCACCGGCCCGGGCGGGCCGTTCCCGCGCGATGTGCCGCAGACCCGCGTGATGATCGAGTCGGCGAAGGTCGTCTCGCAATGACCGTGGCGGACAGCGCGGGCGCGGCTCGCGCGATGGCGAAAATTCGAAAGGGCACGTGATGGACAAGGTCAAGCTCACCACCAACTACGGCGTCATCGTGCTCGAGCTCGATCGCGACAAGGCGCCGGCGACGGTCGCCAACTTCCTGCAGTACGTGAAGGACGGCCACTACGACAACACGCTGTTCCACCGCGTCATCGACGGTTTCATGATCCAGGGCGGCGGCATGGAGCCCGGCATGAAGCAGAAGCCGACGCGCGCGACGATCGCGCACGAGGGCGCCAACGGTCTCAAGAACAAGAAGAACACGGTCGCGATGGCGCGCACTTCCGACCCGCATTCCGCGTCGAGCCAGTTCTTCATCAACGTCGCCGACAACGACTTCCTCGACTTCCGCTCGCCGGGCGGCCAGGGTTGGGGCTACTGCGTGTTCGGCAAGGTCGTCGAGGGCGCCGATATCGTCGACAAGATCCGCGGCGTCGCCACCGGCCGCAGCGGCATGCACGAGAACGTGCCGACATCCGACGTCGTCGTCGAGCGCGCGGAGGTCGTCGGAGCCGGAGCGTAGGCGCCTTGCCGGCCGGTGCGCCGACGCTGTTCGTTGCCGATCTTCATCTCGCGCCGGCGCGCGCGAACCCGCTCGCGGCGTTCCACCGCTTCACGCGGGGGCAAGCGCGCCGCGCCGCAGCGCTGTATGTCCTCGGCGATCTCTTCGACTGGTGGATCGGCGACGACCAGTTGCGCGAGCCGTACGCGCGCGACGTCGCAAATTCGCTGGGCGAGGTCGCCGCGGCAGGCGTGCCCGTGTACGTGGCGCGCGGCAACCGCGACTTCCTGATCGGCGAGCGGTTCGTGCGCGCCGCGGGCGCGACGCTGCTCGGCGAGACCACGCGGATCGACGTCGACGGCGAGCCGATCCTCGTCCTGCATGGCGACGAGCTCTGCACCGACGACGTCGAGTACCAGGCTTACCGCCGCCGCATCCGCAGCCCGCAGTCGGTGGCGCGCCTCCTCGCGCTGCCGCCGGTCGCGCGGCGCGGCATCGCGTGGTGGCTGCGGCGCAAGAGCCGCAATGCCACGGCGCTCAAGCCGGAGTCGATCACCGACGTCGCGGCCGCGGCGGTCGCGGACGCGTTCCGCGCGCACGGCGTGCGGCGGATGGTCCACGGTCACACGCACCGGCCGGCGCGGCATCGCCTCGACGTCGACGGCGTCGCATGCGAGCGCATCGTGCTCGCCGACTGGCACGACCGCGGCCACGTGCTGGCCATCGAGAAAGGCGAAGTGACCGAACATGACATCGACGGCTGAGTTCCCCCGCAACGCGATCCGCGGCGCCGGTGCGCGCCCGGGCGTCACGCCATGACGCCCGAATTCCTGTCGAGCGCATGGTGGTCGGCGCTCGCGTCGATCATCGTCATCGACCTCGTGCTCGCGGGCGACAACGCGATCGTCATCGGCCTCGCCGCGCGCAACGTGCCGCGCGAGCGCCAGCGCACGGTCGTGCTGTGGGGAACGGCCGGCGCGATCGCCGTCCGCCTCGTGCTCACCGCCGCCGTGGTGTGGCTCCTCAAGGTGCCGGGACTTCTCACCGCCGGCGGAATCGCGCTCGTCTACATCGCCTGGAAGCTGACGCGCGGGCCGCAGGGCGATGCGCATGCGATCGAGGCGCGTGACTCCGTCAAGGGCGCGGTCCGCACGATCGTCGTCGCCGACGCGGTAATGGGCATCGACAACGTGCTCGCGATCGGGGGCGCCGCCCACGGCAGCCTGCTGCTCGTCGGCATCGGCCTCGCCGTGTCGGTGCCGATCGTCATCTGGGGCTCGACGCTGGTGCTCAAATGGGTCGAGCGTTTCCCGCAGATCCTGTGGATCGGCGCCGCGGTCCTGGGCTGGACGGCCGCCAAGATGATCGCGAGCGAGCCGCTCCTCGCCGCGTTCTTCGCCGCGCACCCGTTCGCGCGCACGCTGATCGCGCTCGTCGTCGTGGGCGCGCTGGTCGGCTATCCGGTGTGGCGCGGCTTCTCGCGCGACGCGCGCATCAAGGCGATTGCGCTCGTGGCGATGGTCACATGGGTGGCGCTGTTCGGGTGGCTCGAGGACTGGCTCGGCCAGGACTTCGACCCGATCGACGGCTGGGAGTGGGACCGCGAGATCGTCGACCTCCTGCGCTGGATCGGCTGGATCCCGCTCGTCCTCGCCGTGCAGCGCGGCGCCGCCGCGCTGCAGAAGCCGTGACGCGCGCGGCCTAGGCGAGCGCCTGGGCGAAATCGCCGACGAGATCGGCCTCGTCCTCGATGCCGACCGACACGCGCACGAGGCCGTCGGCGATGCCCATCTCGGCGCGGCGCGCGGCGCCCATCTCGTAGAAGATCGTCTGCGCGACGGGAATCGCCAGCGTGCGGTTGTCGCCGAGGTTCGACGACAGCACGACCACGGCGAGGCGATCGAGCATCGCGAAGAGGTCGACGCCCGGATCGAGCTCGAACGACAGGAGCGCGCCGGGCGCGCGGAACAGCTGCGTGGCCAGCGCATGCTGCGGATGCGAGGCGAGTCCGGGATAGTGGACGGCGCGCACGCGCGGATGCGACTCGAGGAAGCGCGCCAGCGCCGCCGCGTTGGCGCACTGGCGATCCATCCGCAGCGCAAGCGTCTCGGCGCCGATCGCGAGGTGATGCGCGGCCTCGGCGCCGAGCGTCGCGCCGAAATCGCGCAGGCCCTTCTTGCGCAGCTGCATCACGCCCCACATCGCCGGCTTCTGGCGCTTGTAGCTGTCGGCGATGACCGGATAGCGCGTCCAGTCGAAGAGTCCCGTGTCGGTGACCGCGCCGCCCAATGCGTTGCCGTGGCCGCCGATGTACTTGGTGAGCGCGTTGACGATGAGCCCGGCGCCGACGTCGCGCGGCCGGAACAGCCACGGCGAGGTCATCGTGTTGTCGACGACGTAGAGCAGCCCGCGCGCGCGGCAGACTTCGCCGATCGCCGCGAGGTCGGCGACCTGCGTGCGCGGATTGGCGATCGTCTCGACGAACACGAGCCGCGTCGCCGGCGTGATCGCCGCCTCGACGTTGCGCGCGTCCGTCGCATCGACGAACGCGACATCGGCGCCGTGCTCGGCGAGCGTGCCGAGCATGCTGTTGGTGTTGCCGAACACGTAGTGCGACGACACGACGTGATCGCCGGCGCGCGTGAGCGCAATGAGGATCGCGCCGATCGCCGCCATCCCGGTCGCAAAGCCGACGGTGGCGACGCCGCCCTCCATCGCCGTGACCTTGGCCTCGAGCGCGGCGGTCGTCGGGTTGCCCTGCCGGCCGTACGCGTAGCCTTGCGCGGCGCCCTGGAATACGGCGGCGAGGTCCGCCGCGCGCCGATAGCCGTAGGCGACCGACAGGTGCAACGGCTTGTGCAGCGCGCCGTGCTCGATCTGCGCGCCGCGGTCGCCGTGGAGGATCGCGGTGGTGAAGCCGCGCGGAGGCCGCGTGCTCATGCCGACTTCACGCCCTGCTACGGCGTGAGCTCGCGCTGGCGCGGCTCGTCGTCCTCGGCGTCGGCCTCGCCGCGGCCGGCGTCACGATCGCCCGCGAGCTGCGCGAGATACGCCGACGTCACGTCGCCGGTGATGTAGCGGCCGTCGAAGCACGACGCGTCGAAGTCGCGGAGCACAGGATTGGCCTTGCGCACCGCGTCCTTCAACGCCTCGAGGTCCTGGTAGACGAGGAGGTCGGCGCCGATCTCGTTGGCGACCTCGGCCTCGGTGCGGCCGTTGGCGACGAGCTCGGACGGGTTCGGCATGTCGATGCCGTAGACGTTGGCGTAGCGCACCGGCGGCGCCGCCGACGCGAAGTACACCTTGCGCGCGCCCGCCTCGCGCGCCATCGTCACGATCTCGCGCGACGTCGTGCCGCGCACGATCGAGTCGTCGACCAGCAGCACGACCTTGTCCTTGAACTCCATGCCGATCGCGGAGAGCTTCTGACGCACGCTCTTCTTGCGCATCGCCTGGCCCGGCATGATGAACGTGCGGCCGATGTAGCGGTTCTTGACGAAGCCCTCGCGATAGGTGAGGTCGAGGCGGTTGGCGAGCTCGAGCGCCGAAGGCCGGCTCGAGTCGGGTATCGGGATGACGACGTCGATGTCGCGCGCCTCGGGCATGCCGCGCATCTTGTCGGCGAGCCCCGCGCCCATGTTGAGGCGCGACTCGTAGACCGACGTCCCGTCCATCACGCTGTCGGGCCGGGCGAGGTAGACGTACTCGAAGATGCAGGGCACGAGCTCGGGGTTGTCGGCGCACTGGCGCGCATGCATCTCGCCGGCGTAGTCGATGAAGATCGCCTCGCCGGGCGCGACGTCGCGGACGACCTCGAAGCCGAGCGAGGCGAGCGCCACCGATTCGCTCGCCGCCATCCACTCCGCGCCGGCGAGCGTCTCGGCGCGGCCGAGAATGAGCGGGCGGATGCCATGCGGGTCGCGGAACACGAGCATGCCGTAGTCGGCGATCATCGCCACGATCGCGTACGCGCCGCGGCAGCGGCGGTGCACGCCGGCGACCGCGCGGAAGATCGCGTCGGGCGACAGCCGGTGATGCTGCGCGGCGCGCTCGAGCTCGAGCGCCAGCACGTTGAGCAGCACTTCGCTGTCGCTGTTGGTGTTGACGTGGCGGAAGTCGAGCTGGAAGAGCTCGCGCTTCAGCGCCTCGCTGTTGGTGAGGTTGCCGTTGTGCGCGAGCGTGACGCCGAACGGCGAGTTCACGTAAAACGGCTGCGACTCGAGCTCCGAGAACGCGTTGCCGGCCGTCGGGTAGCGGCAGTGCGCGATGCCGGCGCTGCCCTTCAAGTCGCGCATGTTGCGGGTGCGGAACACGTCGCGCACGTAGCCCGGCCCCTTGTACATGTGGAACACCGACCCCTCGCTCGTCGCGATGCCCGCGGCATCCTGGCCGCGGTGCTGCAGCAGGAGCAGCCCGTCGTAGAGCGTCTGGTTGACGGGGGCGTGGGACACGACGCCGACGATTCCGCACATGGCACTAGACCTTGCTCGGGGGCACCTTGGCCCCGGCCGGCACTGCGCGGGCCGGGACCGGATGGAGGACGCCGTCCAGATACGCCGCCCACGCGGGCGGCAGCGACTGGCGCACGATCGCCGCACCGACGATGAGGCGCGGCACGAGCGCCGATTTCGTGAACCACGACTCAGCGGCCATCGCCGTCGACGCGAACACGAGCACGACGATCATCGCCACCAATATTCCGCGCAGCGCGCCGAACACGCCACCGAGCAGGCGATCGATCACTCCCAGACCTATGGCCCGCGCGCCGGATTTCAAGAGCGAGCCCAGCAGCGCGCCGAGCGCCAGCACGACGACGAGGATGATCAGGAAGGCGATCACGTAGCGCAGGTGCGGCATGCCGAGGAGGTTCTGCGGCAGCCACGCGCCGACGACGCCGGTGAACAGGATCGCGGCGCCGAGGCCCACGATCCATGCGGCGAGCGAGAAAATCTCCTTGATGATCCCGTGGATCAGCGCGAGCAGCGTCGAGCCGATGATGATCGCGCCGAGCACGAGGTCGAAGCCCGTCATGACGTGCGTGCCGCGACGATGCCGCTCTGGCCCTCGCGCTTCAACTTGTCGCGCGCGGTGTTGGCCTCGTCGCGCGTCGCGTAAGGACCGACTCGCACGCGCCACAACGTGCCGCGCGACGTGGTGACGGGCTCGGTGAACGCGGGATGGCCCGTTTTCTTCAGGCGGTTGGCGAGCGCGTTGGCGCCCTTGTCGTCGGAAAACGCCGCGAGCTGCACGACGTAGCCGCCGGATCCGGACGGCGCCGCCTTGCTCGTCGTGTCGGGGGCGGCCTTCGCGGGCGCGGCGGCAGCTTTCGCCGGGGCCGGCGATTTCGCGGGCGGCGAGGCGGCATCGACATGCGACGGCGCGGCATCGACGTGCGACGGCACGGCATCCGCATGCGGAGGCGCGCCGTTCGCGGGTGCGGTCGCGGCCTTGCCGGCGTCGGCGGCGGGCGCGGCGCTGCTCGCGCCGCTGGCGCCGGATGACGAGGTGCCGCTCGCGCCTGTCGATGCGGCGCCGCCCGACGACGGCGCCCCCGCGCCGGTTGCGTCGGGCTTGGCCGGCGCCGCGCGCGCGGGCGCGGCTCCCGCCCCCGCCGGCGCATTGAGGCGATTGACGAACTTGCCTTGGTCGACGGGCGGGATGCGCACCGAGACGTCGTCGCCGAGCGGCCGCTCGTCGCTTTCGAGCAGCATCGGCACGAACACCGCGGCGGCGAGCGCCAGCACCACGGCGCCGACGAGCCGCCGCCGCGCCTTGCGCTTCAAGTCGTCGTATTGCGCGTCGGCCGTGGGCGGCATGGCGGTCAAATCGCTGGATTCCGTCCTTGCGCGGCGAGGACGCGTGCCACGGTGACGAAAGAGCCGAAGACCACGATTCTATCAGCGTCGGTCGCGGCGTCGCGTGCCTTGGCCCAGGCGTCGCCGATGTCGTCGCTCGTGTCGATCGCGTCGGCGTCGATGCCGGCGTCGCGCATCCGCGCGGCGAGCCGGGCGGCCGACTGGCCGCGCGCGCCCGGCGTGCCGGCCACGAACCAGCGGTCGATGCGGCCACGCAGCGCGCGCGCGACGCCCTCCACATCCTTGTCGGCGAGCGCCGCGAACACCGCGTACGTGCGCGGGTGGAAGCCCATCTCGCCGAGCGACGCGGCGAGCGTCGTCGCGGCCTGCGGGTTGTGCGCGACGTCGAGCACGACGAGCGGGCGTCCGGGCAGCACCTGGAAGCGCGCCGGCCATTCGACGCGCACGAGGCCGTCGCGCACCGCGCCCGCCATCACCGGCAGCCGCTCGTGCAGGCAGTCGAGCACCGCGAGCGCCGTCGCCGCGTTGGCGAGCTGGAACGTGCCGCGCAACGCCGGCACCGGGAGCCCGTAGCGCTCTCCCCGCGGGCCGCGGTAGCGCCACTGTGTGCGCTCGTCCGTGAAATCGAAGTCGCGACCGAGCCGCAGCATCGGCGCACCGATCGCCTCCGCGTGCGCGACGACGCTCGCCGGCAGGTCGCGCTCGGCGATGACCGCGGGCCGCCCGGCGCGGAAGATGCCGGCCTTCTCGCGGCCGATGTCCTCGCGCGTCGCGCCGAGGTAATCGACATGGTCGATGCCCACGCGCGTCAGCACCGCGACGTCGGCGTCGACGATGTTGACGGCGTCGAGCCGGCCGCCCAAGCCCACCTCCAGCACCAGCGCGTCGAGCGCGCGCCGTGCGAAGAGCCAAAGTGCTGCGAGCGTGCCGAACTCGAAATAGGTGAGCGCGACGTCGCCGCGCACCGCCTCGACCGCCGCGAACGCCTCGCACAACGCCGCGTCATCGGCCGCGACGCCGTCGACGACGACCCGTTCGTTGTAGCGCAGGATGTGCGGCGACGTGTAGAGGCCGGTGCGGAAGCCGGCGGCGCGCAGCATCGACGCGAGCATCGCGGCGGTCGAGCCCTTGCCGTTGGTGCCGGCGATCGTGACGACCGGGCAGGCGATCGCCGCATGGAGCCGCGCATGCACGGCGCGCACGCGATCGAGGCCGAGCGCGATCGCCTGCGGGTGCAGCGTCTCGAGGTATGCGAGCCAGCCCTCCAGCGAACCGGGCTGGGCGCGCGCCATCGTCAGGCGGCGGGCGCCGGCTGGCGCGTCATCAGCGCCAGCATCCGCGCAAGCTCGTTACGCAGCTCGCGCCGGTCGACGATCATGTCGATCGCGCCCTTGTCGCGCAGGAACTCGGCGCGCTGGAAGCCGTCAGGCAGCTTCTCGCGCACCGTCTGCTCGATGACGCGCGGGCCGGCGAAGCCGATCAACGCGCCCGGCTCGGCGATCACCACGTCGGCGACGAACGCGAACGACGCCGACACGCCGCCCATCGTCGGGTCGGTGAGGATGGAAACGTACGGCAGCTGCGCGCGCGAGAGCTCCTGCAGCACGGCCGTCGTCTTCGCCATCTGGAACAGCGAATTGACGCCTTCCTGCATACGCGCGCCGCCCGACGCCGCGACGCTGACGAACGGCACGCGGTTCTCGTAGGCGACGCGCACGCCGCGCACGAAGCGCTCGCCGACCACCGAGCCCATCGAGCCGCCCATGAACTCGAACTCGAACGCCGCGACGACGACCGGCAGGTTGCGGATGCTGCCCTGGATGACAACGAGCGCATCGGTCTCGCCGGTCTCCTCGAGCGCGGCGGACAGGCGCTCCGGGTATTTCTTCTGGTCCTTGAACTTGAGGCTGTCGATCGGCACCACTTCGGAGCCGATCTCGTAGCGGCCGTCGGCGTCGAGCAGCATGTCGATGCGCTCGCGCGCCGCGACGCGGCCGTGATGGTTGCACTTCGGGCAGACGTAGAGATTTTTCTCGAGGTCGGTGCGATAGAGCGTCGCCTCGCAGGCCGGGCACTTGACCCACAGCCCCTCGGGCATCGCCTGCTTGCGCGCGCCGGGAGAGCTCTTGATCCGCGGCGGGAGGAGCTTCTGCAGCCAGCTCATCGGCAATCCCTCCGCGCGGCGCGCTCCGGAATGGCGACTTTCACGCGGCGTCCTTGCGCACGGCGTCGAGCGCGCGGCGGATGCCGCCGAGCCATTTCGCGGCGCGCTCGACCGCCTGCGCCGGCGGGCCGGTCTCGATCTCGTGGACGAGCCGCGCGCCGATCACGACCGCATCGGCGTGCGCGGCGATCGCCTGCGCGCTTTGCGCGTCGCGGATGCCGAAGCCGACGCCGACCGGAACGCTCAAGTGCCGGCGGATCGTGGCGAGGTGCGTGCGCACGTCGCCGACGTCGAGGTGGGCGGCGCCGGTCACGCCTTTCAGCGACACGTAGTAGACGAAGCCGCGCGCGAGCTTCGCGATCGCGGCGATGCGTGCCTCCGGCGTCGTCGGCGCGATGAGGAAGATCGGCGCGATGCCGGCCTCGCGCAGCATCGGCTCGAGCGCGTCCATCTCCTCGGGCGGGCAGTCGACGACGATCAGGCCATCGATGCCGGCGGCGCGCGCCGCGTCGACGAACGCGCGCGTGCCCATCGCCTCGATCGGGTTGAGATAGCCCATCAGCACCAGCGGCGTGCCATCGTCGCGCTTGCGGAACTCGCGAGCGACGTCGATCACGTCGCGCAAGCCGACGTGCTGCGCGAGCGCGCGCTCCGCCGCGCGCTGGATCACCGGGCCGTCGGCCATCGGATCGGAAAAAGGCACGCCGAGCTCGACGATGTCGGCGCCGGCGTCGACCAGCGCGTGGATCAGCGGCACCGTCGTCGCCAGCGACGGGTCGCCGGCGGTGACGTAGGGCACGAGCGCGGTGCGTCCCTGCGCCTTGAGCGCGGCGAGCCGGCGCTCGATCCGTTCCGTCACCGGACGGCCCTTTGCGCGCCGCGCGTCGTGCTGCGCGGTTGCCGCGTGCGGCGCCCGGGGCGGCGCGGCGCGCTCATCGCTTGCGCGCCGCGGGCGCGAGGTCGAGCTTGCCGCGCGTGGCGACGGTGTGCATGTCCTTGTCGCCTCGGCCCGAGAGGCAGACGAGCAGGATGCGGTCGCGCGCGAGCGTCGGCGCCACCTTCGCCGCATAGGCGAGCGCATGCGACGACTCGAGCGCCGGGATGATGCCCTCGATGCGGCACAGCACGTGGAACGCGGCGAGCGCCTCGTCGTCGGTGACGCTGACGTAGCTCGCGCGGCCGCTGTCCTTGAGATACGCGTGCTCGGGGCCGACACCCGGATAGTCGAGTCCCGCCGACACCGAGTGCGTCGGCATGATCTGGCCGTTGCCGTCCTGCAGCAGGTACGTGCGGTTGCCGTGCAGCACGCCCGGGCGTCCCGCGGTCAGCGACGCGGCGTGGCGCCCGCTGGCGATGCCCTCGCCCGCCGCCTCGACGCCGACCAGCGCGACTCCCGGGCGATCGAGGTACGGATGGAAGATGCCCATCGCATTGCTGCCGCCGCCCACGCAGGCGATCACCTGGTCGGGATCGCGGCCGGCGTCGCGCGGCATCTGCGTCAGGCACTCGCGGCCGATCACGCTCTGGAAATCGCGCACCATCATCGGGTACGGGTGAGGGCCCGCGACGGTGCCGATGATGTAGAACGTCGAGTCGACGTTGGTCACCCAGTCGCGCATCGCCTCGTTGAGCGCGTCCTTCAGCGTCTTCGAGCCCGACTCGACCGGCACCACCGAAGCGCCGAGGAGCTTCATCCGGTAGACGTTCTGCGCCTGGCGCTCGATGTCCTCCGAGCCCATGTAGACGACGCATTCCATGCCGAAGCGCGCGGCCACCGTCGCCGTGGCGACGCCATGCTGGCCGGCGCCCGTCTCGGCGATCACGCGCGGCTTCTGCAGGCGCTTGGCGAGCAGCGCCTGCCCCATGCAGTTGTTGATCTTGTGCGCGCCGGTGTGGTTGAGATCCTCGCGCTTGAGCCAGATCTGCGCGCCGCCGAGCATTTCCGACCAACGCCGCGCGTGGTACACCGGCGACGGCCGGCCGACGTAGTGGACGAGCTCGTCGTCGAGCTCGGCGACGAACTCGGGATCGCGGCGATAGCGCGCGTAGCCCGCGTTGAGCTCGTCGAGCGCGCGGATCAGCGTCTCGGCGACGAACACCCCGCCGTATTCGCCGAAATGCCCGCGCGCATCCGGAAGGTCGTAGCGGAGCTCGGAGTCAGCTTCGGACATCTGCATTGCGCACCGCCTCGATGAACGCCTCGATCCGCGCCGGATCCTTGATGCCGCGGCGCGGCTTGCCCTCGTCGTCGCGCGCCTCGACGCCCGATGACACGTCGACCGCGAACGGCCGCACATCGCGGATCGCCGCGCCGACGTTGCCGGCGTCCAAGCCACCCGACAGCACCAGCGGCCGCGCCAGCGTGCGCGGCACTCGCGACCAGTCGAACGTGCGCCCGGTGCCGCCGGGCAGGTCGCCGGGCACGTGGGCGTCGAAGATCAGGCCCGCCGCGTCCGCGTATCGTTCTGCGCATCTTAGCAAATCGACGCCTTCCTTCGCGGCGATCGCCTTCATGTAGCGGCGCCCGAACGCGCGGCAGAACGCCGGCGGCTCGTCGCCGTGGAATTGCAGCACGTCGAGCGCGACGGCCTCCTGCGCCGCGCGCACGTCGGCGGCGGCCGGGTCGACGAACAGCCCGACCACGACGACCATCGGCGGCACCGCCGCGACGATCGCGCGCGCCGCTTCGAAATCGATGCGCCTCGGCGTGCCCGGCCAGAAGTTGAGGCCGATCGCGTCGACGCCCGCCGCCGCCGCCGCCAGCGCGTCGGCGACGCGCGTGATCCCGCAGACCTTGACGCGCGTCACGGCAGCGGCTCGATGTCGCGCCGCGTCGCCGGCAGCGCGAAGCGCGCGTCGTAATCGGCGCCGGTGAAGTAGAGGCCGTCGGCGGCGAATGTCGCGGGGCCCTGCGTGCGGTCGCGCGAGGCGAGCAGCTCGCCGATCCACGCCGACGGCCGCGAGCCGCTGCCGATGGCGACGAAGGCGCCGACGAGATTGCGAATCATGTGGTGCAGGAATCCGTCCGCCGAGAAATCGAAGCGCAGGAGCTCGCCGCGCATCGCGATCTCGCAGCGCGCGAGTTCGCGCACCGGCGTCTTCGCCTGGCACTCCGCCGCGCGGAACGCCGAGAAATCGTGGCGGCCGACGACGAGCGCCGCCGCCGCGCGCATCGCCGCGACATCGAGCGGACGATGGTACCAGCCGACGCGTCCCGCCTCGAGGCCGACGCGCTCGGCGCGGCAGCGCAGGAGGTAAGTGTAGTGCCGCGCGTGCGCCGTGAAGCGCGCATGGAAGTCGTCGCCGACTTGGAGTGCCCAGAGCACCGCCACCGCGGGCGGCAACAGCGCGTTGACGCCGCGCACCCACGCGGTGGGCGGCCGCGGATTCGGCGCGTCGAAATGCACGACCTGCGAGGTCGCGTGCACGCCAGCATCGGTGCGGCCGGCGGAGGTGACGCGCGCCTCGCCCGCGCCCACCTCGCCGATCGCAGCCTCGAGCGCGTCCTGCACGCCGCAGCGCGACGGCTGCGACTGGAAGCCGCAGAACGCGCGGCCGTCATATTCGAGCGCGAGCGCGATGCGCATGAGGGACCGGAAATCAAAACGGCGGGCCCGCGAAGGCCCGCCGTCCGCAGCGATGCGAGTGAAGGATCAGCCGAGCTTGGCGAGGATGCCCTGCGCCTCGGTGCGCTGCTGCTCGTCGCCCTCGTGCAGCACTTCCTGCAGGATCTCGCGCGCGCCCTCGACGTCGCCCATCTCCTGGTACGCCTTGGCGAGGTCGAGCTTGGTCGCGGCGTCGTGCCACTGGCCGTCGAGCACCGACGGCGTGGGATCCTCGAATGTCGCCTTGTCGGGGTCGAAGGACAGGTCGAGCTTGTCGAGCTCCATCGCCGCGGCGGGGCGCGCGAGGCGATCGGCGGCGGACGGAGCCGCGTCGCCATGTCCATGCACCTCGGCGAGCGCATGTTCCGGCTCCGGCGCGCGCGGCGGGCGCACGGGAGCCGGCTTCTCGTCGTCGTCGAGGTGGAAGTCGAGGTCCATCTTCGGCGCGGCGATCGCCGCACCCGCAGCAGCCGCGGCCGCGCCTGCCGCCGTCATCGCGGCATGCGCGTGGTCGGACGCCGATTCGTGCGTGTCGTGTACCGACTTCTGGATCGCGCGATCGGCGCCCGCGAGGATCTCCGCCGGCGTCTTCTGCATCGGCGGCGGCGGGGCGATGCCCGACGTCGGCGACACGGTGATCTCGTCGTCGAGCTCGATCCCCCCGGCGACGTTCTTCGGCGGCAGCGTCAGGTCGGGGCCCATCGTGAACACTTCGTCGGACGTGGCCGGCGTCGCGGTGCGCGTCGCGGGCAGCGCGGCGCCTTCCGCGAACATCGGATTGTTGGGATCGAGCTGGCGGCCGAGCGCCACCGCCTTCTGCCACACCTCGCCCTGCCCCTGGCATTGCGCGTAGAGCTCCGCGGCGACCGTCTCGAACGCCGACGGCTTGTTGTGCTGCGCGTGGATCTCGAGGAGCTTGAGGTAGATCTCCTGGCGCGCCGGATCCTTCTTGAGGGCGTCCTTGAGGATCTCCTCGGCCTGCGCGTCGCGGCCGTACGCGAGGTAGACCTCGGCCTCGGCGATCGGGTCGACCTCGTCGGTGTCGATGTTGCCTAGGCCCTCGCGGCTGAAATCGGACGCGAGCGAGTTGTCGCCCGTGTTGACGACGCCGCCGCCGGTCGAGCCGAACACGGTGTTGGTCTTGATGTCGGTGCCCGAGATGATGCTGTCCTCGAACTTGGTCGTCTTGCGACGGCGCGACGTGAGCAGCACGACGATGAGGCCGATGATCGCCGCGGCAGCGATCGCGAGCGCCCACAGCGGGATCGCGTCGGTCAGCTGCTCGAAGAACGACGGCGCCGCCTTGGCCGGCGCTTTCGCGGGCGCCTTCGGCGCCGCCTTGGGCGGCGGCGTCACGGCCTTCGGCGGCTCGGCGACCGGCGCGGGCGTCGTCACGGGCGGCGGCGTCTCGGGCGCCTTCGCCGCTTCGGCCGGCACGGGCGTCGCGGGCGGCGTCGTCACGGGCGCAGCCATGGTCGCGGCCGGCGGCGTGGAGGGCGCGCTCGTCGCCGGTGCCGTCGCGGGCGGCGTCGCAGTCGGCGGGGCGGCGGTGATCGGTGCGGGCGGCGGTGTCGGCGCCGACTTGCCGGCTGCGGCATTGGCGCTCTGCTGCGCCTGCGCGAGCGACTGGTTCTTCACGTCGACCGCGTGCTGCGCGTCGGCGAGCATCTTCTCGAGCTGGTTGATGCGCGATTGCGCCTCGGCGAGCTCCTTGTCGCGCGCGACGCGGTCCTCGGCGCCTGCGCCCTTGCCGGCGGCTTCGCGCGACACGCGCAGGCGATCGCTGCCGGGCGCGGCGGCGGGCGTCTTTTCCTCCACCGCGGTCGAGATGCTGCCGGACGTCGCGCGGCCGGCCTCGCCGCCCGCCTCGGGCGCCGATGCGGCGACGCGATCGCGATACGCGCGCCAATCGGTCGCCTGCACGCGCACCACCTTGTGCGCGTCGGCGTCCGCTTGACCGAGCGCGGTGTTGGCGTCGGGGATCGTCATGATCACGCCGGCGCGCAGGCGGTTCATGTTGTTGCCGACGAACGCGTCGGGATTGGCGTTGAACAGCGCGACCAGCATCTGGTCGAGCGTGACGTTCGCAGCCTTGTTCTCGTTGGCGATCTTGCCGAGTGTGTCGCCGCGCTTCACCGTGTAGCTGCCGCTGCCTTGCGTCGACGTCGTCGAAGGCGCGGTGGACGGCGCCGAGGCGCGCGTGCGCGCGGGCGGCGATGCGGCGCCCGTGCCCTGCCGCGGCGGCGTGACCGGCGCCGTCGTGGTACCGGCGACCATCGTGCCCGGCGGATCGAGCAACAGCGTGTAGTCGCGGACCACGCGTCCCGACGACCAGTTGACCTCGACGATCAGGTCGAGGAACGGCTCCAGCACCGACACGGGCGAGGAGATGCGCAAGTACGGCACGCCGTCGGCGCCCGTCTCGATGACGACGCGCGCACGCGCGAGCGCCGCCTGATAGGTGAGATTGTTCTGGCGATAAATCGAGGGATCGGCGACGCGGGCGGTCAGCGTCTCGAGCTCGTCCCGTGTCGCGGAAGTAAGGTCGACGCGCGCGGACAGGGGCTGGCCGAGCGCCGAATCGACGGTCAGCTTGCCGAGGCCCAGGGCCATGGCGCTGCCTGGCAGCGCAAGTGCGAGCGCAACGAGGCAGAGCTTGAACTTGGGTGGTGCGCGCATGCGTCCCTCGCAATCAGCGTTATTGCAAGGAAACATAACATCATGGGTTTAGCACCGCAAGCTAAACCACGGTATTAGCTTGGTATTTTGCCGTAGCCGACAGCCGCGCAACACGCGGCTTCATGCCGACGTGCTAGCGACCCGCAAGCGCTAGAGGTGATTCGCACCGCGGCCACAACATCTTGTGGCGCAACGACCGACCGGGATCCGGCCCGGGTGTTGCTTTCGTGCGCTTCCGGCGCGTTCGTCAGGCCGCCGCGGCGAGCCTCGATTCGCCGACGATGCGCAGCATCCGCCGCAGCGGCTCGGCGGCGCCCCACAACAGCTGGTCGCCCACCGTGAACGCCGACAGGTACGTGGGTCCCATCTCGAGCTTGCGCAGCCGGCCGACAGGGATGTCGAGCGTGCCGGTGACCGCGGCGGGGCTGAGCGCGCGGATGCTCGGCTCGCGCTCGTTCGGCACGAGGCGCACCCACGGGTTCGCGCCCGCGACGAGGCGCTCGATCTCGGCGAGCGGCAGGTCGCGCGTAAGCTTGATCGTCAGTGCCTGGGAATGGCAGCGCATCGCGCCGATGCGCACGCACAGCGACTCGATCGGCACCGGCGTCGACGCGCGGTCATAGATCTTGTTGAGCTCGGCGCCGCCCTTCCACTCCTCCTTCGACATGCCGTTGCCGAGGTCCTTGTCGATCCACGGGATGAGGCTGCCGGCGAGCGGCACGCCGAACTCGGCGGCGGGGAAGCGAGGGTCGCGCAGGATGCCGGCGACCTCGCGGTCGATGTCGAGGATCGACGACGCGGGATCGTCGAGCAGGTCCTTGGCGACGCGATGCACCTCGCCCATCTGCGCGACGAGCTCGCGCATGTGCTTCGCACCCGCGCCGGACGCCGCCTGGTAGGTCATGCACGTGACCCATTCGACGAGGTCCTCGGCGAAGAGGCCGGCGAGCGCCATGATCATCAGGCTCACCGTGCAGTTGCCGCCGGCGAAGTTCTGCACACCCGCGGCGAGCGCCTTGTCGATGACGTGGCGGTTGACGGGGTCGAGCACGATGACGGTGTCGTCGCGCATGCGCATCGCGCTCGCGGCGTCGATCCAGTAGCCGTTGAAGCCGGCCTCGCGGATGCGCGGGTAGAGGGCGTTCGTCCAGTCGCCGCCCTGGCAGGTGACGATGACGTCGAGGCCGGCGAACGCCTTCGGGTCGTTGGCGTCGCGAATCGGCGGCAGCGGACGGCCGATCGCGGGCGGCGCGCCGTTGCCCGACGTGGAGAAGAAGACCGGATCGAGATGGGCGAAATCGCCCTCGTCCTGCATCCGCTGCATCAGCACGGAGCCCACCATGCCGCGCCAGCCCACGAAACCTGCACGCATCGTCGTCATCCTGCCCCGCCTTCCTTCTTCCGCAGTCGCCGCTTGCGGGGAAGGAAGCGGTGGACGTGCGGGATCAGGCCGTGATTTTCGCGGTCTTGGACTTGCCCGTCGTCGTCGCCCGGCCGCGCCGCGCGTGGGCGCACGCGCGCCGGCTCGGGAGGACCAGCGTGAGGACGAGTTTCATCCAATCATCCTAGCACGGCCGCGGTGTCTTTTGTGCGCTGCGCAACGCGGCATCGGGCGGCAATGGGCGGCTTTACAACGCCGCCACGACCGCGTCGCCCATCGCCCGCGTGCCGGCGACCGCCTCGCCGGGACGCGCGATGTCGGCGGTGCGCAGGCCGCGCGCCAGCACGGCGCGCACCGCGCGCTCGATCTTCGCGGCGACGTCCTCGCGCGCGAACGTGTAGCGAAACATCATCGCCATCGACAGGATCATCGCCAGCGGGTTGGCGGCGTCGCGGCCGGCGATGTCGGGCGCCGAGCCGTGGATCGGCTCGTAGAGGCCCTTGCCGTGGGCGTCGAGCGACGCCGACGGCAGCATGCCGATCGAGCCGGCCAGCATCGACGCCTCGTCGGACAGGATGTCGCCGAAGAGGTTGCCGGTGACGATGACGTCGAACGTCTTGGGCGCGCGCACGAGCTGCATCGCCGCGTTGTCGACGTACATGTGCGACAGCGCGACGTCCGGATACTCGGCCGACAGCGCGCTCACCACCTCGCGCCACAGGATCGACGTGTCGAGCACGTTGGCCTTGTCGACCGACGTGAGCTTCTTCCCGCGCTTCTGCGCGGCGCGAAAGCCCACCCGCGCGATGCGCTCGATCTCGCTTTTCGCGTAGCGCATGGTGTCGAAGCCTTCCGGCTCGCCGCGCTCGGTCGTGCGCCGGCCGCGCGGCTCGCCGAAGTAGATGTCGCCGGTCAATTCGCGCACGATCAGGATGTCGAGGCCGGCGACGACCTCGGGCTTCAGCGTCGACGCCTCGGCGAGCTCGGGGAACAGCATCGCCGGGCGCAGGTTGGCGAAGAGGCCAAGCGCCTTGCGGATGCCAAGGATGCCCTGCTCGGGCCGCAGCGCGCGCGGCAGCGTGTCGTAGCGCGGGCCGCCGACCGCGCCCATCAGGATCGCGTCGGCGGCGCGCGCCAGCGCGAGCGTCGCGTCAGGCAGCGGATGCCCGGCGGCATCGTGGCCGGCGCCGCCGATCGGCGCCTCGTCGATCGCGATGTCGAGGCCGTCCCGCTTCAGCGCGTCGAGCACCTTGACCGCCTCGCGCGCGATCTCGGGGCCGATGCCATCGCCCGGCAGGAGCGCGATCTTCATCGGCGTGCCGACGAGCTTCATCCGCGCACGCGCCAAGACCTGCAGCCCCTCGCCGTCATCCCCGCGAATGCGGCCGTCATCCCCGCGAAGGCGGGGATCCAGCCGTGGCGTTCGGTGGGGCACGACGTGCGCATCATCGCGGCGTCAGTACTGGATTCCTGCTTTCGCGGGAATGACGGCGCCCGCATTCGCGGGAATCACGAGGCGTGGCGCGACGCTCACGCGAGCCAGGGCTGCTCGCGCAGGTGCTTCGCCTCGAACGCGCGGATCGCATCGGCGTGCGCGAGCGTGAGCGCGATGTCGTCGAGGCCGTTCAGCAGGCGGTTCTTGCGGTCGGCGGTGATGTCGAACGATTGCACGAATGCGCCGTCGGGCGTGGCCACCGTCTGCGCGCCGAGGTCGATCGCGAGGCGGAAGCCCGGGAACGCGGCGACGTCGTCGAAGAGTCGTGCCACGACATTTTCGGGCAGCACGATCGGCAGGAGGCCCGACTTGTAGCAGTTGTTGAAGAAAATGTCGGCGAACGATGGCGCGATCAGCGCGCGAAAGCCGTAGTCGGCGAGCGCCCACGGCGCGTGCTCGCGCGAGCTGCCGCAGCCGAAGTTGCGGCGCGCGACGAGGATCGACGCGCCCGCGTAGCGCGGCTCGTTCAGCACGAAGCCGGGATTGCGCGGGCGCGCGGCGTTGTCCATTCCCGGCTCGCCGTGGTCGAGGTAGCGCCACGCGTCGAACAGGTTCGGCCCGAAGCCCGTGCGCTTGATCGACTTCAGGAATTGCTTCGGAATGATCGCGTCGGTGTCGACGTTGGCGCGGTCGAGCGGCGCGACGAGTCCGGTGTGCTGGCGGAAGGCTTGCATGGCGGTGGACGCGCGCGTCAGCCGAACAGCCGGCGCACGTCGACGAAGTGCCCGGCGACCGCGGCGGCGGCGGCCATCGCGGGGCTGACGAGATGGGTGCGGCCGCCGTCGCCCTGGCGACCTTCGAAGTTGCGGTTGGACGTCGACGCGCAGCGCTCGCCCGGCTCGAGGCGGTCGTCGTTCATCGCGAGGCACATCGAGCAGCCCGGCTCGCGCCACTCGAAGCCCGCGTCGCGGAACACGCGGTCGAGGCCCTCGGCCTCGGCCTGGGCCTTCACGAGCCCCGATCCGGGCACGACCATCGCGAGCTTCACGCTGGCGGCGACGCGGCGGCCGCGCGCGACCATCGCCGCGGCGCGCAGGTCCTCGATCCGCGAGTTGGTGCAGCTGCCGATGAACACCTTGTCGATGCGGATGTCGGTGATCGGCGTGTTCGGCGCGAGGCCCATGTAGGTGAGCGCGCGCTCGATGCCCTCGCGGCGCGCGGCGTCGCGCTCGCGGTCGGGGTCGGGCACGCGGCCCTCCACCGACTCGACCATCTCGGGCGACGTGCCCCAGGTGACCTGCGGGCGCATCTCGGTCGCGTCGAGCACGACCGTCGTGTCGAACGCGGCGCCTTCGTCGGAATGCAGCGTCCGCCAATACGCGACCGCGCGGTCCCAGTTCTCGCCGGCCGGCGCGAACGGGCGTCCGCGCAGGTAGTCGAACGTCACGTCGTCGGCGGCGATCATGCCGGCGCGCGCACCGGCCTCGATCGACATGTTGCACACCGTCATCCGCGCCTCCATCGACAGCGCGCGGATCGCCTCGCCGGCGAACTCGATCGCGTGGCCAGTGCCGCCGGCCGTGCCGATACGGCCGATCAGCGCGAGTGCCAGGTCCTTCGACGTCACGCCGCGGGGCAGCCGCCGGTCGACGCGCACGAGCATCGACTTCGACTTGCGCGTGACGAGGCACTGCGTCGCCAGCACGTGCTCGACCTCCGAGGTGCCGATGCCGAACGCGAGGCACGCGAACGCGCCGTGGGTGCTGGTGTGCGAGTCGCCGCACACCACCGTCATCCCCGGCAGCGTCGCGCCGCTCTCGGGGCCGATGACGTGAACGATGCCCTGGCGGCGATCGCGGAACGGGAAATACGCCTTGGCGCCTGTGGCGCGGATGTTGGCGTCGAGCGTCTCGACCTGCGTGCGCGACACCGGGTCGCGGATGCCCTCGGACCAGTGCGTCGTCGGCGTGTTGTGGTCGGCGGTGGCGACGATCGACTGCGTGCGCCACGGCGTGCGCCCCGCCAGCCGCAGCCCCTCGTAGGCCTGCGGGCTCGTGACCTCGTGGACGAGGTGGCGGTCGATGTAGAGGAGGACGGTGCCGTCGGCGTCGCGACGGACGACGTGGCTGTCGAAGAGCTTGTCGTACAGGGTCTGGCGCGGCATGGCTCGATCCGGCGGGGTGCTCGTCGCGCGTGGGAAACGGATTCCGCGCACGCCCCGGAAGGTTCATTATTGCACACCGTCGAGGCCCGATTGACGCCGCTGCAAGCCGATCACGCACCGCCGCCGCTACGCTACACACGATGACCGCCCGCACGTTTCCCCTCGAGGCCAAGCTCATCGTCGCGTTCGTCGCCGGTGCGCTCGGCCTCGTCGTCGCGCTGGGCTTCGCCACCCGCGAGGGCCGCGCGTTCCTCGACGTCGGCCGCCAGAGCACCCAGCTTCGCGACCTCGACTTCGCGGTGACGTCGGTCTATCTCGCGCTGCGCACCGCCGAGTCGGGCCAGCGCGGCTACCTCGTCAGCGGCAGCGATACCTACCTCGTGCCGTACCGGCTCGCCATCGCCGACGTCGGCAAGCGCATCGCCGAGGCGAAGGCGCTCGCCGCGGGCGATCCCCCGACGGCCAAGGCGCTCGCCGAGCTCGACGCGCCGATCGGCGCGCTGCTGTCGTCGCTCGCGGGCAACGTCGAGCTGCGGCGCCAGCAAGGCTTCGAGGCGGCACAGCAGATGGCGCTGTCCGACCGTGGCATCGCGGCGATGCGCACAATCCGTGTCGCGTGGGAAGCGATGCACGCCGACCTCTCGCGGCGCGCGGAGGCGGCGCGCGCCCAGCTGCAGTCGCACTACGAAGGGACGATTCGCCTCCTCGCGCTCGGCGTGCTGCTCGGCGCGATCCTGCTCGTCATCCTCTACGCGGCGATCGCGCGCGAGCTCCGCGAGCGCCGCCATCTCGTCGAGCGCATCCGCCGCGAGGCCGACCACGACGACCTGACGCAGCTTCCCAACCGCCGCTTCTTCACGCAGTGGCTGGGTTATGCGCTCGCGCAGGCGCGCCGCGAGGGCCGTACGCTCGGCCTTTTGTCGATCGACATCGACGGATTCAAGGCGGTCAACGACAGCGCCGGCCACGAGGCGGGCGATGCGCTCCTCACCAAGATCGCGCTGCGCTTCGCGGGATTGAAGCGCGACTCCGACGTGCTGGCGCGCATCGGCGGCGACGAGTTCGTGCTCGGCGCGGTCGGCGCGGAGGATGGACGCGATCTCGCGCGCCTCGCCGAGCGGCTGCTCGATTCGCTCGCCGACCGCTCGCTTTCCAGCGTGCCGATCGGCGCGTCGATCGGCATCGCGTTCTTCCCGGACGATGCGAGCGACCCGCCCGGGCTCCTCGCCAGCGCCGATGCGGCGATGTACGCGGCCAAGCGCGCCGGCAAGAACCGCGTGATGTTCAGCGCGGTGGCCGGGATCCCCGAAACCGCCTCGTAGGCAGGGCTGTCATTCCCGCGAATGCGGGAATCGCAGGAACGGCGGTCATTCCCGCGAATGCGGGAATCGCAGGAACGGCGGTCATTCCCGCGAACGCGGGAATCCAGCTCTGCCGCGCCGTGATGGGCAGGCGGTTCACCCGTCGCGACGTCACGGCTGGATCCCCGCCTTCGCGGGGATGACGGAATCGGGTCCATCGCGCAAGGTCGCGGCGATCTGCGCGGCGATGTCGTCGACGGACTGCGACTGCGGATCGAGGACCGTCGCCGGCGTCGCGCGGAGCCACGTGAGCTGGCGCTTGGCGAGCTGGCGGGTCGCCGCGATCGCGCGTGCGCGCATCGTCGCGGCATCGCTCGCGCCGTCGAGGTGCTCCCACACCTGGCGGTAGCCGACGGCGCGCATCGACGGCAGGTGCGCGGCGTACGGAAAGCGCGCGCGCAGCGCCGCCACCTCGGCGACGATGCCGGCGTCGAGCATCGCGTCGAAGCGCGTGGCGATCGCCGCGTGCAGGCGCGCACGATCGTGCGGCAACAGCGCGAATGCCTGCGCGTCGGCGAGCAGCGGATCGACGATGCGGCGGCCCTGCAGGCGCGACAGCGGCTCGCCGGCAATACGGAATACCTCGAGCGCGCGCTGGATGCGCTGCGAATCGCCCGGCGCGAGCCGCGCCGCCGTGACGGGGTCGACGGCGGCGAGCTCGGCGTGCAGCGCCGGCCAGCCGCGCTGCGCGGCGTCGGCGTCGATCGCGGCGCGCAACGCCAGGTCGGCGCGCGGCAGCGTCGACAGCCCCTCCCGCAGCGCCTTGAAGTAGAGCATCGTGCCGCCGGCGAGGATCGGCACGCGCCCGCGCGCGCGGATCGCCGCGATCGCCGCGCGCGCGTCGTCGACGAAGCGCGCCGCAGAATAGCGGGCATCGACGTCGACGATGTCGACCAGATGGTGCGGGATGCGAGCGCGAACGCCCGCCTCCGGCTTGGCGGTGCCGATGTCCATGCCGCGGTACACCTGCGCCGAGTCGACGCTGACGATCTCGCCGCCGAGCGTGCCGGCGAGCGCCATCGCCACCGCGCTCTTGCCCGCCGCGGTCGGGCCCATCAGCAGCACCACCGGCGTCACGGCAGCCGGCGGGTCAGCGGCCGCGCATGAAGAGGCGGTCGAGATCGCCGAGCGACAGCCGGTACCACGTCGGCCGGCCGTGGTTGCACTGGCCGGCGCGCTCGGTCGCCTCCATCTCGCGCAACAGCGCGTTCATCTCCGGCAGCGTCAGCGCGCGATGCGCGCGCACCGCGGCGTGGCAGGCCATCGTCGAGAAGAGATCGTCGCGGTGCTGCGCGAGCACGGCGCTCGCGCCGAACTCACGGACGTCGTGCAGCACGGCGCGCGCGAGCGCGACCGCGTCGGCATCGGCCAGCAGCGCCGGAATCGCGCGCACGGCGAGCGTCGCGGGGCCGATCGCGCCGACGTCGAAGCCGAGCGCGTCGAGCGTGGCGTGATGCTCGGCGGCCGCGGCCATGTCGAGCGGGTCTGCCGCGAACGTCGCCGGCACCAAGAGCGGCTGCGTCGCCATCGTCGCGGCCGGCGACGCCTTCAATCCCTCGTAGACGATCCGCTCGTGCGCGGCGTGCATGTCGACGAGCACGAGGCCGTCGCGGTTTTGCGCGAGGATGTAGATGCCGTGCAATTGCGCGAGCGCGAAGCCGAGCGGGAATTCCTCGTCCGGGGGCAACATGCGCGCACGGTCGGCGAGCGCCGTTGCGGCCGCGCCATCGATTGAAGACGGCGCATGCGCCGCGTCGCGCGCCAACCCGTCCGCGCGCGCGCCGAACAGCCGCGCGTAGAACGCCGCGGGCTCGGCGGCGCCGGCGGCGAGCGCGAGGCCCGCCTGCGACGGCATCGCCGCGAGGGACCCGGATGGCGGCAGCCGCGCCGCGGCGATGCCGAGGCGATCGGCGGCCGACACCGCCGGCTGCTCCGACGCGGTCGCGGCGAGCGCGCGCTCCACCGCGTGGCGGACGAACTGGTGGACGCCCCCGCTGTCGCGGAAGCGCACCTCGGTCTTCTGCGGATGCACGTTGACGTCGACGTGGCGCGGGTCGAGCACGAGCCACAGCACGTAGCTCGGCACGCGGTCGTGGTGCAGCACGTCACGGTAGGCCTCGCGCAGCGCGTGCGACAGCACGCGGTCGCGGACGTAGCGGCCGTTGACGAACACGTACTGGCCGCCGCCGCCCGCCGCGTATGCCGGCCGCACCGCGAACCCGGTGATCGCGATCGCCCCGGCGTCGGCGTCGACCTCGGCCGCGTTGTCGGTGAACGCGCGGCCCATCAGCGCCTCGACGCGCGCGCGCCGCCCCGTCGGCTGCAGCCGGTGCTGGACGCGGCCGTTGTGCGCGAGCGACAGCGCGACCTCGGGACGCGCCAGCGCGATCCGCGCGAACGCTTCCGACGTATGCGCCCATTCGGTCGCCTCCGAGCGCAGGAACTTGCGCCGCGCCGGGGTGTTGAAGTAGAGCTCCTCGACGCTCACCGTCGTACCGCCGGCGAGCGCGGCGGGTGAGGTGCCGCGCGTGTCGCCGCCCTCGACCTCGATCCGCCACGCGTGCGGCTTGCCGCGGCGCTTCGACGTCAGTGCGAAGCGCGACACCGCAGCGATCGACGCGAGCGCCTCGCCGCGAAAGCCGAGCGTGGCGATCGCCTCCAGATCGGACGGCTGCGCGATCTTCGACGTCGCGTGGCGCGCGACGGCGAGCGCCAGGTCCTCGCGGTCGATGCCGTCGCCGTCGTCGGCGACGCGCAGCCGTCGGATGCCGCCGGCGGCGACATCGACGTCGACCTTGCCCGCGCCCGCATCGAGCGCGTTCTCGAGGAGCTCCTTCAACGCCGCGGCCGGGCGCTCGACGACCTCGCCCGCGGCGATCTGGTTGATCAAAAGATCGGGCAGCGCGCGGATCGCGGTCATCGCGTCAGTGCGCAAGCTTCGTCGCCCAGCGCGTGTAGATCGACGAGGCGACGCCGTTGAGATGGGCGATGCGCGCGTCGAGCCCGGCGCGGATGTCCGCCTCGCTCATCAGCGCCGGCGTCGACACGCCCGGCAGCTCGTCGGGCGCCGCGCGGCACCACGTGTCGACGAGATCGGCGGTCATCTCCACGTGGCACTGCAGTCCGATGTGGCGATCGTCGATCGTGTAGCCCTGGTTCGGATTGAACGCGTTGGCGAGCACGCGTGTCGCGCCGCGCGGCAGCTCGAACGCGTCGTAGTGCCACTGGAACGCGGTGAACCGTTGGCGCTCGCCGA
>JAICUU010000157.1 GCA_025935675.1 Burkholderiales bacterium
CCGCGCGCAGGCCTCGCCGATGTTGAATGACGCGGGCACGTCCCAGCGCCAGGCCGCGCAGATCTCGGCGTAGCGGTCGTGCGATGGCTCGCGCGCGGGCGCGTCCTGCGGCATTCGGCGAATGACGATGAAGTGGCCCGGTGGGCCGGAACGCCGATTATGCCGCGGATGCGGCGTTGCCGCCCTTGATCGTCGTATTGCCGTCGCCGCCGGAGGCGCGTTCGGAGGCATCGACACCGACCATCTCGATCGTCGTCCACACCCAGTCGGCCATCTGCTCAATCAGGCGCCCGAAGCGGATCGGATGGATCGATTGCGGCGTGACGACCTTGGAGCGCCGCGCCGGCTGGTACTCCACCGCCGGCACGATCACCGACTGCACGGCGCTCTCGCCGCCGCGCCGCCGCGTCGCCAGGAACAATCCCTGGAACGTGCGGACCCCTTGCGTCGATTCGCCGTCGACCGAGTAGTCGCCCGCGTTGCCGCGGCGGTGCTCGACCAGGTCGACGCCGGTCACCGCGACGGCGATCACCTGGAGGCCGATCTCCGCGCGGTCGGTCGTGAGCCTTCGCATCCGCCGCACGATGCCGAGCGTCCACAGCGGCTGGCCTTCGGTGCGAAGCGCGGCCAGCGTGCCGAGCGTGAGCGCGTTGGCGGCGCTCATCGGCGCGACAAGGCGGTAACCGGTCTGCGAGCGGTCGCGGATCTCCCACGCGCCGCCGGCCGGGCTGTACTTGGCGAGGCGTTGTCGCGCGAGATGGAGGCGCCGGTCATCCTCGTTGCGCAGGTGCCCGAACACGGCGAGCTCCATCGTGCCGTCGAAGCTCTGCCCCGGGCTCACGTGCGGCAGCGGGTCGCGCTCCTCCTCGCGGAGATACGCGGCGATTTTCGCGAAGCCGACGATCGCGTCGACGGCGCCGGTCGCGGTCGTGCGCTCGCCGCGCCGTGCGAACGGCCGGTACTCGGGGTCGACCTGCGCGGCCAGCTTGTTGAGGAGGTTCAACTGCTCGGTGCGCCGCGGCGTGCGCTCGGACAGCGGCTGGTGGCGGATCTTCTGCTCGATCGCGAGCACGTTCTGCATCAGCGTCGCGTGCAGGCCGCGCGTCTCGACGAACAGCACGCGGCCCTCGAGCGGGCCCGCGCCGCTGCGGCGCTTCAATCCCTCGCGCGAGCCCAGGTCGACGTAGAACGCCGTCGCCGACGAAGGCTCCAGCGTGAGGCGCAGCGGGGCGCACCATTCCGCGAGCTCGCCGGCCACCCATTCGAGGTGGCGCGGGTTGAGGTTGCCGGCGTTGACGAGCTGCAGGATCAGGGTCTTCAGGTATTCCTGCTCGATGGTCGTGGTCTCGGCGCCCGGCGTCAGCGCGAGGGGCTGGCGCTCGAACTGCCGCGACAGCGCCAGCGCGAAGAGCACGTGCAGCTCGCTCCACTTGGCGGGAATCCACTGCTCGAAGCGGTAGAGGCGCGTGCGGGCGTCGAGCGCGAGGTGGTGGACCTGGCGCGCCACGAGCTCGATCAGGTGCGACTGCCACTTGCCGCTTTGCGCGTGGTCGGACATCTCGCGCGCGAACGCCTGGTACGCGAGCAGGAACGCCTGCGTCAGGTCGAACATCGCCGACCAGAGCTGGTTCTCGATCCTCGTGCTTCGGCTCGCGTGCTCGATGTACTGCGCGGCCAGCGCGGCGCGCGCCGAGGCAGTGTGCGCGTCGAGGTGGAATACCGCCTCGAGCATCGCCGGCGTGCGCTTCGTCGTGCGCTCGGCGGCGCGGCCGAGCTCGCCCAGCAGCTCGACGTGCATCGCCATCGGATCGTTGGCTGGGAAGCCCGCGAGCCAGCGCTCGGCGGACTTCGCGTCCGCGAGCGGATCCTTGACCGACCTGCCGAAACCGAACATCGCGTTTTTCTCGACGACCTTCGAATCGCGCGCGGCCGCCCGGGCGCACGACATGCAATTGCCGAGCCCGGCAGCCTTGGGCGCGCCGATCATCGCCGAAGCCGGCAGCGCCCGGCAAGGCCGCCTGTCTGCTTTGGCATGCATCGTGCAATGTGCATGCCGTGCAGCACAGCAGGGGGCGGGAACCGCCGACCGGTGCCACGCTCCCCCGGCAAGACACACTATACTTGTGCGTTACAGGTCAACGAACACGCGCTGACAAATTCTGGTACGGGAAGGACGGACATGGGCATTCTGATCAAGGCGCCGACGCGGCGCCGCGAACCGGGCCCGGCGATGGTCGACGAGACTCCGCCGAGCTCCAACGACGCGCAGGGCTCCTTGCACATCCGCGAGGTGGTGCGCAGCACCGGCCTGCGCCGCGAGCAGCTCTACATGTGGCAGCGCCGCTACGGCTTCCCGTCGCCGTTGCGCGACCAGTTCGGCGACCGCGTCTATCCGCCCGACCAGGTCGCGCGGCTCAAGCTCATCAAGCAGCTCTTGTCGGAGGGCTGGCGCGCCGGCGCGGTCGTACCGCTCGCGGAATCGGCGCTGCAGTCGATGCTGGGCCTCACCGTCGCCGAGCCGACTGCGCTGCCGACGGAGATCGAGTCGGCGGTCAAGTACCTCGGTACCCATCGGATCGGCGAGCTCCACAACAACCTGTCGAAGCTGCTCGTCGGCCAGGGCACGCGCAAGTTCCTCGAGCAGACGCTGATCCCGCTCAACGAGGCGGTGCACGAGCGCGTGGTGCGGGGCGACATGCGCAACTTCCAGGAGATGCGCTTTTCGGAGATCGCGCAACGGCTGCTGCGCGACGTGACGCGGCTGGTCCGTCCGGTGCGCGACGCGCGCACCGTGCTGCTCGCGACGCCTCCCAACGACCCCAACACGCTTGGCCTCGCGATCCTCGAGCTCCTGCTGATGACCGAGGGCATCAATTGCTTGACGCTCGGCGCCGGGGTGCCGGCGCAGGAGATCGCCGACGCGGCGACCGCCTACCAGGTGTCGATGGTCGTGCTGCTGTTCGACCGCGGCATCTCGGGCAAGATCGCCGGCCAGGAGATCCGCGGCCTTCGCAAGGCCTTGCGCGACGACGTGCCGCTGATCGTCAGCGGCCGCGCGGTGAACCTCCTCGCCAAGCCGATCGCCGACGTGCGCGGCGCCGCCGACTTCAGCTCGGTGATGGCGGCGATGCGCGAGCTCGGCATGGCATCCACGGCGGCGAACGTCGCCACCTTGCCCGGCGAGCCGCAGCGGGCGTAACCTCGGCGGGGTGAATCCCCGCCATTACGGCGCGCCGCGCGAGCACGCGCGGCCGCCGTCCCATCAGTCGTGACCGCGCGACGCCTGCTCGCGCGGCGCGTCGTCGCGCACTCGATCGGCGTCATCGTGATGGCGCTGGTCCTGTGGCTCGCTTGGCAGGGCTACCGCCAGCCCGAGCTGCTGATCGACTTCGCCAACGCAAGGCTCTGCTGACGCGGGGCGCCCGGCCGTGGAATCGCCGGCGCTCGCGCCGGCTCGCGTCGTCGCGCTGGTCTCGCGCGTGACGCCGCGACCTCAGCGTTCCGCGAGGAAATCCTCGAGGTGGCGGCGGTCGCGCTTGGTCGGGCGGCCCGCGAAGCGCGGCGCGCTGTCGCGCTCGGCGCGGCGCGCGGCAAGCCACGCCTCGCGCGTGGCCACGCTCTGCGGCGTCTCGGCGTAGAGGAGCGCCGCCGCCGCGGCGTTGCCGCGCCGGTCGGAGAGGGCGAGCACGTCGGCCTCGACGACGATGCCCGACTTGCGCACGCCGACGCGCACGCCGACGCGCATCGGGTGCGCGGGCTTGACCCGCTCGCCGTCGATGCGCACCTGCCCCGCGTCGATCGCCTTGACCGCCAGCGCGCGCGTCTTGAAGAAGCGCGCCGCCCACAGCCATTTGTCGAGGCGGATGCGCGCCGCGTCGCCGGTCATCGAGCCACCGACGCGACGCGTTCGAGGACTTGTGCGCGCTTGGGGCGTCCCTGCGCGCGCATGGGAGCGCTCACGTCCGCGTGTCGGGCGGCGCCGCGCGGCGGCGCATCAGGTCGGCCGTCGCGTGCGCATCGGCGATGGGCTCGGCCGCCAGCGCCGCGATGACCCTGCGGCGATCGCCGGCGGGACGGTTCTGCGACAGCTTGAGCTTCACGTCGAGGCGCGCCACCGGCATCTCGAAGGCGACGATCGCGCGCAGCATCGCCCCGCGCTGCGGCTCCGCCATCGCGAACGTCCACGGTTCGTCGCGCGAGCCTTCGAAGCGTGCGGTCAGCGCGGTGACGATCCGCTCCGCGGCGGCCGGGTCGTCGTCGAGGCGCAGCGTGCCGTGCGCGTGCACGATCGCGTAGTTCCACGTCGGCACGGCTTTCGCGGGCTCGGCGTACCACGAAGGCGACACGTACGCATGCGGGCCGTGGAAGATCGCCAGCGACGGGCACACCGCCGCGGCGCGTGCGTGCGGGTTCGCGCGCGCGAAATGTCCCACGAGCACGTCGCCGCTCGCGCGCGATTCGCGCAGCAGCGGCAGGTGCGTGACCAACGCCTCGGCGTCGACCGGCGTCACCAGCGTGGCGAATGCGTGCGCGTCGATCAACTCGCGCGCGATCGCGACGTCGTCCGATGCGAAGTGCGACGGGATGTAAACGCTCATGACTGCGCCATTCGCCGGCGCGTCACGCGCCGATCTCGGCGAACGTGTGGATCGTCATCGGCAGCGCCGAATTCTTGTCGAACGTCGCGCCGCATTCGATGCCCGCGCGCGCGATCGCCTCGGAGGTCTTCAGCCGGCCGTACAGCACCTGCATCGCGCCGAGCGCGAACTCGCGTCCCGAGCCGATCGCCCAGAAGCGCGTGTACTCGAACACCTCGCGCATCGAGTAGACGCCGAAGATGCCGCGCGGATTGGCGACGAGCGCGGTGATCTGCGTCGACTCGTACGGGTCCTCCTCGTCCTCCTTCGGATTGAGGAAGTGCTGCTCCTTGAGCACCGGGTGCAGCTTGCGCAGAGTCTCGAAGATCGCCGTCTTGCCGGAGAGGTCGATGCCCTTCCCCTCCTTCAGCAGGCTCTCGAACACGAGCTGGTGCGCGGCCGAGCCGCACAGGCCGATGAATGTGTCGCCATGGCGGACGATCTTCTCGTAGCTCTTGTCGAAGTCGGCGGAAAGTCGCAGGTCGCCGAAGGTGGTCAGCGAGTCGGCGGCGATGGTGATGCTGCCGGCCTTGCGGACGGCGACGAGCGTGGTCATGCGCGGATGTCGGGGATTCGGTGGGCGAGGACGCGCGAGCGGCGACCCCGTGACGGCCATTTTACGCGCAGCCGGCGCGCGATCGGCGCGGTTACCCGAAGCCGGGCGGGCACGGCGCGACATTGACGGGCGGCACGTGCGACGGCGACCACGCGCCAAGCACGTCGCGCCAGAACGCCGCGGGCGTCGACGGCGTTGCTTCGAGCGGCGCCTGCCCGAGGAAGCGCCACGCGGCGGCGAGTGCCGCGACGGGATCGCCGTCGAGCGCGCGCGCCCCGGTCTGCTTGGCGAGCTTGTCGCCACGTGCGTTGATCGCGACCGGCACGTGCAGGTAGCGCGGCGTGGCGAGGCCGAGCAGGCGCTGCAGCAGGATCTGGCGCGGCGTCGAGGCGAGGAGGTCCGCGCCGCGCACCACGTCGGTGATCGCATCGTCCGCGTCGTCGACGACGACCGCGAGCTGGTACGCGTAGAGGCCGTCGTTGCGCTTGACGACGAAGTCGCCGACCTCGCTGGCCAGCGGCTGCGTGACGCGGCCCTGCACGCGATCGTCGAAGGCGATGACGGCATCGCCGACGCGCACGCGCCACGCGACGGCGCCGGCATCGGGGTCGACGTTGCGCTCGCGGCAGCGGCCGGGATAGACGCGCTCCCCGGCCGCCGACAGCGGCGCATCGGCCAGCTCGCTGCGCGTGCACCGGCACGGGTAGAGCGCGCCTTGCCGCATCAGTGTCGCGAACGCCGCGTCGTAGCGCGCGATGCGCGCGGTCTGGCGCGTGACGTCGCCGTCCCAGCTGAAACCATGGCGTGCGAGCGTCGCCACGATCGCGTCGGCGGCATCGCCGCGGGCGCGCGCGGCATCGACGTCGTCGATGCGCAGCCGCCATGCGCCGCCCGCCGCGCGCGCGTCGGCGAAGCTCGCGACGGCGGCGACGAGCGAACCGAAATGCAGCGGCCCGGTGGGCGAGGGTGCGAAGCGCCCGCGCGGCGTCACCGCGCCGCGGTCGGGGTGAGGGTGAAGGCCCCCCCGATGCGCGCTTCGCGCGCCTCCCCCTGGAGGGGGGCCGGCGGCTCGGGGCGGCCCTTCGCCGCCGCGGCGCGTATCGGCGTCTCCGGCGCGTAGCGGCTCATCGCCGCCATCACCGCCTTCGGGTACTCGGGCCGGCCGAGGCTGCCGTTATAGCGGCCGAGCGCGCGGAAGTAATCGCCGTTCTCGCGGTCGAGGTAGTAGCGCAGGATCGTGCAGCCGTAGCGGAGGTTGGTGCGCAGGCTGAAGAGATTCTGGCCGCTGCTGCCGATCAGCTTCCTCCAGAACGGCATTACCTGCATGTAGCCGCGCGCGCCGGCGATCGACACGGCGTACTTGCGAAAGCCGCTCTCGTGGTGAATGACCGCGAGCACGAGCTGCGGATCGAGGCCGGCGCGCGTCGCCTCGTAGTGGACGGTCTCGAGGAGATCACGCCGTGTCATCGGGTCGCTGATGCGCGACGCGAGGCGCTTCGACATGTCGTCGATCCACGCCCGCACCGCCGGCTGCGCGCTGTAGTTGGCGGGCGGCGGAAAGTCGGCGATCGACTTCGCGAGGCCGTTGATCACCGACGACGAGAGCTGCTCCTCGACCTGCGCGCCGGCGCGCGCATCGGTCGCGACGACACACGCGAGCGCGAGCGCGACGACGAGTGCCAGCGTGCGCAGCATCGCCGTCATCGGATGGCCCTCGGCGCGACGCGGTGCCGCGCCTTTTCGCACCCGGAGCGTTGCCGCGTGCTCATGCGGCCTTCATCCGTTCGGCGAGGAACGCGTCGATCGCGTCCACCGCCACCGGCGTGGCCTTGGTATCGCGCCGCGCCTGGTATTCGACGTTGCCGTCCTTGAGACCACGGTCGCCGATCGTGACGCGGTGGGGGATGCCGACGAGCTCGAGGTCGGCGAACATCACGCCGGGACGCTCGCCGCGGTCGTCGAGCAGCACGTCGACGCCGCGTGCCTCGAGCGCGTCGTGCAATTCGTCGGCGAGCGCGCGCACCGCGTCGCTGCGGTCGTAGCCGATCGGCGCGATCGCGACCGCGAATGGCGCCATCGCGTCGGGCCAGGCGATGCCGCGCTCGTCGTGGTTCTGCTCGATCGCGGCGGCGACGACGCGCGTGATGCCGATGCCGTAGCAGCCCATCTCGATGACGTGTGACGCGCCCTCCTTGTCGAGGAACGTCGCGCCCATCGCCGTCGAGTAGACGCTGCCGAGCGCGAACACGTGGCCGACCTCAATGCCGCGCAGGATCGCGAGCGTGCCCTTGCCGTCGGGCGAAGGGTCGCCCGCCACGACGTTGCGGATGTCGGCGACGAGATCGGGCTCGCGCGTGTCGCGCCCGAAGTTGACGCCGGCCAGGTGGAAATCCGCCTCGTTGGCGCCGCAGACGAAGTCGGCCATCGCGGCGACCTGCCGGTCGACGACGAGCGGCATCGACGCGGGGATGCCGACGGGTCCGAGGTAGCCGGGCTTGCAGCCGGCGGCCTCGACGATTTCGGCGTCGGTCGCCCAGCGCCAGCCGTCGAAGCCCGGCAGCCTGCCGATCTTCACCTCGTTGCCCATGTGGTCGCCGCGAATCAGCAACATTTGCACTTTCCCGCCAGCCTGCACCATCAGGCATTTGACGGTGCGTGCGAGCGGCAGATGCAAGAGTCCGGCCACTTCCTCGCAGGTGGACTGCCCCGGCGTGGGCAGCTTGCGCATCGCCTCGGCCGGCAGCGGCCGCGCG
>JAICUU010000154.1 GCA_025935675.1 Burkholderiales bacterium
CATCGAGCGCTTGGGCCTGCATCCGCGCACGATGGAGAAGATTCGCGCGCGCGTCGAGTGGATCAACCAGAAGGAAGCGGCGCTCGCCAAGCCCAAGATCGCGATCGCGCGCGTGCCATGGTTCTGCTCCGGCTGCCCGCACAACACGTCGACCAACGTGCCCGAAGGCAGCCGCGCGACGGCCGGCATCGGCTGCCACGTGATGACGATCTGGATGGACCGCGAGACGTCGACGTTCACGCACATGGGCGGCGAAGGCGTGCCATGGATCGGCCAGGCGCCGTTCACGACGACGCAGCACATCTTCGCGAACCTCGGCGACGGCACGTACTACCACAGCGGCCTCCTCGCGATCCGCGCGGCGGTGGCCGCCAAGGTCAACATCACCTACAAGATCCTCTACAACGACGCCGTGGCGATGACCGGCGGCCAGCCGGTCGACGGGCCGCTGTCGCCCGCCGACATCGCGCGCCAGGTGGAGGCCGAAGGCGTGTCGCGCGTCGTCGTGGTCAGCGACGATCCGAAGAAGTACCCGGACGCGTACTTCTCGCCCGACATCAAGATCTTCCACCGCGACGACCTCGACGCCGTGCAGCGCGAGCTGCGCGAGACGCCTGGTTGCACGGTGCTCCTTTACGACCAGACCTGCGCCGCCGAGAAGCGCCGCCGCCGCAAGCGCGGCAAGATGGTCGACCCGCAGAAGCGCGTCATCATCAACGAGCTCGTCTGCGAAGGCTGCGGCGACTGCGGCGTCAAGTCCAACTGCGTGTCGGTGGCGCCGCTCGAGACCGAGTTCGGCCGCAAGCGCACGATCGACCAGTCGTCGTGCAACAAGGATTATTCCTGCGTCAACGGGTTCTGCCCGTCGTTCGTCACCGTCGAGGGCGGCAAGCTGCGCAAGCCCGCCAAGGTGGACGCGGGCGACTTTCCGGCGATGCCCGACCCGACACTGCCGTCGACGTCGACGCCCTATGGCATCGTCGTCACCGGCATTGGCGGCACCGGTGTGGTCACGATCGGCGCGCTGCTCGGCATGGCCGCGCACCTCGAAGGCAAGGGTTGCTCGGTGCTCGACATGACGGGCCTCGCGCAGAAGAACGGCTCGGTCGTGTCGCACATCCGCATCGGCGACAAGCCGGAGGACATGTACGCGACGCGCATCGCCGCGGGCGAGGCGCGCGCGGTGCTGGCCTGCGACATCATCACCGGCGTGGGCGACGAGCAGGTCGCCAAGATGCAGAAGGGCACGACGCGCGCGCTCGTCAACACCGCGCTCGTGATGCCCGCCGATTTCACCCGCAAGCCCGATCTCGTCTTCCCGCGCGGCTCGATGGAGCAGGAGATCAAGGACGCGGTCGGTCCCGGCGACGCCGAGTTCCTCGACGCCACGCGCCTCGCCACCGCGCTGATGGGCGACTCGATCGCCACCAACCTCTTCATGGTCGGCTTCGCGTACCAGCGCGGCCTGATCCCGGTGCACGAGACCGCGATCATGCGCGCGATCGAGCTCAATGCGACGGCGGTCGACGCCAACAAGCAGGCGTTCAACTGGGGCCGTCTCGCGGCGATCGATCCGGCGCGCGTCGAGAAGGCCGCGTTCCCGGCGCAGGCGAAGCCCGAGACGCAGGTGCTGTCGCGCTCGCTCGACGAGATGATCGCTCGCCGCGTCGCGTTCCTCACCGACTACCAGGATGCCGCGTACGCGAAGGGCTATGCCGACCTGGTCGCCCGCGTGCGCGAAGTCGAAGCCGCGAAGGCGCCGGGCTCGACCGCGCTCGCCGAGGCGGTCGCGCGCTACGACTTCAAGCTGCGCGCGATCAAGGACGAGTACGAGGTTGCGCGCCTCTACGCGAACACCGATTTCCTGAAACGCGTCGACGCGCAGTTCGAGGGCGACTACAAGCTCACGTACCACCTCGCACCGCCGCTCACCAACAAGCCCGACCCGCACACCGGCCGCGTGAAAAAGTCGACGTACGGGCCGTGGATGATGTCGGCGTTCCGCGTGCTCGCGACGATGAAGGGCCTGCGCGGCACGGCGCTCGACGTGTTCGGCCGCACCGCCGAGCGCAAGATGGAGCGCCAGCTCCTCGCCGACTACGAGAAGAACGTCGACGAAATCCTCGCCAGGCTCGGCGCCGGCAACCATGCGCTCGCCGTCGCGATCGCGTCGCTGCCGGAGCACATCCGCGGCTATGGCCACGTCAAGGACGGCTTCGTCGCCGAGGTGAAGGCCGAGGAAGCGAAGCTGCTGCAGCAATGGCGCTCGCCGACGATCCCGATCGCTGCGGCTTCCAACGAGAAGGTCGCCGCCTGAGGTCATTGCCGTGGCCCGTCATTCCCGCGCATGCGGGAATCCAGCCTTGACACGTCCGCGTCAGCGCCACGGGTGTGACGTCACGACTGGATCCCCGCATTCGCGGGGATGACGGCGCGAAACGGCATCGCCTGCACTTCCGGTAGAGTGACGATCCGACGCGGACCGTCACTCCCGGAGGCGACCGATGCAACGCAGCACCGAGCGGTTCCTGACGACGCACACGGGCAGCCTGCCGCGCCCGGACGACCTCGTGCGCACGATGTTCGCCAAGGAGGAAGGCGTGCCCGTCGACCGCGAGGCGCTCGATCGCCACATCGCCGCGGCCGTCGCCGAGGTCGTCAGGAAGCAGGTCGACGCCGGCATCGACATCGTCGACGACGGCGAGATGAGCAAGCCGAGCTACGCGACGTACGTCAAGGACCGACTCACCGGCTTCGGCGGCGAGGGCAACACGTTCGTCTACCAGGATCTCGCCGAGTTTCCGCGCCTGGCCAAGCGGGTGTTCGGCGACCCTGGGCGCTCGCGGCGCAAGACGCCCGCCTGCAACGGCCCGATCGCGGTGCGCGACAAGAGCGCGGCGACCACCGACGTCGCGCATCTCAAGGCGGCGATGGCCGCGAGCGGCGCGACCGAAGGCTTCCTCACCGCGGCGTCGCCCGGGGTCGTGTCGCTGTTCTTCCGCAACGAGCACTACCCGAGCGACGAGGCGTACCTCGCCGCGATCGCCGACGCGATGCGACACGAGTACACGACGATCGCCGACGCGGGCCTTACGCTGCAGGTCGACTGCCCGGACCTCGGCATGGGCCGGCATATCCAGTACGCCGAGCTGTCGCTCGCGCAGTGGCGTCGCAAGGCCGAGTTGCACGTCGAGGCGCTGAACCACGCGCTGGCCGGCATCCCGCCCGAGCGCTTGCGGATGCACCTCTGCTGGGGCAACTACGAGGGCCCGCACCATTGCGACGTCGCGCTGGCCGACGTGATCGACATCGTCTTCAAGGCGCGGCCGTCGACGATCGCGATGGAAGCCGCCAACCCGCGTCACGCGCACGAATGGGCACTGTTCGACAACGTCAAGCTGCCCGACGGCAAGATCCTGGTGCCCGGCGTCATCGAATCGAAGTCGAACTTCGTCGAGCATCCCGAGCTCATCGCCCAGCGCATCGGCCGCTACGCCGAGCGCGTCGGTCGCGAGAACGTGATGGCCGGCAGCGACTGCGGCTACGGCACATGGGTCGGCCAGTCGGCGGTCGATCCCGATGTCGTCTGGGCGAAGCTCGCGGCGATGGCCGAGGGTGCGGCGATCGCGTCGCGGCGCTTCTGGAAGCGCTGAGCGGCGGCGCGCACTCGCGCAAATGGCGCCGCCGGGCGCGGGAGCGCGCGTCGTCAGCCAGCCCGTCCGACGCCTGCCGAAGGCTCGCGGGCGCTTCGCCCCACCCCGCTTGACGCCCGAAAATCCTTTTATGTAAGCTCTTACGCATTTCCGTAAGCGCTTACACGATCGATGCCAGACTATGTCCAGGAGCGCGGCGCCGCCGCATTCGGCACGCGACTTCGCCGGCTGTCCGAGCGTCTCGACCGCGACGTGCAGGCGATCTACCGCGAGCGCGCGGCGGCGTTCGAGCCGCGCTGGTTCCCGATCGTCACATCGCTCGACGCGCACGGCGCGCAGACGGTGGGCGACCTCGCCGACCGCATCGGCGTGTCACACGCGGCGGTGAGCCAGCTGCGCGCCGAGCTGGTCGCCGAAGGACTGGTGCAGACGCGCCCGGACGCCGCCGACCAGCGGCGCTTCTGGATCGAGCTCACGCCCTCGGGCAAGCGCACCGCCGCGCGCCTGAAACCGCTGTGGGACGCGATCGCGCAGGCGACGTCGCTTCTGTGCAGCGAGGCGGCGCCGCGCTTCCTGGCCGAGCTCGAGCGCCTCGAGCGCGCACTGGACGAGCGGCCGCTGAAGGATCGCGTCGACGCGACGTTCGGTGCGCGCGCGAAGCTTCGCCCTGCCAAAGGAGCGACCCATGAACGCACGTGACCTCGCCGGATGCCTCGCCGTGATGCTGATGCCCGTTGCGATGGCCTCCCCCGCGCACGCCGCGCCCGAGCCGGCATCAGGCGCGCTGACCGTGGCGCAGGCGCGCGCCGTCGTCGACCACGCGATCGACCTGATCGGCAAGCAGTACGTGTTTCCGCAAGTGCGGCCCGCGATCGTCGCAGCACTCGAGGCGCACAAGGCCGAAGGCCGCTACGATGTCGACAGCGCCGCCGAGCTCGCCGCGCGGCTCGGACCTGACCTCGCCGCCGCAAGCCACGACAAGCACCTGTGGATCGCCTACAACCCGGCGCAGGCCGCGGCACTCGCGCACGGCGAGGAATCGAAGGACGCGCGCGACTACGGCGCGCGCGACGGCAAGCGGCACAACGAGGGCTACGAGACGCTGCGGATCCTGCCGGGCAACGTCCGTTACCTCGAGATGACAGGGTTTCGCTGGAACGGCGCGGCGACGACGCGCGCGGCCGCCGACGCGATGCGCTTCCTCGCCGGCGGCGATGCCGTGATCATCGACCTGCGCCGCAACGGCGGCGGCAGCGCCGAAGCGGTGCAGGCGCTCGTCAGCTATTTCATGCCGGCGGATTCGCGCGTGCTGATGACGTTCCACGAGGGCGCCGGCAAGTCGCATTCGACGCGCGTGCTGGCGAAATTGCCGGCGCCGCGCCTGACGGGCAAACCGCTGTACGTGTTGACGTCGGCCGACACGGCATCGGCGGCCGAGGAGTTCGCCGACCACGTGCGGCTCTTCAAGCTCGGCACGCTCGTCGGCACCGCCACCGCCGGTGCCGCGAACAACAACACGCTGTTCCCCGCCGGGCACGGCTTCGTGCTGAGCGTGTCGACCGGGCGTCCCGAGCATCCGGTCGATCACGGCAACTGGGAAGGCACCGGCGTGACGCCCGACGCGGCCGTCACGGCCGCGGCGGCGCTGGACCAGGCGCAGCTTCTCGCGCTCCAAATGCTCGACGCGAAGCCCGACGCCGATCACGCGACCTATGCTTGGGCGATGGACGGGTTGCGCGGCCGGATGAAGCCGCCTTCGCTCGATGCCGCATCGCTGGCCGAATACGCAGGCACGTTCGGCGTGCGCACGATCACGCTTGCCAACGGCATGCTCACGTTCCAGCGCGAGAGCCGCGCACCGACGACGCTCGCGCCGCTCGGCGCCGACCTCTTCGCGTTCGGCAACACCGAGGACATCCGCCTGCGCTTCCGCCGCGCCGGTGGTCACGTCACCGGCTTCGACCTCATCACCATCGACGGGCAGACGGTGAAGGTCGACCGCTCCGCCTAGCGCAGCCGCCATCCTCGCGAAGCGGGATCAAGCGGCGACCTGCGACGGCTCGGTCATCGGCATCGATTGGGTGTTGTCGCGTCCGATCCCGCCATGACGAGCGAATCGACAGGCTTTCGCGCGCCCGTCACTTCGACGATCGCGCCTCGGCAAAGCGCCGCACCGAACGGCCGGCGTACCTCACCGGACATGGACCGTGACTTTTTGCAGGATCTCTGCGACTGGCGGAAATGCCTTTTGCGCGACTTCGGGAACCGGCTTCCAGTGCTTGCCTGGCGCGTACCCGAACGGCCGGGTTCCGGGGCCATCGCCAGGATCGCCGACGACGATGCGCCCGACCATTCCGGCCATCTCGTGCGGCTTGCAGAAATAGTCGTAGACGCCCGGCACGGTGAACCTGTGCTCGAACGTGGAACCCCGCTTCGGGTAATCGGCAAGCAGGATGTCGGAATCCCAGGGCTGCGCGGATGCGGGGATCCGCAGCTCGTGGTTGTCGTTACCGGGGTGATATGCGGTGACCGAATGGAATCCGCTGATCTGGACCCAGCGAACCGTATCCCCGGCTGCGATGCGCACGCCCGCCGGATCGAAATACGCGTCTCCGGCAGGCGTTTGCACCAGCTTGATTTCGACGGTCGCGGCGACGGCCGGCGCTTGCCCCGACATTGCGGCAACGGCGAGGCAAGCCGCCACGAGCGCACGGGCGGCAGCGCCGTACCGTGCGCGGGATCCCATCTGCAGCGATCGCATGCCCGCTCGCGTCCGCATGTGCCCGGCGCCTATTTCATCTGCGCCTTGACGGCTTCAGGGCTGATCAGCCACTGAACGATGTGGTAATGCGGTTCCTCGACTCCGGGATGGCCCGGGTTGTACTGGATGTCGGTATGGTTGAGCTTCACGCCCGCCGCGACGCCGCCCAGCGCTTCGAAATTCTTGTGCGCGTCGATGTCCTTGAGCGGAACCATGTAGATGATGTTGACCAGCTTGCCCTGATGGTTGTAGCCGAGGAACGGCCCGACCGGCAGCGTTGCCGGATCGACGTAAAGCGTGCCCAGACCCGGCACGAAGTCGGGAAGCTTCACCAGCGAGCTGACCTTCTTGAAGTTCGACGGCGGCGTCTTGCCGATGTTGGCGGCCGAAACCGCCGGCGTGGCGAACGCAAGCGGAACGGCCAGTGCGAGGCCGGCGATCGCCGCGCGCGTCCAGGTAATGCCGTGCCTGTTGTTTCTGTCCATAGCGAATCTCCCGTGAAGTAGCGAATCGGCAGGGGCGACGGCGTCAGCGAGCTGCTGCGGTGCGACGCCGTCGCTGCGGCGACATGTCGTGCATCGCCAACAGCGCCCACCCTACGTCGCCGTGATCGGGCGAGATATGGGCAAACCTCGAGAGTTGGTGTCCGATTTTCACGACATCAGCTCCCCCGGGCAGCCGCGCGCGCCACGCCCCGCGCCGTTGAAGACTTCGTACGCGAATTGTCGAGAGCAACCGACGGCCGGCGCGCCGCGCTCGCGCCGCGCCTGGGCGACGACCCCGTTCCCTAAACCTCCAACTCGCCGACAGGCACCGCCTCCTGCGCCGCCTTCGTTTTCCCACCGCTGCAGCGCCTGGAGCAGCGAAAAGCCGTCGGACAACTCGGACTCGTCGTCGACAACAGGCGATCGGGCCATGATCTGATGCCTCGAACCGTGGCGCGCAGTCGGGCGACGAGGCGATCAGGTCATCCCGACGATGCGATCGAAATACCGGACGCTCAGCCGGAAAGCGACCCAGAGGACGACGCTCGTCACCGCCCCGAGAATGGCGTCGACGATGATTCCTTCTATCCTGTCGCGCGTCGAGGGTGTCCACGGGGCGACCCGCGATACCGGGCTCGAGCGCGCGGCGGCGTCGGCGACGGCCTGAGGCTCCTGCGGCACCGAAGTTCGCGCAACTGGACTCTCGGGCGTTTGCGCCTCCATCCGGCGACCGGCAGCCTCCGGGCTGCGCGCAATCGGCGGGGTCGAATCCGTCATGATCGACGTCTGAGACATCGCCGTTCTCACACCGTGGTCCCGCCCTGCTTTTCCGGATGCGCGTGTGCGATCGTGTCGAGTGCGAGCGCCGAATGCGCGTAGGAGCCCCCGGCGCGCATTTCCGCGGCGACCCAAATCGCTTCCATGATCTCCTCGGGTTTCGCCCCGTGACGCAATGCGGATGCCGTGTGGCCGCGGATGCAATACGGGCATTGGGTCACGTGCGCGACGGCGACCGCGATCAATTGCTTCGTTCTCACGTCGATCGCGCCGTCGGCGAACACGCTGCGGCTGAAGGCACGAAACGCTTCGGCGGGACCGGGTGCTAGTCGGGTCCGCAACTCGGCGATTTCGCGGGTGGCCTCCGGATAAAGGGGATCATGGTCTGGCATGAATTGCTCCTTGGATTCCTGCGGATGCCGGC
>JAICUU010000138.1 GCA_025935675.1 Burkholderiales bacterium
GTGGGAAAAGCTGATGCTCGACGGCTTCCAGGCGGGCCTCGCGTGGAGCACGATCCTCGCCAAGCGCGACGCGTTCCGCAAGGCGTTCCGCGGTTTCGATCCGGCAAAGGTCGCGCGCTTCACCGAACGCGATGTCGAGCGACTGCTCGGCGATGCGGGCATCGTGCGCTCGCGCGCCAAGGTCGAAGCCACGATCGGCAACGCCCGCGCCTATCTCGCGATGCAGGCGGCCGGCGAGGACTTCGCCGCCTTCGCCTGGGCGCACGTCGGCGGCGCGCCGAAACCCGGCGGCGCGAAGCGCCTCACCGAGTCGCGCGAGTCGATCGCACTCTCGAAGGCGCTCAAGGCGCGCGGCTTCAAGTTCGTGGGTCCGGTGATCGTCTACGCGTGGATGCAGGCGGTGGGCATGGTCGACGACCACGAGGCGGGATGCTTTCGCCGCGCCGCGCAAAAGCGCCGCGCGGCGAAAAGGACATCGCGCTGACGGCGCAGTAGTGCCCGGGCCGCGCCGCGCCGTCACGCGCGTGGCGAGCGCACGACAAAAAGCCCGGCACGAGGCCGGGCTTTCCGTTGCTGCAAGGATCGTGGATCCCCGCCCCCCGATTACAGCACTCGGGGGCATGTTGCGCGGGGATGACATCGCTCTCGCGATGTCACATGTCCATGTCGCCCATGCCGCCCATGCCGCCGCCGGGGCCGCCCATCGGCTTGTCGTCCTTCGGCAGCTCGGCGACCATCGCATCGGTCGTCAGCATCAGCGACGCCACCGACGCCGCGTTCTGCAGCGCGAAGCGCGCCACCTTGGTCGGATCGAGCACGCCCATCTCGACCAAGTCGCCGTATTCGCCCGAGGCCGCGTTGAAGCCGTAGTTGCCCTTGCCTTCGACGACCTTGTTGATGACGACCGACGGCTCGTCGCCGGCGTTCTGCACGATCATCCGCAGCGGCTCCTCGATCGCGCGCAGCACGATCTTGATGCCGGCATCCTGGTCGGGGTTGGCGCCCTTCAGGTTCTTGACGTTGGCACGCGCACGCAGGTACGCGACGCCGCCGCCCGGGACGATGCCTTCCTCGACCGCCGCGCGCGTGGCGTGCAGCGCGTCCTCGACGCGAGCTTTCTTCTCCTTCATCTCGACTTCGGTCGCGGCGCCGACCTTGATCACGGCGACACCCCCCGCGAGCTTGGCCACGCGCTCCTGCAGCTTCTCCTTGTCGTAGTCGGAGGTCGCCTCGTCGATCTGCACGCGGATGTTCTTGACGCGCGCCTCGATCGACGCCTTTTCGCCGGCGCCGTCGATGATCGTCGTGTCTTCCTTGGCGACTTCGACGCGCTTGGCACGGCCGAGATCCTTGATCGTCGCGTTCTCGAGCTTGAGGCCGAGCTCCTCGGCGATCACCGTGCCGTTGGTCAGGATCGCGATGTCCTCGAGCATCGCCTTGCGGCGGTCGCCGAAGCCCGGCGCCTTGACGGCGACGGTCTTGAGGATCCCGCGGATGTTGTTGACGACCAGCGTCGCGAGCGCCTCGCCGTCGACGTCCTCGGCGATGATGAGCAGCGGCTTGCCGGCCTTCGCCACCTGCTCGAGCACGGGCAGGAGGTCGCGGATGTTCGAGACCTTCTTGTCGTGCAGCAGGATGTACGGATCCTCGAGGATCGCGGTTTGCTTCTCGGGATTGTTGATGAAGTACGGCGAGATGTAGCCGCGGTCGAACTGCATGCCCTCGACGAGGTCGAGCTCGTTCTCGAGGCCCTTGCCGTCCTCGACGGTGATCACGCCTTCCTTGCCGACCTTGTCCATCGCCTCGGCGATCGTCTTGCCGATCGACTCGTCGGCGTTGGCCGAGATCGAGCCGACTTGCGCAATCTCCTTCGACGTCGAGCAGGGCTTGCTGATCTTCTTGAGCTCCTCGATGACCGCGATCACGGCCTTGTCGATGCCGCGCTTCAGGTCCATCGGGTTCATGCCCGCGGCGACGTACTTCATGCCTTCGATGACGATCGACTGCGCGAGCACGGTGGCCGTCGTCGTGCCGTCACCGGCGACGTCCGACGTCTTCGACGCGACTTCCTTCACCATCTGCGCGCCCATGTTCTCGAACTTGTCCTTGAGCTCGATTTCCTTCGCGACCGACACGCCGTCCTTGGTGATCGTCGGCGCGCCGAAGCTGCGCTCGAGAACGACGTTGCGGCCCTTCGGGCCGAGCGTGACCTTGACGGCGTTGGCGAGGACGTTGACCCCGTTCACCATCTTGTTGCGTACGTTCTCGCCGAAGCGGACGTCTTTGGCTGCCATGATTTCGTTTCTCCTGGATGCTTAGAGGGGCGCGTCGTTCAGGCGACGATGCCGATGATGTCGTCTTCCCGCATGTGCAGGAGGTCGGCACCGTCCATCTTGAATTCCTGGCCGGAATACTTGCCGAACAGGACCTTGTCGCCGGCCTTCACGCCCATCGGCTGGAGCTTGCCGCTGTCGTCGGTCTTGCCGGGCCCGACGGCGACCACTTCGCCCATCGAAGGCTTCTCGGCGGCGGTGTCGGGGATGACGATGCCGCCGGCCGACTTGCGCTCTTCTTCGAGCCGCTTGACGATGACGCGGTCATGCAAAGGCTTCAGCTTCATGGTAAGTACTCACTCCAATGATCGGGGTTGAGGGAACTGGCTTGACGCGGTGCGTCGGGTGGCCGCGCGCCCGTCGCCCTGCAAGGGGCTCACGGTTGTTAGCACTCAGCGGCTTCGAGTGCTAATAGTACGGAACGACAGCTCCGAAATCAAGCCCTTGGGCCTGGAAAATTCGACATTTGGCACCGGCTGGACGTACCCGCCTGCGCGGGACCGAGGCGTGTCAAGGGTCGAACCGCCCCGCCTGCGGTCGGCGCCACGGCTGGATTCCCGCATTCGCGGGAATGACGTGGTGCCACGGCTGGATTCCCGCTTGCGCGGGAATGACGTGGCGCCACGGCTGGATTCCCGCAATCGCGGGAATGACGGACTACTTCACCGCGGCGAGCTGGTGCGCGTCCCAGCCGCCGCCGAGCGCCTTGACGAGCGTCACGTTCGACTGCCATTGCCGGCCGCGCAGGATGACCAGCGTGCGCTCGTTGTTGAACAGCACCGTCTGCGCGGCGACGACGTTGAGGAAGTCGACGATGCCGGCCTTGTACTGGTTGTTGATGAGCTCGAGCGAATGCCGCGCCGACTCGACCGCCTGCTGCTGGACATCGGACTCGTCCTTCAGCACCGCGAGCGTGGCGAGGTTGTCCTCAACCTCCTGGAAGCCTGCGAGCACCGTCTGCCGATAATTGGCGACCGACGCGTCGTACTGCGCGATCGTCTGGTCGCGCTGCGCCTTGCGCAAGCCGGCATCGAACAGCGGCTCGGCGAGGTTGGCGCCGATCGACCAGAAGCGATTCGACAGCGAGAAGAGGTTGCCCAGGCCCGAGCTGCCGAAGCCGCCGCTCGCCGCCAGGTTGATCGTCGGGTAGAACGCCGCGGTGGCGACGCCGATCTGCGCGTTCGCCGCGGCCATCCGCCGCTCGGCCGAGGCGATGTCGGGGCGCCGCTCGAGGAGCTGCGACGGCAGGCCCGGCGGCACGTCGGGCGGCACCGGCAAATCGTTCGCGACGGGAAGCGCGAACTGCGCGGGCGCGCGGCCGGTGAGGACCGCGATCGCATGCTCGAACGTGGCGCGCGTGGCGCGGTTGTCGATCGCCTGCGCCTGCGCCGACTTGAGCTGCGTCTCCGCCTGGACGACGTCGGAGCGCGCCGCCACGCCGGCGTTGTAGCGGTTGGTGGTCAGCGCGAGCGACTGCGTGTAGGCCTCGACGGTGCTGTCGAGCAGGCGCTGGCCGCTGTCGGAGACACGCAGCGAGAAATACGCGATCGCGAGCTCGGCCTGGATCGACAGCCGCACCGATTCCACGTCGGCGGCGCTCGCCTGCGCGTTCGCCTCGCTCGCCTCGACCGCGCGCCGCACCTTGCCCCACAGGTCGACTTCCCACGTCGCGTCGACGGTCGCGGTCACCGAATTGCGAACCCCGCTCGTCGCGGACGCGTTGCTGTTGCCGCGCGATGCGCCCACACCGACGCCGACCGCGGGAAACAGGCCCGCGCGCGCCTGGTCGACGAGCGTCTTCACCGCGCGATAGTTCGCGGCCGCGACCTGGATCGTCTGGTTCTCCGCTGTCGCCTGCGCCTCGAGGCGGTTCAACTCGTCGTCGTCGTAAATGCGCCACCATTCGCCGCGTGGAAACTGGTCGGCGGGCGTCGCGGTCTTCCACTCCCCCGATTCCTTGTACGTCGGCGTCACCGTCGCGTCGGGACGCACGTAGTTCGGGCCGACGGTGCAGGCCGCGAGCGGGACGGCGAGCGCGAGAGCGGCGAGTCGCAAGGGGATCGAGCGGTTCATGGCAGGACGTGGGCGTGGGGTTGAGGGGGCGCCGCCGGCCGCCGCCGCGGCAGGTGCGCGAGGCACCACAGGCGGAAGCGGTCGAGGTAGAGGTAGACGACGGGCGTCGTATAAAGCGTCAGCAATTGCGACAGCAGGAGGCCGCCGACGATCGAGATACCGAGCGGGCGGCGCAGCTCCGCGCCTTCGCCGAAGCCGATCGCGAGCGGGACCGCGCCGAACATCGCGGCGAGCGTCGTCATCATGATGGGGCGGAAGCGCCGCTGGCAGGCCTCGAAGATCGCGTCGCGCGGCGCGAGGCCGCGCTCGCGCTCCACCGAGATCGCGTAGTCGACCATCATGATCGCGTTCTTCTTGACGATGCCGATCAGGAGGATGACGCCGATCAGCGCGATCAGGCTGAACTCGATCCGGTAGATGAGGAGCGCGAGCAGCGCGCCCACGCCGGCCGACGGCAGCGTCGACAGGATCGTCAGCGGATGCACGTAGCTCTCGTAGAGCACGCCGAGCACGATATAGACGGTGATCAGCGCGGCGAGGATCAGCCAGGGCTCGCTCGCGAGCCCCTGCTGGAACGCGCGCGCCGTGCCCTGGAAAGAGCCGTGCACGTCGTTGGGCACGCCGAGCCTGGCCATCGCGTCGTCGATCGCGTGCTGCGCCTGCGACAGCGACACGCCTTCCGGCAGGTTGAAGGAGATCGTCGAGGCGGCGAACTCGCCCTGGTGATTGACCGAGAGCGGCGTGTTGGTCGGGCCGAAGTGCGCGACCGCCATCAGCGGCACCGGGTCGCCGCTCTTGTTGATCACGTACACGTCCTTCAGCGCCTCCGGGCTCTGCCAGTACTGCGGCGCGACCTCCATCACCACCTTGTACTGGTTGAGCGGGTTGTAGATCGTCGACACCTGGCGCTGGCCGAACGCATCGTTGAGGGCGGTGTCGATCGCGCTCGGCGTGAGGCCGTACCGCGCCGCGGCGTCGCGGTCGACCGTCAGCGTCGTCTGCACGCCCTTGTCCTGCGCGTCGGTGTTGACGTCGGCAAGCTCGGGCAGTTGCGAGAACGCGTAGCGGATGCGCGGCTCCCACAGCCGCAGCTCGGTGAGGTCGTCGGACTGCAGCGTGTACTGGTAGGTCGACTGGCTCTGGCGGCCGCCGACGCGGATGTCCTGCGCGGGGAACAGGAAGAGGCTCGCACCGGCGACGCCGGCGGTCTTGACGCGCAGCCGCGAGACGACGCCATCGGCGCTGACGCCGCGCTCGGCGAGCGGCTTCAGCGTGACGAACATGAAGCCGCCGTTGCGGCGGCCGCCACCGGTGAACGCCACGACGTTCTCGACCGCGGGATCGGCGCGCACGATGTCGATGAACTGCTTCATCTTCACCTGCATCGACTGGAACGACGAGCCCTGGTCGGCCTCGATCGAGCCGATCATCCGGCCATTGTCCTGCTGCGGGAAGAAGCCCTTCGGGATCACGATGTAGAGCCAGACGTTGAGCGCCACGGTGGCGAGCAGCACGAGGCTCGTGATCACGCCGTGGCGCAGCACCACCTCGAGCGAGCGCCGGTACGCGCCGGCGACCGCGTCGAACGCGCGGCCGACGCGCCGGCCAAGGCGGCTCTCCTCGCGTGCGGGGCGCGGGCGCAGGATCCGCGAGCACATCATCGGCGTGGTCGTCAGCGACACCAGGAGCGACACGCCGATCGCCGCGGACAGCGTCACCGCGAACTCGCGGAACAGCCGCCCGACGATGCCGCCCATCATCAGGATGGGGATGAACACGGCGCAGAGCGACAGGCTCATCGACAGCACGGTGAAGCCGACCTCGCGCGCGCCGCGCAATGCCGCGTCGTAGGGACGCATCCCCTCCTCGATGTGGCGCGACACGTTCTCCAGCACGACGATCGCGTCGTCGACGACGAAGCCGGTGGCGATGGTGAGCGCCATCAGCGTCAGGTTGTTGAGCGAAAAGCCGGCCAGGAACATCACGCCGAACGTGCCGACCAGCGACAGCGGCACCGCGATCGACGGGATGATCGCGGCGCGCACGTTGCGCAGGAACGCGAACACCACGAGGATGACGAGCACGATCGACACGATCATCGCGCGCTCGACCTCGTGCAGCGACGCGCGGATCGTCGTCGACTGGTCCATCACCACGTTGACGTCGATCGCGCGCGGGATCGACGCGGTCAGCGTCGGCAGGAGCTCACGGACGCGGTCGATCGTGTCGATGATGTTGGCGCCCGGCTGGCGGCTGATGATCAGGAGCACCGACGGCTGGCCGTTGGACGAGCCGTCGTTGCGCAGGTCCTCCACGGAGTCCACGACGCTCGCGACGTCGCCGAGGCGCACCGCGGCACCGTTGCGGTAGGCGACGATCAGCGGGATGTATTCCTTCGCCGTCCGGGCCTGGTCGTTGGCGCCGATCTGCCAGCGCCGTGCGCCGTCCTCGACGACGCCCTTCGGCCGGTTGGCGTTGGTGGAGGTGATCGTGCTGCGCACCTGCTCCATGCCGATGTTGTACTGGTTGAGCGCGGTCGGGTTGAGCTCGACGCGCACGGCAGGCAGCGAGCTGCCGCCGACCTGCACCTGGCCCACGCCATCGACTTGCGACATCTTCTGCGCGAGGATCGTCGACGCGGCGTCGTACATCTGCCCGCGCGTCATCGTCGGCGACGTGAGCGCGATGATCATGATCGGCGCGTCGGCGGGATTGACCTTGCGGTACGTCGGGTTGCTGCGCAGGCCGGTGGGCAGGAGGCTCCGCGCCGCGTTGATCGCCGCCTGCACGTCGCGCGCCGCGCCGTTGATGTCGCGCGAGAGGTCGAACTGCAGCGTGATCCGCGTCGAGCCGAGCGACGACGACGACGTCATCTCGGTGACGCCGGCGATGCGCCCGAGCGAGCGCTCCAGCGGCGTCGCGACCGTCGCGGCCATCGTCTCGGGGCTCGCGCCGGCGAGGTTCGCCGACACCGAGATCGTCGGGTAGTCCACCTGCGGCAGCGGCGCGACGGGCAAGAGGCCGAACGCCATCATGCCGGCGAGCGCCACGCCGATGGTGAGGAGCGTCGTCGCCACGGGCCGGTCGATGAACGGCCGGGACAGTCCTCCGCCGATGCGGGCTTTGCTTGCCATTACCCCTGGAGAGGCAGGATCGCGAGGCGAATCGCCGGTCTCGATGGGCGTCATGCCGACGCTCCCATCACGCGTCGTGAGCGCTCCCGCGTGCGTCGCGCGATGCGATCGAACCACAGGTAGATGACCGGCGTGGTGAACAGCGTCAATACCTGGCTCACGAGCAGCCCCCCGACCATCGTGATGCCGAGCGGATGACGCAGCTCGGAGCCGACGCCGGTGCCGAGCATCAGCGGCAGCGCGCCGAGCAGCGCCGACATCGTCGTCATCAGGATCGGCCGGAAGCGCAACAGGCACGCCTCGTAGATCGCGTCGCGCGGGCTCTTGCCCTCCTCGCGCTCGGCGTCGAGCGCGAAGTCGATCATCATGATCGCGTTCTTCTTGACGATGCCGATCAAGAGGATGATGCCGATGATCGCGATGATGCCGAGCTCGTTGCCCGAGATCATCAGCGCGAGGAGTGCGCCGACACCCGCGGACGGCAGCGTCGACAGGATCGTCACCGGGTGGATGTAGCTCTCGTAGAGCACGCCCAGCACGATGTACATCGTCACGATCGCGGCGAGGATCAAGAGCAGCGTGTTGTTGAGCGACGCCTGGAAGGCGAGCGCGGCGCCCTGGAAGTTGGTGGTGATCGACAGCGGCATGCCGAGCGAGGCCTCGGTCGTACGCACCGCCTTGACGGCGTCGCCGAGCGATGCGCCCGGCGCCAGGTTGAACGACACGGTGGCGGCCGGGAACTGGCCGATGTGATTGATGACGAGCGGCGACGTGCGCTCCTCGACCGTCGCCACCGTCGACAGCGGCACCTGCGTGTTGGCCGATGCGCCGCCCGACGTGGAAGACGATGCCGATCCCGCGGCGCCGCCCGTCGCGGCTCCGGCGGCCTGCGCGCCCTGCGCCGGCACGTAGATGTCGTTGAGCGTCAGCGGGCCGCGCTGCATCCCCGGCGCGATCTCGAGCACGACACGATACTGGTTCGCCTGCGTGAAGATCGTCGAGATGAGGCGCTGGCCGAATGCGTTGTAGAGCGCGTTGTCGATCGCCGCCGGCGTGATGCCGAGCCGGCCGGCGGCGTCGCGGTCGATGACGACGTAGGCCTGCAACCCCTGGTCCTGCACGTCGCTCGCGACGTCGGACAGGAGCGGCGAATGCGACAGCGCGTCGACGAGGCGCGGCGTCCACGAGGCGAGCGCGTCGGGATCGGCGGACTCCAGCGTGAACTGGTATTGGGTGCGCGACACGCGGTCCTCGATCGTCAGGTCCTGCACCGGCTGCAGGTAGATCTCGATGCCGGCGAGGCCTGCCGCGCGCTGCGCAAGGCGCCGCATGATCGCGGTGATGTCGGCGTCGCGGTCGGCCTTGGGCTTGAGGTTGATCAGCATCCGGCCGGTGTTGAGCGTGGCGTTCTGGCCGTCGATGCCGATGAA
>JAICUU010000136.1 GCA_025935675.1 Burkholderiales bacterium
ATCGTCGCCGGCGACTGGGTCGACTTCGATCCGCTGTCGCCGGTGCGGCGCGTTACCGCGAACGTCATCCCCGCGGACGCGAACGTCATCCCCGCGAAGGCGGGGATCCAGTCGTGACATGTCGGACCGTCATCCCCGCGACGGCGGGGATCCAGTCGTGACATGTCGATTGGACACCGCGTTGCACATGGGCCAGGCCAATGCTGGATCCCCGCCTTCGCGGGGATGACGGGATCGCCGCCTTCGCGGGGATGACGGGGTCGCCGCTTTCGCGGGGATGACGGGGTCGCCGCTTTCGCGAGGGCGACGGGGTCGCCGCTTTCGCGGGAATGACGGGTCCCCGCAGTCGCGGGGATGACGGGGTCGCCGCGCGCGAGACCGACGAGCCCTTAGGACTTCTCCTCGCTGCAGTGCACGTCCATCTCCTTGCAGATCGCGAGGATGCGCTGGACGATGATCGTCGTGCCCGAGGTTTCAACCTTGTCGGCCGTCGTCGCCGCGGGGCGCGACGACGTCACCAGCAGCTGCGACAGGTTGTCGCCGAGATCCGAGACGCGAATGCTCGCCGTCTGGTCGCCGCGCTTGAACTGCACGACGCGTCCGACGTCGTCGCTGATCTTGAGCGTGATGCCTTGCGTCTGCTGCGCCGACGTGAGCGACCGGCGCACCGTCTGGTAGACGCGATCGACCGGGCGGTCGACGATCACCGCTGCGGTGTCGATCAAGGTGCCGGTGTCGGTCTGCTGCGACATCGACTCGACGCGGCCGATGACGCGGTGCGCGAGGAATACCCACTGCGCCTCGGCTTGCGCGGACGCGACGAGCGCGACGAGCGCAATGGCGAGCGGCCATCGGTTGCGGAGCTTCATCGATCGATCCTCGCGGTCGGCAACGATGCGCGCATTGTACTCGCGGGATTCACGCCCGCCATCGCGGCGCCGCCGTGCCTCAGCTCGCCGCCCGCACGCGCGGGAGGAACCCGGCGACGATGCCGAGGAGCGGCAGGAACGCGATGATCTGGTAGACGAACGTGATGCTGGTGCGGTCGGCGACGAGGCCCAGCACGGCTCCGCCGAGGCCGCCCATGCCGAACGCGAAGCCGAAGAACAGGCCCGAGATCGCGCCGATGCGGCCGGGCACGAGCTCCTGCGCGTAGACGACGATCGCCGAGAACGCCGACGACAGGATGAGGCCGATGACGATCGTCAGCGCCGTGGTCCACGCAAGGCCGACGTGCGGCAGCAACAGCGCGAACGGTGCGACGCCGAGCACCGACGCCCAGATGATCGGCTTGCGGCCGATGCGGTCGCCGAGCGGACCACCGACGAGCGTGCCGAGCGCGGATGCGAACAGGAACGCGAAGAGGTGCAGTTGCGCGCTTTGCACCGACACGTGGAACCTGTCGATCAGGTAGAACGTGTAGAAGCTGCCGATGCCGGCGACGTAGAAGTATTTCGAGAAGATCAGCACGAGCAGCGTCGCGATCGCGCCGCCGACGCGCGCCCGCGACAGCCCATGGGTGGGCACCGCGCGCGCCTTGCGCGTTCCCGTCGCGCGGTGCTGCGCGGCGTACCAGCGGCTCACCTGCGACAGCAGAACGATCCCGACGAGCGCGACCAGCGCGAACCAGGCGATGCTGGGCTTGCCGAGCGGCACGATGACGGCCGCCGCAACGAGCGGCCCAAGTGCGCTGCCGAGATTGCCGCCGACCTGGAACAGCGACTGCGCGAGGCCATGGCGGCCGCCCGACGCCATGCGCGCGACACGCGACGACTCGGGATGGAAGATCGACGAGCCGGTGCCGACCAGCGCCGCCGCCACCAGCACGAGACCGAACGTCGGCGCGAACGCGAGCAGCAGGAGCCCGCTCAGCGTGAATCCCATGCCGAAGGGCAGCGACCACGGGCTCGGGTGGCGATCGGTCCACGTGCCGACGACCGGCTGCAACAGCGACGCCGTCAACTGGAAGGTGAGCGTGATGAGGCCGATCTGCGCGAAGGAGAGGTCGAACTCGCCCTTGAGGATCGGATAGATCGCGAGGATCAGCGACTGCATCATGTCGTTGATCATGTGCGACGCGCTGATCGCCGCCAGCACGCGGAATGCGACCGCGCGGCGCGGAGATGCGGCGATCGGCGGGACGGTGAAAGCGGCGTCGCGGGCGGTCATCGTGGTGCCGGATGGGGCTTCGGCGAGCGATGCCGAAGGCGACATTTTACGACGCCTATTTCTAGGTCATGCACGTGGCGTCCGGCCGACGCCACCCGTCATCGTTACGGCGAGCACGCCTGAGTGTAATCCTTCAAGAAGTTGTTGCGGTATTGGATGCGTCGCGCGCATGGGTCGGCACGACGGCGACGCACCCACCCGTCATCCCCGCGCAAGCGGGGATCCAGCCTTGACGCCTCGGCGGGGGCGATCGCTCGTCCTGTTGCTGCGTCAGGACTGGATTCCCGCTTGCGCGGGAATGACGATGAGCCGTGTTCATGGATCGCGGAAACAACGTCTTGCAGCACCACACCTAAGGCGAGGCCATCGACACCTGCTTCTCCGATTTCGTCACCGGCAGCGCCGGCAGCCGGTGCGCGATGCCCTTGTGGCAGTCGATGCAGGTGCGCTCGCCGGAGGCGAGCATCGTCGAATGCTGCGCGGCCGCGCGCGGGCTCTGGCGCGTGAAGTCCATGTAGTCGTAGCCGTGGCAGTTGCGGCATTCGAGCGAGTTGTTGGCCTTGAGGCGCTCCCACTCGTGCTGCGCGAGCTCGAGGCGCGCCGCCTCGAATTTCTCGCGCGTGTTGATCGAGCCGAAGATCTTGCCCCACACCTCCTTCGACGCCTGCATCTTGCGCGCGACCTTGTCGGTCCAGTCGTGCGGCACGTGGCAGTCCGGGCACTTGGCGCGCACGCCGCTGCGGTTGGTGAAGTGGATCGTCGACTGCAGCTCGACGTAGACGTTGTCGCGCATCTCGTGGCAGCTGATGCAGAACGCCTCGGTGTTGGTCAGCTCGAGCGCGGTATTGAAGCCGCCCCAGAAGATGATCCCGGCGACGAAGCCGCCGATCGTCAGGAAGCCGAGGCTCAGGTAGTGCGACGGCCGCCGCACCACCACCCAGTAGCGCCTGAGGAGACGCAGCATGCCCGTCAGCGCTTGGCCGGCTTCGCCGGCGCGGCCCGTTGCGACGCGGTGTCGAAATCCTCGAAGCGATTGTCGACGAGCGGCTTCACGGCATCCTGCGGCACGTGGCACTGCGTGCAGAAGTAGCGGCGCGGCGACACGTCGCCGCGCACCGAGCCGTCGCGGTCCATGTAGTGCGTCACCGACAGCGGGATCGCCTTGGTCTCCTCGATCCGCGTGCGGGCGTGGCAGAACAGGCACCGGTTGACCGTGCGGTCGAGCTGGTAGCCGTCGATCTTGTGCGGGATCGTCGGCGGCTGCATCGGGTGCGAGCGCACCCGCCGCACGTCGTTGTTCTCCTGGTTCTGCAGCGGCGGCGGCGTCGGCTCGTCGACGATCGGCGTGTTGCCGCGCATGGCGTCGCTGAAGGGCGCGGCGACGGCGATGGCGGCGGTCGCGGCGACAAGCGCGGCGAGGAGGAAACCGAGCTGCGTACGCAGGCGGCCCATGGTCACACCTTGACGATCCTGACCGCGCACTTCTTGAAGTCGGTCTGCAGCGAGATCGGGTCGGTCGCGTCGAGCGTCACCTTGTTGATGAGCTGGCTCGCGTCGAACCATGGCACGTAGACGAGGCCGCGCGGCATGCGGTTGCGGCCGCGCGTCTCGACGCGCGTGCGGATCTCGCCGCGGCGCGAGATCACCTTGACCTCCGAGCCGCGCCGCACGCCGAGCGCCTTCGCATCGTCCTGGTGCATGTAGACGACGGCGTTGGGAAACGCGCGATAGAGCTCCGGCACGCGCCGCGTCATCGAGCCCGAATGCCAGTGCTCGAGCACCCGCCCGGTCGACAGCCAGAACGGATACTGCTTGTCGGGGGACTCGGCGGGCGGCTCGTACGGCAGCGCCCAGATGTACGCGCGGTTGTCGGGGTTGCCGTAGAACTGCCAGCCCGTGCCCGCCTTGACGTACGGATCGCTGCCTTCCTTGTAGCGCCACTTCGTTTCCTTGCCGTCGACCACCGGCCAGCGCAGGCCGCGCGCCTCGTGGTAGCGGTCGAAGTCGGCGAGGTCGTGGCCGTGGCCGCGGCCGAACGCCGCGTACTCCTCGAACAGGCCCTTTTGCAAATAGAAGCCGAACGCCTTGGCCTCGGCGTTGACGTAGCCCGCCTCGACGCTCGCGGCCGGGTAGCGATCGACCTTGCCGTTGCGGAACAGCACCTCGTAGAGCGTCTTGCCGCGAAGCTCGGGCTTCTTCGCGATGAGATCGGCCGGCCAAACCTCCTCGACCTTGAAGCGCTTCGAGAACTCCACGAGCTGCCACAGATCGGAGCGCGATTCGCCGGGCGCGTCGACCATCTGGTGCCAGAACTGCGTGCGGCGCTCGGCGTTGCCGTAGGCGCCCTCCTTCTCGACCCACATCGCCGTGGGCAGGATCAAGTCGGCGGCGAGCGCGGTCACCGTCGGATACGCCTCCGAGACGACGATGAAGTTCGCAGGGTTGCGGTAACCCGGGTAGCCCTCCTCCATCAGGTTGGGCGCCGCCTGCATGTTGTTGTTGACCTGCACCCAGTACGCATTGAGCTTGCCGTCCTTCAGCATTCGGTTCTGCAGCACCGCGTGATAGCCCGGCTTGTCGGGGATCGTGCCGGCCGGCACGTTCCAGATCGCCTCTGTCTTGGCGCGGTGATCCGGATTGGCCACCAGCATGTCGGCGGGCAGCCGGTGCGAGAACGTGCCGACTTCGCGCGCGGTGCCGCATGCCGAGGGTTGGCCGGTCAGCGAGAACGGGCTGTTGCCGGGCGTGGCGATCTTGCCGGTCAAAAGATGCAGGTTGTAGAGCAGGTTGCTGCACCACACGCCGCGCGTGTGCTGGTTGAAGCCCATCGTGAAGAACGACGTCACCTTCACCTTGGGATCGGCGTACATCTCCGCGAGCGCGTCGAGCTTGGCCTTCGGCACGCCCGACAGCTTGCTCACGTACGCGGCGTCGTAGCGCGACACGAACTTCGCGTACTCGTCGAAGGTCATCGGCTTGCCGCCGTTCGGATCGGCAGCGTTGCGCGCCTTGACCTGCAGCGGATGCTCGGGCCGCAGGCCGTAGCCGATGTCGGTGTTGCCGACCCTGAACGCCGTGTGCTTGTCGACGAAGTCGCGGTTCACGCGCCGGGTGCGGATGATGTAGTCGGCGATGTAGTTGAGGATCGCGAGGTCGGCCTGCGGCGTGAACACGATCGGCAGGTCGGCGAGGTCGAAGCAGCGGTGCTCGAACACCGACAGCACCGCGACCTTGACGTCCTTCGGCGCGGACAGCCGCCGGTCGGTGACGCGGCTCCACAGCACCGGATGCATCTCGGCCATGTTCGAGCCCCACAGCACGAACGCGTTGGCGGCCTCGATGTCGTCGTAGCAGCCCATCGGCTCGTCCATGCCGAACGTGCGCATGAATCCCGCCACCGCGCTCGCCATGCAGTGGCGCGCGTTGGGATCGAGATTGTTGGTGCGAAAGCCCGCCTTGAAGAGCTTGAGCGCGGCGTAGCCCTCCCACACCGTCCATTGCCCCGAGCCGAACATGCCGACGGCCGTCGGTCCCTTGTCCTTCAGCACGCGCTTCCACTGCGTGGCCATCTCGTCGAACGCGCGATCCCACGTGACCGGCGCGAACTCGCCTTCCTTGTCGTAGCGGCCGTCCTTCATGCGCAAAAGCGGCGTCGTCAGCCGGTCGGCGCCGTACATGATCTTGTTGAGGTAGTAGCCCTTGACGCAGTTGATGCCGCGGTTGACCTCGGCCTGCGGGTCGGCGAGTGTCGCCACGACGCGGCCCTCCTTGACGCCGACGCTGACGCCGCAACCGGTGCCGCAGAAGCGGCACGGCGCCTTCGACCACTTGATGCCGGCGGAATCGGCGTCGGTGACGACGTTCTGCGCGCCGGCGACCTGCGGCACGAGTGGCGCCGCGACGAGGGTGCCGGCGGCGGCGGAACGCTTGAGGAACTGGCGGCGGCTACTCTTCATGGCAATCCTGTGTGCGACAAAACCAAGTGTGGTCGCCGGCGCTCAACCCGTCGGCGGCCCCTTGACGAGCTGCAGCATCCACACCAGGAAGCCATAGCCGCCGACGATGGCGACCGACAGCGCCGGGGCCATCACGATCGTGAAGAACAGGAAGCTTCGCCACTCTTCGGCGCGCGTCGACGGCGCGTGGGCGGAGTCGGTGGGCGCGGTCATGACACTGCGCGCCGCATCGGCCGCTGCGCGGCTTGCGGTTGCGTAAATGCCGGTGGCCGCTGCAGCGACGGCGCCGGGAAGGCGGCGGTCGCGAGCGACGCGCGCGCGGCGGCACGCGCCTCTCGGCGCCAGCGCGCAGGTGTCGTACCCGACCAGCGCCGGAACGTGCGCATGAAGGGGCTGACGCCCGCGTAGCCGAGCGCGGCGGCGAGATCGTCGAGCGAAATGTCCGATTCGCCGAGCAGCTGGCAGGCGAGATCGAAGCGGGTGCGATCCAGCACTTCCCGGAACGTCGTGCCGACGGCGTTGAGGCGGCGGTTCAGCGTGCGCCGGTGCAGCGACAGGAAATGCGCGACGTCGTCGCCGCCGTGGCTGCCCTGCAGCAGCAGCACGCGCAGCGCGCGCACCGTCCAGTCGACGATGTCGCCATCGTCGAAGCGGGCGGGCAGCTCGTGCGCCGCGCCCCGGCTCGCGCCGGGCCCGGTGAGCGGCGCGTGCAGCCACGATCGCGCGAAGCGGATCGCGCAGCGATCGGCATCGAACGACGTGCGCCCCGCGAAGGCGATCCGGTAAGGCGTCGTATCGCGCGGACGCGAGAGCGGCAACATCACCTCGACCGGCGCGAACTCGGGGCCGCAGAGCTCGCGCAGCAGGCTGGCGCCGATGGCGAGGGACGATTGCAGCAGCGCACGGCACTTGCGCACGCGCGGGTGATAGATCGCGTAGCCGAGCTCGGCCAGGTCGCCGCGCTGCGCGAGGTACATGAGCCCGCCACCGCTGACGAGGTACGAATGCTGCGTCAGTGCGCGCAGCGCATCGCGCACCGTCGGCGCGTGCGACGCGAGCGTGCCGACGATGCCGAAGTCCGCGACGTTCCACATCCGGCCGGCGAGGAGCCCGGCGTGCTCGCAACCGCTCTGCCGCGACAGGTCATCGAGCGTGGCGGCGAGCGCCGCATACGGGACGCGACCGTCGGGACGGTCGAGGGCGTCGGGCGCGAGGCTGTTGGTCGAGAGCATGGCGACGTGGTCGAGGCCAAGCTGTCGCATCAATGCCGGCAGCCCGCAGTAGCCGCCGACGCGCTGGGTCCACAGCCCGCTCGCGGTCAGCCGATCCCAGATCCGCCAGTCGTCACCTTGGTGCATCCCGCTCCCCACGGTCTCCACGCCATGCAACGAGTGTATTTATTTCAACCGCGGTTGTAGCTGACATTTCTCGACACAGTTTCGAGCTTGGTGAATTTGTCGATCCGCCGTCTGTCAAGAAATGTCAATTTTGTCCCCAAGCGACGTCCCAAGGCCTCGCCGCCCAAAGCGCTGCTTGGGCGTGACCGTCCTCGTCCCGCCGCCCCACCGCGCGATCGAATCGTCCTGAAATGAAAAGACGGCCGTACAACGAGTGCGCAGCATGCGCGCAGGGAGGACGCGTCCGACCGTTGCAGGCAGCATCGGCGGATACGCGCGAGGGGACCCGATGACGCCCAACGCGACGAGCTCGCTCATGGAGCTCGGCCCGCTCGACCGGTTCGCCGAAGGCGCGCACGCGGTCGCGCTGCCTGCGGGTGTCATCGCGGTCTACAGCGTGCACGGCGAGCTGCACGCGATCGGCGATACATGCCTGCGCTGCGGGACGTCGCTCGCCAGCGGCGATCTCGCGGACGCGATCGTGCAATGCTCGTTTTGCGGCTGGCGCTACGACGTGATCACGGGCGAGGTCATCGGTGTTCCGCGGCTCCATACGGACGTCTACGCCCTGCGCATCGTCGACGGCATGGTCGTTTCCGACGGGACGTGCGAAACCTGCGCATCCGGTCGCCATGAATGACGGCTTCGCGCACCTGGCTGCAAACGCGTCGAAGCCCGTCGGCAAGCGGCCGCCGGCCATCGACCGCGCCGTGGTGACCCGCCGGGCGACGGGACTGGTCGCGTCGATCGCACTCTTCGCGCTCTTCGCGAGTGGCGACGCGCTGGGCGCCACCCGCGCGGCGGCGGGCGCGTCCGATGCTTCCGCCGCCACCGCCGCGGCCGCGCCCGAGGTCGCGCCGGTCGTCGTCGACGGCCGCACGCTGATGCGCTTGCGTGGCGTGTCGGTGCTGCCGGCCGAGCAGCGCGCCGAAGAGACCACCGAGCGGATCATCGCGATCGCCGCCGACCGCGCGATCGCCGCGTCGACGCTGCGCCGCGTCGAGCTCGCCGACCGCAGCAGCATCGTCGCCGGCGATTCGCACGTCCTGTTCGTCGTCGACAGCGACGCCGCCGCCGAGGGCATGGCCGATCGCAAGGTGCTGGCGGACCTCTATCTTCGCGAGATCGTCGAGGCGATCGATCGCTATCGCGACGAGCGCACCGCGGCGTACCTGCGCGGTGCCGCGCTGCGCAGCCTCGGCGTGGCACTGGCCACGGCCTTGCTGGTGGCGCTCGCCGTGCTCGTGTTCAGGCGATTCGAGCAGTTCCTGCAGCGCCGACTCGAGAAGCGCATCGAGGCTGTGCAGAACAGATCGTTCAGCCTCGTCACCGTCTCGCAGCTGCAGCGCACGACGACGAGCCTCGTGCGCGCGCTGCGCTGGCTCGTCGTGGCGGCGCTCGTCTACGCCGCGATCGAGTACGCCCTCGGCCAGTTCCCGTGGACGCGCGCCGCCGGCGTCGCGACGACGTCGCTCGTGCTCGACCCCTTGCGCACGATGGGTCGCGGCATCGTTGCCGCCATCCCCGGACTCGCGTTC
>JAICUU010000403.1 GCA_025935675.1 Burkholderiales bacterium
GGCGAGGCGCTGTACCTGCGCGACGAGGAGACGGGCCATATTTGGTCGCCGACGTCATGGCCATGCGCCGGGGACGGCCCCTACGTCACCCGGCACGGCTTCGGCTACAGCGTGTTCGAGCATGTCGAGGACGACATCCGTTCGGAGCTCACCGTCTTCGTGGCGCCGGACGTCGACGTCAAGTTCCTCGTGCTGAACGTGACCAATCGTTCGGGGCGCCCGCGACGGCTGTCCGCGACGGCCTACGTGGAGTGGGTGCTGGGCGATCTGCGCGCGAAATCCGCGATGCACGTGACGAGCTCGATCGACGCCGCGAGCGGCGCGTTGTACGCCCGCAATCCGTACAGCGCCGACTTCCCGGGTCACGTCGCGTTCCTCGACACCGACGATGGCGCGCGCAGCACGACGTGCGATCGCACCGAGTTCCTGGGTCGCAACGGCACGCTGCGCGATCCGGCCGCGCTGCATCGCACGCGCCTGTCGGGACGTGCCGGCAGCGCGCTCGACCCCTGCGCCGCGAGCCAGGTCGCGTTCGAGCTGGCGGATGGGCAGGCGCGCGAGGTCGTGTTCCGGCTCGGCGCGGCGGCCAACGCCGACGCGGCGGCGCTGCTGGTCAAGCGCTGCCGCGGCGCCGGCGTCGCCCGCGACATGCTGGAGGCGGTCAACCGGCAATGGCAGCACACCCTCGGCGCCGTGCAGGTCAAGACGCCCGACGCCGCACTCGACGTGCTCGCCAACGGCTGGCTCGTCTACCAGACGATCGCGTCGCGCCTTCATGCGCGCAGCGGCTTCTACCAGTCGGGCGGCGCCTATGGATTCCGCGACCAGCTCCAGGACGTGATGGCGCTCGTCCACGCCGAGCCCGCGCTCGCGCGCGCCCAGATCGCGCTTTGCGCGAGTCGCCAGTTCGTCGAAGGCGACGTCCAGCATTGGTGGCATCCGCCGTCCGGGCGCGGCGTGCGCACGCACTGCTCGGACGACTACCTGTGGCTGCCGCTCGCGGCGAGCCGCTACGTCCTCACGACCGGCGACGCGTCGATCCTCGACGATGTCGCGCCGTTCCTCGAGGGCCGGACGCTCGGCGCGGGCGACGACTCGTATTTCGACTTGCCGGTACGCTCGGACGAGAGCGCGAGCGTCTACCAGCACTGCGTGCGCGCCATCCTGCACGGGTTGCGCTTCGGTGCCCACGGGCTGCCGCTGATGGGCTCGGGCGACTGGAACGACGGCATGAATCTCGTCGGCATCCACGGCAAGGGCGAAAGCGTGTGGCTCGCCTTCTTCCTGCATCACGTGCTCATGGAGTTCGCGCAGGTGGCGCGCCTGCACGACGATGCCGCGTTCGCGGAGCGCTGCACCACCGAAGCGACACGATTGCGCGAGCGCATCGACGCGAGCGCGTGGGACGGCGCGTGGTACCGCAGGGCGTGGTTCGACGACGGCACGCCGCTCGGCTCGTCGGCCAACGTCGAATGCCGGATCGATTCGGTCGCGCAAAGCTGGTCGGTGCTGTCCGGCGCCGGCGAGCCCGCGCGCGCGCGGCAGGCGATGGACGCGCTGTACACCGA
>JAICUU010000256.1 GCA_025935675.1 Burkholderiales bacterium
CGCGGCAAGGGCTCGCCAGTGTCGACGTGGCCGCTCATCCTGCGCACGACGTCCCATTCCCAGCAGTAGTTCTCCATGAACTGGCTGGGCAGCTCGACCGCGTCCCATTCGACGCCTTGCAACCCCGACGCGCCCGGCGTGTCGACGCGCGTCAGCAACAGGTGCAGTCCGTGGCCGAACTCGTGGAACAGCGTGATCACCTCGTCGTGCGTGAAGAGCGCCGGACGGCCTTCCGCAGGACCGGCGAAGTTGCAGGTGAGGAACGCCACCGGATCCTGCACCGCGCCGGCGATGCGGCGGCGGTTGACGGGGTCGTCCATCCACGCGCCGCCCTGCTTGTTGGCGCGCGCGTAGAGGTCCATGAAGAAGTGGCCGACGATCGCGCCCGCGCGGTCGCGGATCTCGTAGAAGCGCACGCTCGGGTGCCACGCCGGCGCTTGCGCTTCGCGAATCGTCACTTCGTAGAGCGTCTCGACGACGCCAAACAACCCCGCGACCACGCGCGGCTCGGTGAAGTACGGCTTCACGTCCTCGTCCGAGAACGCGTAGCGCGACAGCTTGAGCTTTTCCGACGCCCAGGCGATATCCCAGGGCTCGAGCATCGCTAATCCGAGCTCGCGCGCGGCGAAGTCGGCGAGCTCGCGCCAGTCGCGCTCGCCGAACGGCTTCGCGCGCTCGGCGAGGTCGCGCAGGAAGCCGAGCACGTCGCCGGGCGACTCGGCCATCTTGGGCACGAGCGACAGCTCGGCGAAGTTGGCGTAGCCGAGGATGCGCGCCTCCTCGTGACGCAGCGCCAGCGTGCGCGCGATGACCTCGGTGTTGTCCCACGCGGGATTCGCGCCGAGCTCCGAGGCGCGCGTCGCGTACGCGCGATGCAGCGTGGCGCGGAGCTCGCGGTTCTCGGCGTATTGCATCACCGGGAAGTAGCACGGCGAGCGCAGCGTGAGCTTCCATCCGTCGACACCGTCTGCGCGCGCCTCGCGCCGCGCCTCGGCGATCACGTCGGGCGGTACGCCGGCGAGGGTGGCGACGTCGTCGACGACGAGCGACCACGCGTTCGTCGCGTCGAGCACGTTGTCGTCGAACTTCGCCGCGAGCTCGGCGAGCGATTGCTGGATCGCCTTGAAGCGCGCCTTGCCGTTTGCGTCGAGCTCGGCGCCGCCCAGGCGGAAGTCGCGGATCTCGTTGTCGACGACGCGCCGCTCGGCCGCCGTCAGCGCGTCGAACGCGGCCGACTCGCGCAGCGCCTTGTAGCGGCGGAAGATGCGCTCGTCCTGGCCGAGGTCGGTGAACAGCGCGGTGACTTCGGGCAGGTTGTCGTGGTACGCGTCGCGCATCGCCGGCGTGCTCATCACGGCGTTCAGGTAGTTGACGATGCTCCACGCGCGATCGAGGCGATCGAGCGCGTCGGCGAGCGGCTCGACCAGCGTCGACCATGTCGGCGGCGCGGTGTCGGCGGCGACGCGCTCGATGGTGGCGCGCGCATCGGCGATCAGCGTGTCGATCGCCGGCTTGACGTGCTCGGCATGGACCGCGTCGAGCCGCGGCAGCTCGGGAAACGCGAGGAGCGGGTTGCCGGTGGAAGCGTTCATCGAAGGTCCCCTTCCGACGCCGTGAGCTCGGCATCGAGTTGCTCGAGGTCGGCGGGTGTGCCGACGTTGCTCCAGCGGCCCTCGTGAAGCTCGCCGGAGACGAGGCCGCGCGCGATCCAGTCGCGCCAAAGCCGCAGAAGTTTGAGCGGCACCCCGCGCGGCAGTTCCGCGAACAGCGCGGTGTCGTGGACGCTCAGGTTCGCGTAGGTGAGCCGCGGGCCGCCGTCGAGGCGGATGCGGCCACCGTCGAGCACGAAGTCGCCCTCGGGATGATACGGCGGATTGGCGACCATCACGAGGTGCGCGCGCGGTGCGTCGGGATCGTCGGCCATGTGGCGGGCGCGCGCGGCGAGGCGCGCGCAGTCGAAGTCGCTCCACACGTCGCCGCTGACGACCGCCACCGGCCCCGGGGCCAACAGCGGCAGCGCCGTGGCGATTCCACCGGCGGTCTCCAGGGGAACGGCCTCGCGCGAATAGCGGATCGCCACGCCGAACGCGCGGCCGTCGCCGATCGCGTCGATCATTTTGTCGGCGTGCGCCGACACGTTGATGACGATGTCGTCGAAACCGCCACGCGCCAGCGCCTCGATCTGCCATGCGATCAGGGGCTTGCCGCCGGCGGCGAGCAGCGGCTTCGGTTGCGTGTCGGACAAGGGCCGCATGCGCTCGCCGCGCCCGGCCGCGAGGATCATCGCGCTTGCCACGGTCTCAGAACGTGATCGCCGTCGCCGTACGCACGCCAGCGAGCGATTCGAGCAGCACCTGCAACGGACGCAGCTCGTCATAGCGCCCGCAGGTGCGATGGAGATAGCGGAACACGCGCGGCATGTCAGCGACGTAGCCGGGCTTGCCGTCGCGGTGGCAGAGTCGCGCGAAGATACCCAGCACCTTGAGCTGGCGCTGCACGCCCATCCACTCGAAGTCGCGCCAGAAGGCGACGAACTCGCGCGGCACGGGCAGGCCCGCCGCCCGCGCGCGCTCCCAGTAGCGCACCGCCCAGTCGAGCTCCTGCTCCTCGTCCCAGGCGACGTAGGCGTCGCGCAACAGCGACACGAGGTCGTAGGCGAGAGGGCCCTGCACGGCGTCCTGGAAATCGAGCACGCCGGGATTGGGCTCCGACACCATGAGGTTGCGCGAGTGGTAGTCGCGATGCACGAACACGCGCGGCTGCGCGAGGTTGTTGGCGAGGACCGCCGCGAACGTTCGCTCGAGCGTCGCGCGCTCGCTCGTCGCCAGCGTGTGGCCGAGGTGGCGCGCCACGTACCAGTCGGCGAAGAGGTCGAGCTCGCGGCGCAGCAGCGTTTCGTCGTAGGACGGCAGCACGCCCTCGCGCGAGCTCTTCTGCCAGCGCACCAGCGCGTCGATCGCGTCGAGGTAGAGGTGCTGCGCGCTCGCCGCGTCGAGCGCGTCGAGGTAAGTCGTGCGACCGAGGTCGGTGAGGAGCAGGAAGCCGTGCTCGACATCGCTCGCGAGCACGCGCGGCGCGTGCACGCCCGCTTCGCCGAGAAGCGCGGCGACCTGCACGTAGGGACGACAGTCCTCGTGGGGCGGCGGCGCATCCATCGCGATCAGCGTCGCGGCCCCGAAAGCAGGGGTGTCGGGCGTGACGCGGAAATAGCGGCGGAAGCTCGCGTCGGCGGATGCCGGCGCGGTGGCGAACGCGCAATGGCCGAGCGCGCCTTCGACGAAAGCCTCGAGCGCGGTGAAACGGGCATCGGGGCCGGCGTCGGGCGATGCATCGGCGGTCGGATTCGCGGTCTGGGTCGGATCGGCCACGGCGCGTTGTGCGGCAGTCGGCGCGACGCCGCGACTGCATGGCGGCGTTGCAATTCGCGGCGACGCGGTTTAAGTAGAATGCGTCATCTTAGCAAGCGGCGCGGCGAGCCTTGCGTCGGTAACACTGTCTCCCATGCGCTTTCCGTCGCGCCGTGTCGTCGAAGCCGCAGCGCTGGCCGTCGCCATCGCGCTGCCGTGCGGCGCGCGCGCCGACGATGCGCCGCTCGACCTCAAGACGGCGCCGGAGATCGCGCCCCCCGTGCAGCGCAGCGCCGCGCCGGGGACGCCGCAGGCGGCCCCGGCGACGACGCTCAAGCTGCCCGGCGCGCCATCGAACACGGTGTCGCGGCCCTCGTCGGCGCCGGGCAAGCCGCAGCTGCCCGGGCAGGCGACGCAGAGCGACAACGCGATCTTCCTGCGCGCCGACCGCATCCAGACGTTCGGCCAGAAGAGCGTCGAGGCGACCGGCAAGGTGGAGCTCCGCACGCTCGGCGAGACCGTGCTCGCCGAGCGCCTGCTCTACGACATCGACGACCAGACGATCAGCGCGTTCGGCGACGTGCTGCTGCGCGAAGGCAACGACTGGGTGCGCGGCCCCGAGCTCAAGTTCAAGCGCGACACGTCGACCGGCTACTTCATCGAGCCGCAGTTCTACGTGAGCGAGGTCGGCGGCCGCGGCGATGCCAAGCGCATCGACTTCACCGGGCCGAACACCTACGAGGTCACCGACGGCCGCTACACCACCTGCGCCGCGCCGCGCAACGACTGGTTCCTGCAGACGCGCGAGCTCGAGATCGACCGCGCGCGCAACGTCGGCACCGCGCACGACGCGACGGTGCGCTTCTTCGAGCACCCGATCTTCTATGCGCCGTACCTCGAGTTCCCGCTGTCGAACGATCGCAAGTCGGGCTTCCTGACGCCGACCGCGGGCTCGACCGGCACGCGCGGCCTCGAGCTCGCCACGCC
>JAICUU010000393.1 GCA_025935675.1 Burkholderiales bacterium
CGCTGCTCGCGCACGCCGACGTCGTCGCCGGCGTCGACACCGGCTTGACGCACCTCGCCGCGGCGCTCGGCACTGCGACGGTGGCGATCTTCACCGAGACCGACGCCGCGCTCGCCGGCGTCGCGATCTGCGGCGGCGCGACGCGCGACCTCGGCGGCAACGGCGTCGTGCCGACCGCCGCCGAGGTCATCGACGCGCTGGGCGAGATCTACCTCGCGTCGCCGCGCTGCTGATGCGCGCGCTGTATTCGCTGCTGTGGTGGTGCGCGCAGCCGCTCTTGCCGCTGCGCCTGTGGTGGCGTGGACGCAGGGAACCGGGATACCGCGAGGCGATCGGCGAGCGGTTCGGTCGCTACGCTGGTGCGCGTCCCGCTGGGGACATCGTCTGGATCCATGCGGTATCCGCCGGCGAGACGCGCGCCGCGGCGCCGCTCGTCGAGCGCATCCTGCGCGAGCGGCCCCAGGCGCGCATCCTGCTGACCGCGATGACGGCCACCGGCCGCGAAGCCGGGCGCGCGCTGTTCGGCGAGCGCGTGATCCGCGCGTGGCTGCCCTACGACCTGCCGTCCGCCGTGGCGCGCTTCGTCGCGCATTTCGCGCCGATTGCCGGCATCGTGATCGAAACCGAGGTATGGCCGAACCTTCTGCGCGAGTGCGCGCGAGGTGGCGTTCCCGTCTACCTCGTCAACGCGCGGCTGTCGCCGCGCTCGGCAGCCGGTTACGCTCGGCTTGGCACGCTCGCCCGGGAGGCGTTCGCGCGCTTTGCAGGCGTTGCCGCGCAGACTCCCGACGATGCCGTCCGGCTCGCGGCCCTCGGCGCGCGCGACCCGCAAGTGTTCGGCAACCTCAAGTTCGACATCGACGTGGCCGCCCCGCTGCAGGCGCTCGCGGGAGATTTTCGCGCACGCTTCGGCGCAAGCCGGCGCGTGCTCGTCGTCGCGTCGACGCGCGACGGCGAGGAGGCGCTCATCGTCGACGCGCTGCGTGCTGCGCCGCTGCCGGGCGATGCGCTGACGGTGATCGTGCCGCGCCATCCGCAGCGCTTCGACGACGTCGCGGCGTTGCTGGCGGCGCGCGGTGTCGCGTTCCGGCGCCGCAGCGACGGCGGCGACAATGTGCCGAGCGACGTCGCGTTCGTGATCGGCGACTCGATGGGCGAGATGGCCGCCTACTACGGCGCAGCGGATGTCGCGTTCGTCGGCGGGAGCCTGCTGCCGTTCGGCGGCCAGAACCTGATCGAGCCGATCGCGCAGGGCGTGCCGACGCTGGTCGGCCCGCACACCTTCAATTTCGCGGAGGTCGCGGCGCAGGCGGTGGCCGCCGGCGCGGCGTTGCGTGTCGCCGATGCGAATGCGCTGGCGGCCGAGACCGCCGCCCTGCTCGGCGACGACGCTCGACGCGCAACGATGCGCGAGCGCGCGCTCGCGTTCCGTGCGGCGCACCGCGGCGCCACCGAGCGGACATGGCGCTGGCTCGCGGCGGCGCTCGGCCGCCCGCCGCGCTGAACCGACGCCATCCCCGCACAAGCGGGATTCCAGGCGTGTTTGCCGTCATCCCCGCGCAAGCAGGGAGCCAGCCGTGTTTGCCGTCATCCCCGCGCAAGCAGTGAGCCAGCCGTGTTTGCCGTCATCCCCGCGCAAGCGGGGATCCAGCCGTGACAATTCGGCAAGTCGAACCTTACGCCTCGTGGCCGGCGTCAGAGCTGGATTCCCGCTTGCGCGGGAATGA
>JAICUU010000305.1 GCA_025935675.1 Burkholderiales bacterium
GCGCAGGATCGCCGGGCGGTTCTTCGCGAGGTTGGGCTTCCAGACATAGAACTCGTCGGGATTGACGATGCCCTGCACGACCGTCTCGCCGAGGCCGTACGACGACGTGATGAAGACCACCCCGCGGAAGCCGGACTCGGTATCCATCGTGAACATCACGCCCGCCGCACCGCGGTCGCTGCGCACCATCCGCTGCACGCCCGCCGACAGCGCGATGTCGGCGTCGGCGTAGCCCTTGTGGACGCGGTAGGCGATCGCGCGGTCGTTGTAGAGCGATGCAAAGACTTGCTTAACAGCTTGAAGAATATTTCCCAAGCCTTTGATATTGAGATAGGTTTCCTGCTGACCAGCGAACGAGGCGTCGGGCAGGTCCTCGGCGGTCGCCGACGATCGCACGGCGTAGCTTGCGCCGGGAGAGTCCTTGTCCAATGCCGCATAGGCGGTACGAATTTCGGCTTCGAGCGCCGCCGGCAATGGCGCGGACGTGAGCCATCCGCGTATCTCCGCGCCGGCACGAGCGAGTGCAGTTACATTGCCGATGTCGAGGTCCGCGAGTCGCGCACGGATGCGCGAATCGAGGCCGTCGTGGCGCAGGAACTCGCGGAAGGCGTCGGCGGTGGTGGCGAATCCCCCCGGCACGCGGACGCCGACGGACGCAAGGCCGCCGATCATCTCGCCAAGCGATGCATTCTTGCCGCCGACCGAGGCGACGTCGGTCATGCGCAGCTTGTCGAGCGCGATGACGCGGTGCGTGGATCCCATGCCGCTTCGACTCCCGGGCGAATGCAAGCGATGGGCGATTCTACCTGCCGCGTCGATGCAGTCGTTGCGCCGCACAACAGTCGGCGGGGCGTCGTGTGCGACGCCGCGGGATGTCAATCGTTGGCGGAGGGCTCGCCGATGGGCTCGGGCTGGTCGAGCTCCGGGATGCCGGTCACCGGGCCGAGATCGTCGCCGTCTGCCTGCCGATGGCGGCTCTTCACCGCCTTGCGCAGGCTGCGATAGAGATCGGGATGCGACTCGCGCAAGTACGCAATGATCTCGAAGTCGGCGCGCCGCACCTGCGACAGGTCGACCTGCTCGACGTGTACGAGGCGCAGCAGCTCGCGCACCGGCTTCGGCATCTCGCGGCCGCTTTCATAGCGTGAGCCACCGCTTTGCGTCACGCCGATCTGCGTCCAGAATTGCTCCTGGTTGAGGCCGAGGCGGCGGCGGATTTCGCGCGGATTGAGGACGCGGTCGAGCAGTTTCACGTGTCGTCGATGCGAGTTTCGCGGGAGCGGCGCCCATGCCTATCCCATTGGCATATTTTTGCCCTTTCTTCGCCGTACCGCAAGAGGTGCTGACGGACGGGCGCTTTCGGCCGCCATGGTGTTGTTTCCCGGGCCCTGCTCCCGACTTGGCCCGGCACGCGAAATCGTGTGGAAATTGTGCACGCGAGCGCCGAACGGCCCTCCGCTGCTAAAATCGCGCAACGAATGACGGGCCCGCGCATGCGCTACGACCTCCACTGCCACTCGACGTGGTCCGACGGTGTCCTGCCGCCGGTCGACCTCGTCCGTCGCGCCGCGAGCCGCGGGGTCGAGGTGCTCGCGCTGACCGACCACGACGAGATCGGCGGCCTGCGCGAGGCGCGCGCCGCCGCGGCGGACGCCGGAATCGGGTTCGTCGACGGCGTCGAGATCTCGGTCTCGTATCGGGAGGAGACGCTGCACGTGCTGGGCTTCAAGGTCGACGCCGAGCGGCCCGAGCTCGTCGCCGCGCTGGCGGGCATCCGCTCCGGCCGCGACGCGCGCGCCCGGCGCATCAGCGATTCCCTCAAGTCCGCCGGCATCGACGACACCTACGATGATGCGCGCGCGCTCGCCGGCAACGAGGAGCTCATCTCGCGCGCGCATTTCGCGCGCGTGCTGGTGGGCCGCGGGGTGGTGCGTAACACGCACGATTGCTTCAAGTCGTACCTCGTGCCCGGCAAGCCCGGCTACGTGCCGCACGCGTGGCCTGCGATCGGCGAAGGCATCGCGTGGATCCGGGAGTCCGGCGGCACCGCGGTGCTCGCGCATCCGGGACGCTACCGCTTCGACGCCGACGGCATGCGCGAGCTGCTCGCGGAATTCCGCGACGCCGGCGGTGTTGGCGTCGAGATCGTGACGCCCGCCCACTCGACGGCCCAGTACGAGGAATACGCGACGCTCGCACGCGTGTTCGGCCTCAAGGGCTCGGTCGGCTCCGATTTCCATTCGCCCGACGAATGCCTGATGGACCTCGGCGCGACGCCCGAGCTTCCGCAAGGCGTCACGCCGGTCTGGAGCGATTGGTGATCGCCGACCCCGGCCGGCGCACCATCTTCTTCCTTTCCGACCGCACCGGCATCACCGCCGAGGTGCTGGGCAACAGCCTCCTCACGCAGTTCGAGAATTTCCAGTTCCGCCGCATCACCATTCCATTCGTCGACTCGCCGGAGCGCGTCGCCGAGGCCGTGCAGGAGGTCAACGCCACCGCCGCGCGCGAGAGCCGGCGGCCCATCGTGTTCAGCTCCATCGTCGACGTCGCCATGAGCGCGATCATCCATCGCGAGGCGAATGCGCTGACGCTCGACCTCTTCCAGATGTTCCTGACGCCGCTCGAGCAGGAGCTCGGCACGCCTGGCGTGCACGCGGCCGGGCGCTCGCACGGTCTCGCCAACCTCCACGACTATTTCACGCGGATGGAGGCGATCAACTTCACGCAGGCGCACGACGACGGCGCGACGACACGCGAGCTCGACAAGGCGCAGGTGATCCTGGTCGGCGTGTCGCGTTGCGGCAAGACGCCGACTTCGCTCTACCTCGCGATGCAGTTCGGCGTGCGCGCCGCGAATTTCCCGCTCACGCCGGACGACTTCGCCGCGCGCAAGCTGCCGAAGTCGCTGGGCGGGTACCTCGACAAGCTGTTCGGCCTGACGATCCTGCCGGAGCGATTGCGCGAGATCCGCGAGGAGCGCCGTCCCGGCAGCAACTACGCGCTGCTCGAGACCTGCCGCCAGGAAGTGCGCGAGGCCGAGAACCTGATGCAGAACGCGCGTATGCCGATGCTCGACACGACCTCGAAGTCGATCGAGGAGATCGCCACGACGATCCTGCACCGCGCGAAGCTCGAGCGCCACACGTATTGAGCGTTCGCCTCCATCCTTCCACGACGGAGA
>JAICUU010000322.1 GCA_025935675.1 Burkholderiales bacterium
GCCGGCGAGTTCAGCGTCCGCACGCCGGCCGACTACCGGATCGGCTACCGCAGCGTGCAGCACGCCGACGGCAGCGCGCCCGACGGCGTCTTCACGGCCGCGTGGTTCCGCTTCGCGTTCGGCGACACCGCGCAGGCGCGCACCGACATCAAGGCGCTGCTCGGCAAGCGCATCGCCACGCAGCCGCTGTCGCTGCCCAACGCCGGCAGCGTGTTCCGCAATCCGCCCGGCGACCATGCCGCGCGGCTCATCGAGAGCTGCGGCCTCAAGGGCCATGCGATCGGTGGCGCCGAGGTGTCGATGAAGCACGCCAACTTCATCGTCAACCCGGTGCGCCGCGCGCGCGCCGCCGACATCGAGGCGCTGATCGCGCACGTGCGCGAGACGGTGCGCGCAAAGACGGGCGTCGACCTCGAGCCCGAAGTGCGCATCCTCGGCGAGCCGGCAATCGCCGAAGCGTCGCCAGCATTGCGCACTGGGGGCGCGAGATCCCATCCGGGGGGAGTCCAATGACCGCCGGCGACGAATTCGGCAAGGTCGCCGTGCTGATGGGCGGCCCGTCCGCCGAGCGCGAGGTCTCGCTGATGTCGGGCAAGGGCGTGGTCGCCGCGCTCCGCGAGAAGGGCGTCGACGCGCATCCGTTCGATCCCGCCGAGCGCGACCTGTGGGAGCTGAAGCGCGACGGCTTCGCGCGCGCGTTCATCGCGCTGCACGGCCGCTACGGCGAGGACGGCACCGTGCAGGGCGCGCTCGAGACGTTGAAGCTGCCGTACACGGGCAGCGGCGTCATGGCCTCGGCGCTGGCGATGGACAAATGGCGCACCAAGCTCGTGTGGCTCGCCACCGGCATCCCGACGCCGCGCTATCGCGTCGTCGACGAGCGCAGCGACTGGATGCGCGTCGTCGCCGAGCTCGGCCTGCCGCTGATCGTCAAGCCGGCGCGCGAGGGCTCGACGATCGGCATCACGCGCGTCAGCGCGGTCGACCACGACGAGCTCGCCCTCGCGTTCCGCGCAGCGCGCGAGCACGACGACCTCGTGCTCGTCGAGGAGTTCGTCGAGGGCGAGGAGCTCACCGCGTCGATCGTCGGCCGCCGCGCGCTGCCGCTGATCCGCATCGTCGCGCCTCAGGGCAATTACGACTACGAGCACAAGTATTTCTCCGACGACACGCGCTACGACTGCCCGTGCGGGCTCGCCGACGCAATGGAGAGCGCGATCCGCGCGCAGTCCCTCGCGGCCTTCGACATCATCGGCTGCTCGGGCTGGGGCCGGCTCGACCTCATCCTCCGCGCCGACGGCACGTGGACGTTCCTCGAGGTCAACACGTCGCCGGGGATGACCGGGCACAGCCTCGTGCCGATGGCGGCCAAGGCGATGGGCACGTCGTACGCCGACCTTTGCGTCGAGATCCTGCGAGGCGCGCATGTGGGATGACGCGAAGGCGCTCAACGCCGCCGCGATCACGCTCGCCGCGCTGGCGATCGTCGCGCTTCTCGCCGGCGCCGTCCTGCGTGCGGTGCGGCTGCCGATCTTCGCCTTCCGCGACGTCGTCGTGACGGCGCCGCTCGCGCGCGCCAGCGCCGCCCACGTCGAGGCGGTGCTGCGCAGCGAGTTGCACGGCACGTTCTTCACCCTCGACTTCGACGCCGCGCGCGCCGCGCTGCGCGACGTGCCCTGGGTCAAGCAGGTGGCGCTGCGCCGGCAATGGCCGGCGCGCCTCGAGGTGACGATCGACGAATACGTGCCGCTCGCGCGCTGGAACGACAACGCGCTCGTCGATCCCGACGGCGTCGTGTTCGCGGCGGGCTACGACGGCGAGCTGCCGCAGCTCGAGGGACCGGACGGGCGCGCGCCGGACGTCGTCGCGCGCTACCGCGCATTCCACGACGTGCTGGCGCCGCTCGGGCTCGCGCTCACGTCGCTGACGCTGACGCCGCGCGGCAGCTGGTCGCTCAAGGCGGCGGGCGCAACTGGATCGATGGCGATCGCGCTCGGCCGCGCCGACGTCGACGTGCGCCTGGCGCGCCTCGCGAGCGTCTATCCGCGCACCATCGGCGCGCTCTTGCGCGCGGGGCGCAACGTCGAATACGTGGACCTGCGCTATCGCGCCGGCTTTGCCGCGCGCGTGCCGGGCTTGCGCGACAAGCCGGCGAGGAAAGCCGCATGAACGCAATGAAGGGAGCATGGTGAGGGAAACCAAGAACCTGATCGTCGGCCTCGACATCGGCACGTCGAAGATCGTCGCGGTGGTCGCCGAGGTGAAGCCGGACGGCGGCTTCGACATCGTCGGCCTCGGCACGCAGCCGTCGCGCGGATTGAAGCGCGGCGTGGTCGTCAACATCGAGGCGACGATGGCGTCGATCCAGCGCGTGCTCGAGGAGGCCGAGCTGATGGCCGACTGCCGGATCGCCGAGGTCTACACCGGCGTTGCCGGCAGCCACATCCGCAGCCTGAACTCGAGCGGCATGGTGGCGATCAAGGAGAAGGAGGTCACGCAGGCCGACATCGACCGCGTGATCGAGACCGCCAAGGCGGTGGCGATTCCCAACGACCAGCAGATCCTGCACATCCTGCCGCAGGAATTCATCATCGACGGCCAGGAGGACGTGCGCGAGCCGCTCGGCATGAGCGGCGTGCGGCTCGAGGTGAAGGTGCACATCGTCACGGGCGCGGTGTCCGCGGTCGAGAACATCGTCAAGTGCGTGCGCCGCTGCGGGCTCTCGGTCAAGGACGTGGTCTTGCAGCCGCTCGCCTCGGCGCGCGCGGTGCTGAACGACGACGAGCAGGACCTCGGTGTGTGCCTGATGGACATCGGCGGCGGCACGACCGATATCGCGGTGTTCGCCGGCGGCGCGATCCGCCACACGGCGGTGATCCCGATCGCCGGCGACCAGATCACCAACGACATCGCGATGACGCTGCGCACGCCGACCAAGGAAGCGGAGGAGCTCAAGGTGCGCCACGGCTGCGCGCTCCGCCAGCTCGCCAACGCCAACGACTTCGTCGAGGTGCC
>JAICUU010000124.1 GCA_025935675.1 Burkholderiales bacterium
AAGGCGGGCGGTACCTGACGGCGGCCCGCTGGGTGAGCCGGGCCGGGGCCGGGCTTCTGGCCGTCTCGGCGCTCCGCCGCGGCCGGACCAGCCGGGCCAGCCGGGCCAGCCGGGCACTCGACGTCACCGGCGGCCTGGCGCTCGCGGCCGGGTCGCTGCTCACCCGCTTGGGCTGGGTGCACGCCGGTACCGCGTCGGCCAAGGACCCCCGCTACACCGTCGTGCCGCAGCGGGCCCGGCTGGCAACCGCGGAGACAGCGCCGTCGCCGGTCGGCGCCGAGCAGCGGGGCACCGTCGGCGGTCGGTAAGCACCAGCTGCGGGCACCGCCCACCACACTGACGCGGGTCCGTGCATCATGACATCCGCATGAAACACACATCCGTGTCTAATGCAAACGTTGCATGGTGCAAATATCCGGAATTGCGATTGAACGACCACCGTTGGGGTAGCGGAGGACGGACCGATCGAACTCGATGGAAGGAGGCGATCGCCATGGTCGGCCACGACGGCACGACCGGCACGACCGGCACGATGCGAGACCACCCCGACCTGGCCGAGATGCAAGCCCGCTACGAACGGATCTCCGCGAGCGGCAGCGCCGTGGTGATCGACGGTCTGGTGCTCCTGGCCGGGTTGTGGATGGCGATCTCGCCATGGGTGATCCACTTCAACGCGACCGCACCGGACGTCACCGTGAACAACCTGATCCTCGGCATCGCGGTGGCCGTCGTCGCCCTTGGGCTGACCACCCAGCCGGCGCGGATGTCGCGGCTCGCGTGGGCCACCGCCCTGGTGGGCGCCTGGGAGATCGTTTCTCAGTGGGTCATCCAGCAATCCGCCAGCCAGGCCGGGATCGTCGTGAACAACGTGATCACCGGCGCCATCACCTTCCTGCTCGGCATCGGTGCGGCCGTGATCCTCATGGCCGGACCTCGCCGGATGAGGTGACCTGAGGAACCGGAGCCGGTTCCGGCACGTCCGGGGCCGGCCCGGTTCGTGAGCTCATGACGCTCAGCAGCGCCGGGGCCAGCAGCGACCGCACGATGAACGCGTCGATCAGGACGCCGACCGACAGGGCGAACGCGAGTTCGCGGAACGGCCGCAGCGGCACGATCAGCAGCAGCCCGAAGCTGACCGCGAGCGTGAACGCGGCCGTGCGGATGGCCCGTGCCGAGTGTGGCAGGGTCAGGGCCAGCGCCTCGCGCAGCGGCCGCGCGCGGGCCTCCCGCCAGGCCGGGCCGATGCCGAAGATGTTGTAGTCCGAGCCGAGGGCGACCAGCAGGACCGAGGCGGCGAAGGGCACGTAGAACGTCAGGCCGTCGCCCCCCAGTACACCTTGAAAAAGCCAGGTCGTGAGCCCGAGCGTGGCGCCGATGGCCAGCACGCTGCAGCCCAGCAGCGCGATCGGCGCCACCAGGGCCCGCAGGAACAGCATCAGGAACAGCAGGTTGGCCACCAGGGCGGCCAGCGCGATGCGGCCCAGGTCGTGCACCGTCTGATCGACGATGACCCGGGCGATCGCGGTGTCGCCACCGAGGCTGGACTGCATACCGTCGAGGCCGGCCGCGTGCAGCAGGCCGGGCAGGTCGTGTTGCAGCCGGCGAACGGTGTCCACGGCGTGGGCGCCGAGCGGCTCGTCGGCGAGGACGAGCAGGAACCGGCTGGCGCCGCCGTCGCGAGACTGGAAGACGTTGAGGCCGTCCGGGAGGTTCGCGCTGCTCGGGCCGAGGGCCACGGCGACGCCCGGCTCGCGGGCGAGCGCCTGCTGCAGCCGCGCCAGTTCGTCCCGGCGCTGCGCGACCCCGGTGCCCTCGATCAGCAGCTCGGTCGGTGACAGTATGCCGCGCACGAACCCGGTTTCGGCCGCGTTGGCGGCGACCCGGGTCGAGTTGTTGGCCGGCAGCGCATCGACGAACGACACGCCGAGTGCGATGTGCCGCAGCGGCAACGCGGCCAGCACGAGGCCGCCCACGCACAGCAGCAGCATCGGGAAGGCGAACCACCGCCGGGTGAGCAGCCGGGCCCACCAGCGCCCGCCGGCCGTGGCGGCCTCCGACCGGTCGACGTTCGCCCGGCGCAGCGGAGACCAGAACGCCTTCGAGCCGAGGATCGCCAGCAGCGCCGGGACGAGCGTCACGGCAACCACCATGCCGATGAGGATGGCCAGCGCCATGCCGGGCCCGAACGCCCGGAACGCCGGTGAGCCGGCGACGACCAGCGCCGCGGTACCGGCGGCGCAAGACCGGCTCCGGCATCGTCGGCCAGCCGATCGCGTACCGGGGCCCCGACGGCAAGGAATATGTCGCGGTGATGTCGGGGGTCGGCGGCCTCGCCGGCGCCGTGGTCGCCAACGACCTCGACACGCGCGACGGCAGCGCGGCGATGGGCTTCGGCAATGCGATGCGCGACCTGCCGCAGCGCACGGCCAAAGGAGGCATGCTGTATGTCTTCGCGCTGCCGTGAGCGCTCGCGCGTCGCCGCGCTCGCCGCGCTGACGCTCATCGCCGCGCTCGTCGCCGGTTGCGAGCGCGAATCGCGTCAGTTCGACCCGCCGGCACCCGGCGCAGTGCTCGCGCGCGATCGTCCTACGGCCATGCTCGTGTCGCGTTACGAGCGCAACGCGCACGCGCTCGCCGCCGGCAAGCGGCTCTACACTTGGTTCAACTGCGCAGGCTGCCATGCGGCGGGCGGCGGCGGCGCGGGACCGGCGCTGATGGACGACGTGTGGATCTACGGCGGCGACGCCGACGCCATCGTCGCGTCGATCGCGAAGGGCCGCCCCAACGGCATGCCGGCGTTCGGCGCGCGTTTGAGCAACGACCAGGTCTGGCAGCTCGCCGCGTATGTCCGCTCGACGTCGGGACTCGCGCCGCAGGACGCCGCGCCGAACCGCGACGACGCGTTCCTGACGCGCACGCCCGAGTCGTTCATGGACTCGCAGGACCCGGGGCGTGCGATCCCGTCCGCGGCCACCGGAGCCGGCCGATGATGAGCGGCATCCATGACGTGCGGGTGCCGGTCGGACCGCAAGCCGCCGCGATCACGGACCTGTGGACGCTGATGCTCGTCGTGTGCACGGTCGTGTTCGTCGCGATCATGGTCGCGCTGGCAATCGCGGTGTGGCGCGCGCCGCGCGCGACCGAGAAGGCGGCGGCGGATCTCGCCGAGCATCCGCGCATCGACCGCCGCCTGCGCCGTGGCGTCGGCTGGGCCGTCGCCGCGTCGTCGTTGTTGCTCGCAGGCCTCCTCGTCGCGAGCTTCATGACGGACCGCGCGGTCGCGCGGCTGCCGCTGCACGACGCGGTGCGCATCGACCTCGTCGCGCACCGGTTCTGGTGGGAGGCGCGCTACGACGCGGCCGATCCGGCACTCGCGTTCGCGACGGCCAACGAGCTGCACGTGCCGGTCGGCCGCGCCGTGATCGTCACGCTGTACGCCGACGACGTCATCCACAGCTTGTGGCTGCCGAGCCTCGCGGGCAAGAAGGACCTGATCCCGGGCCGCGAGTCGACGATCGCGTTCCGCGCCGACATCGCCGGCGTCTACCGCGGGCAATGCGCGGAGTTCTGCGGCTACCAGCACGCGCATATGGCGCTGTTCGTCGTCGCCGACCCGCCGGACGAGTACGCGCGATGGCTCGCGCGGCAGCGCGCACCGGCGCGCGAGCCCGCGACCGCGCAGGAGCGGCGTGGCCGGGAGCTCGTGGAGACGACCACCTGCGGGATGTGCCACACGATCGCCGGCACCACCGCGCGCGGACGACGCGCGCCCGACCTCACGCACGTCGGCAGCCGGCAGACGCTCGCTGCCGGGACGATCCCGAACAGCGCGACGGAACGCGTCACGTGGATCACCGATCCGCAGAAAGTGAAGCCCGGCGTCGACATGCCACCGATCGACCTGCCGCCACGCGACCTCGTCGCCATCGCCGCATACCTGGGATCGCTGGAATGAGCGCCGCAGGGCCGCCGGTCGCGACAACTGAGGGCGCCCGCGCCCCAGTGAGGAGTGGCGCGCGAAGCGCACTGCGGGGGGCGACATGACTGCCTGGACGCGAATGCTGCGCCTCGGACTCGGCATGATCGCGGGGCAATACCGCGCGCGGCCGCGACGCGAGGCGGCGACGCGAATGCTGCGCGACGGCGATGGCGCCGGCTCCGAATCGGCCAGGGCGCTCGAGCGCACATGGTCGGATGCGCGCGGCATCGTCGGCTTCCTCTCGGCGAACGATCACAAGACGACGGGACTGCGCTTCGTCGTCACCGCGCTGCTCTTCTTCGGTGCCGCCGGCGTGATGGGCGGCCTGATGCGCCACCAGCTCGCGCTCCCCGAGCAGCACGTCGTCGGCCCGGACCTCTACGACCAGCTCTTCTCGATGCACGGCACGACGATGATGTTCCTGTTCGCCGTGCCGGTGATGCAGGGATTCGCGCTGTACGTCGTGCCGCTGATGATCGGCACGCGCAACACCGCCTTCCCGCGGATGAGTGCATGCGCGTTCTGGCTCTATCTCTTCGGCGGCGCGCTGTTCTACGGCGCGTTCTTCACCAACACCGGCGCCGACGCCGGCTGGTTCGAGTACGTCCCGCTGGCGGGCCCGCAATACGGCATCGGCAAGCGCGCCGACTTCTGGAACATGCTGGTGACGTACAGCGAGGCGACCGGCCTCATGGTCGCCGTCGATCTCGCGACGACGATCCTCAAGATGCGCGCCCCGGGCATGTCATTGCGGCGGATGCCGCTCTTCGCGTGGGCATCGCTGGTGACGTCGATCATGATCATCTTCGCGATGCCGATGGTCATGCTCGCCGCCAACCTCGTGCAGTTCGACCGGATGCTCGGCACGCATTTCTTCAACCCGTCCGAGGGCGGCGACGCGCTGCTGTGGCAGCACCTCTTCTGGTTCTTCGGCCATCCCGAGGTCTATTTCATCTTCATTCCGGGCCTCGGGTTCCTTTCATCGATCATCCCGACGTTCGCGCGGCGCCCGATGTTCGGCCACGACGCGATTGTGCTCTCGCTCATCACCACCGGATTCCTCGCGTTCGGGCTGTGGGTCCACCACATGTTCGCCACCAACGTACCGGAGCTCGGCAAGAGCTTCTTCACCGCGATGAGCTTCATGATCGCGATCCCGACGGCCATCCAGATCTTCTGCTGGATCGCCACCATCGGCGCGGGGCGGCTGGTGATGCGCGCGCCGTTGCTGTTCGTGTTCGGCTTCTTCTTCGTGCTGGTGATCGGCGGCCTGACCGGCGTGATGCTGGGATCGGTGCCGCTCGACCTGCAGGTGCACGACACCTACTTCGTCGTCGCGCACCTCCATTACGTGCTGCTGGGCGGTGCCGTGTTCCCGCTGTTCGCGGCGATCTACTACTGGTTCCCGAAGCTCTCGGGGCGTGTGCTGAACGAGCGGCTCGGGCGCTGGCAGTTCTGGCTGTTCTTCATCGGCGTCAACCTGACGTTCTTCCCGTTGCACCTGCTCGGCCTCGAAGGCATGCCGCGGCGCGTCTACACGTACGGCGCCGAGACCGGCTGGGGAACGTGGAGCTTCGTGTCGGCCGTGGGGCAGGTGATCAACGACTTGAGCATGCTGCTCTTCGTCATCAACATCGGCTACAGCCTCGTCAAGGGCGCCCGCGCCGGCAATGACCCGTGGGGCGCGGGCACGCTCGAATGGTCGGTGGCCTCGCCGCCACCGGCGTGCAATTTCTACGCGCTTCCGGTGGTGTCGTCGCGGTATCCGCTGTGGTCGCCACCCGGCGACGTGACGCACGTGCGCGGGCTGTCGGCCGAGATCCGCGAGGCGCTTGTCACGACGGTACTCGACGCGCGGCCCGATACGCGCTACGCGTATCCCAACCCCGAGATCTGGTCGTTCGTCGCGGCGCTCGCGGTGACCGTGTGGCTCGTCTGGTCGGTCTGGTCGGTACCCGGATTCGCGTACGGCCTCATTCCGCCGGCGATCGCATTCATCGCCTGGTACTGGCCGAACAAGAAGGAGGCCGCCGAGGAGGTCAGCTGGGAGACGGAGCCGTGACGCGGCGCGAGCGCATTCCGGCGAGCGTCCCGGCCGTGCGCAGGGGCGACGCGCTCGACGTGGCGGACCTGCCAAGCTACGGCTTCGCGCACCGCAGCCTGATGTGGTGGGGCAACGCGGGCATGATGGCGATCGAAGGCGTGGCGTTCGGCTTCATGATCGTCATCTACTTCTATTTGCAAAGCCTGTCGCTGCAGTGGCCCGACGCCGGCAAGCCGGCGGACCTCCTGTTCGGCAACATCAACCTCGCCCTGATCCTCGCGAGCGCGATCCCGAATTACCTGGCGGGGCGCGCCGCGCTCGACCGCGACACGCGGCGCGTGCGGCGATGGCTGTACGTCTGCTCGATCATCGGCATCGCGCTGTGCGTGGTGCGCTGGTACGAGTTCACCGCGCTCAACGTGCGCTGGGACGACGGCGCCTACGGCTCGACGATCTGGGTGCTGCTCGGCCTGCACACGTTCAACCTCGTCACCGACGTCGCCGATACGATGGTGCTGACCGCCGTCACCTACTCGAAGCCGGTCGAGGGCAAGCGCTTCGTCGACATTGCCGAGAACTGCGGGTACTGGTACTTCATCGTGCTTACCTGGCTGCCGATCTATGTCGTCGTCTACTGGGCCGCGCGCTTCTAGGGCGGGCATCGTCGCGGGCGTGCTCGCCGCGCCGCTGCTCGCGCTGACTGACCAGAGCATCGCCTTCGCGCTGGTCGGCTGGTCGTGCGCGCACCAGACGACGATGCTCATCCATCTCGCACATGCCGCGTTCCTGCTGGCGGCAGCCGCGTGCACCTGGGGCGCGTTCCGTGCATGGCAAGCGCCAGCGGTTGCGGCGGGTGCGGTCGCGAACGGCGCGGCCGCGGGGGCGAGCCAGCGGCGCTTCCTCGCCGCGATCGCGATCGCCGCCGCGCTCCTCTCCACTGCCGCGATTGCCGCGATGTGGCTGCCCACATGGATGATCGCGGCCTGCATCGCGTGATCCGCGCTGCGGTCGGCATCGTCGCGCTCGGCGCGTGCCGCTTCGCGTCGGCGCACGAGGCCGACGCACACGCGGCCGGGATCGCGGAGCTGCTTGTCGAGCGCGCGCTCTATGCGCTTCTCGTCGCCGGTGGCCTGATATACGCGGTGGGCGTCGCCGCGCTGTGGAGCCGCGCCGGTACGCGACGCGGCCTGCGCGCCGCCGATGCCGCGCTGTTCGTGGCGGGATGGAGCGTGCTCGCCGCGAGCCTGTCCGCGCCGGTGGACGCATGGTCCGACGCGTCGTTCGCGCTGCACATGGTGCAGCACGAAGCGATGATGGTGGTCGCCGCGCCGCTGATCGTGCTCGGCCGGCCGCTCGAGGCGTGGACGTGGGCGCTGCGCGCGGGCTTCGGCCCGGCGAGCCTGCGCTGGTCGCGGTCGCGCGCGATGCGCGCGCTGTCCGCGACGCTCGGCGGATCGCTCGCCGCCTGGGCGCTGCATGCGATCGCGCTTTGGGGCTGGCACATCCCGCCGCTGTTCCGCGCGGCGCTTGCGCATCCCTGCCTGCATCTCGCGCAGCACGCCTGCTTCTTCGGCACCGCGATCATCTACTGGTCGAGCGTGCTCACGGGCCGCGAGCGCGCCGCGTCCGCGGGGTCGATGGCGTCGCTGTTCACGACGATGCTGCACACGAGTGCGCTCGGCGCGCTGCTGACGTTCGCGCCAGTCGCCTGGTACGCGTCGGGCAACGATCGCGTGCTTGGCTTGACGGCCCTCGAGGACCAGCAGCTCGGCGGGCTCATCATGTGGGTGCCGGGCGGCCTCGCCTATCTCGTCGGCGGTCTCGCGCTGGTCAACCGATGGCTGTCGCACGAGCGGGTGCGGGGATGGACATAGCGTGCGGCGCAGCGCGCGACGCGTCGACATCGTGATGCGGCAAGGTTCGCGGGCGACGGCGCGGGGGCGGAGCAGGGCGGCATTGCTGCTCGCGCTGGCCGCTTCGATGCGCAAGTTCGAGATCTGGATTCCCGCCAACTGCGTGGCCGCGCAGACGGCCGCCCGCCAGCGCGACGCGCTGGCAACGATCCGCCGCTTCGACCCGCGGATCGAGACGTCCCCGGCGGGCTGACGCGCCGGGCCGCTTCCCCATCGTGCCTTTTCAGTGTCGCGGCGAGCGCATCCGCGAGCCGTTGCCGGCCGGCGGTCGCGCCTCCGGCATCAGCTCGGCCTTGCGCGCCTGCATTTCCTCGCCGAGTCGCACGGTGTCGACCTTCGCGCGCTTCGCCTTGCGGAACATCGCGCCTTCCTCTTCCTTGACGTGGTGGTCGACCTCCTCGCCGAGGACTGTCACCTTGGCGTCGTAGAGGTCGTCGCCGGGCGACATGCCCTCGAGCTGCGCGATCAGATCCTTGGCGCCGGCGTGCTCGACGAGCGCCTCGTCCATGATGTCCTGGTCGTCCATCTGCTCACGCAGCGCCGGGTAGAAAATTTCTTCCTCGATCTGCGTATGGACGCGCAGCTCCGTGCAGATCTGCGCGACGAGCGCGGATTTCGCCGCGTCGCCGGCGTCCTGCTTCTTCGCCTTCTTGAACTGGTTGAAAAGCCCCTTGACCTTCTTGTGGTCGGACTTGAGCATCGCGAAGGCGTCAGCCGGCGCCGCGCTGCGGCGCGTGCTGCGTGTGGTTCGCGTGCTGCGGGTGGATGAGCTCGGACGGGTCGACGGCATGGCCAATGCTCCTGATGCGGGTTGAGGACGTGCCATCTTCGGTGCGGCGCGTGCGCGTTGCTATCGGAGAAGCACCGATTGCGCGGTCAGCGCAACACGGCGTGCGTCGCGAACGGGCGTTTGGCGCTTCGCGAACCAGGGTGCCGCCGATCCGGCTCGTCGGTGGTCCTCCCACCGCCGTCCGGGGGCTCGTCCGATCGACAATCGCGATCGAGCGGCCTAGGGTGACGCGGTGTTCATCGAGGAGCGCACCATGGCAGAAGGCAGGAAAAGTACGCGCAAGAAATCGTCCGCCCGCAAGTCGGCGACCCGCAAATCGACAAGGCGGAAGTCCACGGCGGGCAAGTCGACGGGTCGCACGTCAACGGCGCACAAATCCAGCGCGCGCAAGTCGACAGCCCGCAAGTCGGGGACGCGCAAGTCCGCGGGGCGCAAGAGCACCGCCAAGCGCGCGTCCAAGAAGTCGTCCGGGCGCAAGCGCACGACCGCGCAAAAGAAGGTGAAGAAGGCGATGCATGAGCGCAAGCGCGGTACGCTGCGCAGCGGCTCCGGCAAGAAGGTGACGAGCCGCAAGCAGGCAATCGCCATCGGCCTCAACGAGGCGCGCGAAAAAGGCGCCAAGGTCCCGAAGCAGAAGAAATCCTGAGCGCGCGGGGCGTCGGGCGGAACGCGGGTCGGCACCCCGACGCCCCGCGTGCACGCCGCTCCGCCTGATCAGCGCTTTTCTCGGGTGGCGGTCGGCGAGGTGCCCTCGCTGTCGCCTCCGCGGCCCGTGCCGCCGGACGAGGTCCCCTCCTCCGCCGACGAGCCTCGCGTGCCGTGGCGCTCGACGCGAATGCGATTGTCGATGTCCTTGACGCCTGGGCAGCGGTCGACGAGGTCCTCGATGGCGTGCTTCATGAAGCGCGCCTCGACGCTGCCTTGCAGCACGACCTTGCCTTGCTCGACGTCGACGGTGACCTCGCTCGAGTCGATTCGCGCGTCGTCGTAGAGCTGCCCGCAGATGTCATCGCGTATTCGCTCGTCGGAGCGCGTCCAGCCCTTCGGGCCGCGCGCGCCTCGCACCGGTGGCGCGAGCGTGCCGCCACGGGGCGCGCCACCGTAGTCCGGCACGCGGCCGCTTTCGCCGCCATACGGGCTCATGCCGGCTCCGGTGGCATCGCCGTACTTACGCAAGGGACCACGGCGCGGCCCGCCGTTCTCGCCGACGATGTCGTACGGGTCCCGGTGGCCATACCCGCTGCTCGCGCGTCGATCGCCATAGGGGTCGGCGCCCTCGCCCGCGTCGAAGCGACGCTCCCACGTCCGCGCACCCCCGAGGCGTTGCGGCCATGACGATGCCGGCTCGCCGCCGTAGCCTTGTGCGCCAGCGTAGGCCGGTCGACGCAGTTCACGCTCGTCGACCCAGCCAGAGGGCCCGTCTTCGTAACCCGTCACGTACCGTGCACTTCCGCCCTGCGGTCCGCGCTCGAAGCGCGAATCGTGCCGCCCGGCGCCCTGGCCCCGATCGGTCGCATGGTCGCCATATGGGTCGAAGCGGCCGTCTTCGGGATCCTCGTACCGGTGGTCGCCGAAATTGCCTTCGTCGCCGCCCGCCTGTGGGCGTTCGATCGGGCGCGGGTGGGGATCGGGCGGGCGGG
>JAICUU010000313.1 GCA_025935675.1 Burkholderiales bacterium
AGCGAGGACGCCACCGTCCCCGAGCACAATCCGGGCGCCGATCTCGCGGTGCGCGCCGCGTGGCTCTATTACATCGAGGGGCTGACGCAGGAAGCGATCGCGCGCGCGATGGGCCTGTCGCGCGCCAAGGTGATCCGGCTGCTCGCCGCCGCGCGCGACGGTGGGATCGTGCGCATCGGCATCGAGGCTCGCGGCAGCGCCCAGCTGGCGCTCGAGCGGCGTCTCGTCGACAAGCTCGGCCTCGACGCGGCGATCGTCGTGCCGTCGCCGATCGACGAGGACGCGGTGCCGGTCGTCGTCGGCCACGCGGTTGGCGCGTGGCTGTCCGACGAGGTGCGCGACGGCATGGCGCTCGGCATCGGCTGGGGCGCGACGCTCAGCATGTGCTTGAAGTCGCTGGCGCCGCGCACGTTCGGGCACTTCGCGGTGATCTCGCTGATGGGCGGGATGACGCATTCGCGCGCGATCAACCCGTCGGCGGTCGCGCGCCGCGTCGCCGACGCGCTGTCCGCCGATTGCTACCAGCTGACCGCGCCAGCGTTCGTCGCCAGCGAGGCGACGCGCGATGCGCTGTGGGCGGAGCCTGCGCTGCACGACCTCCTCGAGCGCGCGCGCCGCGCCGACCTCGCCATCGTCAGCGTCGGCGACGTCAGCGAGGAATCGACGCTGTTCCGCGAGGGACTCTTGCCGCGCTCGCAGGCGGCGAGCCTCGAGGCGGCCGGCGCGGTGGGCGAGGTGCTATGCCAGTTCATCGACGCCGACGGCCGCATCGTCGACCATCCGGTCAGCCGCCGCGTCGTCGCGATTCCGCTCGAGGATCTCGCGCGCGTGCCGCGCATCGCGATCGCGGCCGGCGGCCGTCGCAAGGTCCGTGCGATCCGCGCGGTGCTGAAAGCCACGTCGGCGAGCGTGCTGATCACCGACGAGATCGCGGCCGAGGGACTGCTCGCCGGCTGAGCGGCAAACCGCGTGTCAGGCGCCGACGTCGAAGCCGCGACGCACACCCGCCGCGGCCTGCGCCGCCATCGTCGCGCACGCCGACTCGATCGCGCGCGCCATCGCCGCCGCGTCGTACAGCGGGCTCGTCGTGCGGGCCCGCAGCAGGCGATCGCGCAGTGCCGCGCGCCGCGACGCGTTACACGCTAGATCCGTGGCGAGCGCGACGTAGCCCTCGACATCGACTGCAACGAGCTCCGGCACGCCCGCGGCGATGACGACGCTCGCCGCTACGCGCGATGCGAAGCTCTCGCCGGGCCACGTGACGAGGGGGCTGCCCATCCACAACGCGTCGGCGGCGGTGGTGTGCGCGCCGTACGGCCAGGTGTCGAGCGCGATGTCGACGTGCGAGTACAGCGCGAGGTAGTCGTCGGGCCGGCGTCGCGTCGCGAACACGACGCGCTCGGGCAGCACGCCACGCGCGGCGAACGCACGGCGTGCGCGCTCGATCGCAGGATCGGCGTCGTCGCGCGCGAGGAGCCAGAGGAGGGTGTCCGGCGCCGCGGCGAGAATGCGCGCCCACGCATCGAACACGGCGGCGTTGAGCTTCCACGGCGCGACGAGGCTCGCCAGCACGACGGCGTCACTGGCGAGGCCGAGGTCGGCGCGCGCCGGCGCCGGCGACGCGACGCGCGAGCGGTCGTTGGGCTGATAGGAGTGGGGGAGGCGCACCAGCGCTTCGGCGTAGCTCGACGCGTGCTCGTCGGGCACGACGACGCGATCCGTGAAGAGATAGTTGACGAAGGGCGCCGCGAGCGTGCCGGGATAGCCGATCCAGTGCGCCTGCACCGGTGCCGGCCGCCGCGCCAGCACGGCCGTGGCCGCGCCTTCGGTGTGGCCCTTGAGGTCGATCAGCACGTCGAGCGCGTCGGCGCGGATGCGGGCCGCGGATTCGGTATCACGGCGCGGATCGATGTCGACGAAGTGCTCGACGCCGGCGACGATCCGCGCGCGCATCGCGCTGCCGTCGTCGGGGCCGGTGGAGTAGGCGAACACCTCGACGCGCGCGCGGTCGTGCGCCTCGAGCACGCCCGCCAGAAGGACCGCGGTCGGGTGCTGGTAGAAGTCGCCCGACAGGTAGCCGATCCGCAGGCGCCGACCGGCATGCGCGCTCGCCACGACCGGCGGCGGCGCGCCATCGCGCGCCGCGAAGCCCTCGGACCACGTGGCGGCGCACAGCCGCTGCTCGCCGCGCGTCGACGGATCGGACAGGAACGAGAACGGCGTGAGGTGCGCGGCCTTGGCGGCGACGCCGCCACGGAAGCGCTGCTGCAGCTCGGCGAGGCCGTCCCAGTCGAGGGCCGACTTCTTCGCGAACACGAGCTGCGACAGCGCCGCGGCGTTGCCGGGCTCGATCGCCAGCACGTGCGCGTGGGCGTCGATCTCGGACGCGAGGTCGCGCGCGCGGCCGGCGACCCAGGCCTTCACCGTCCACAGCGCGACGCTGTTGGGATGCTTCGCGAGCGCCCGGTCGAGCGTGGCGCGCGCGGCCGCCAGGTCGCCGCCGGCGGCCTCGAGCTCGGCGGCCAAGCCGGCGGCACGCAGGTCGTCCGGCGCGAGTGCCAGCGCCTTGCGGGCGGCGTGGACGGCATCGTCGCCGCGCGCCTGGTCCTGCAGGGCGAGGGCGAGGTTGAACCAGCCCGAGGCGAGCCCGGGTGCCAGCGCGGTTGCGCGCTGCGCCAGCACGACCGCACCGGCACCGTCGCCGGCGCGCAGCGCCAATCCCGCAGAAAGAGCATGAACTTCAGCGTTCATAGGACTGATCGACAAGGCTTTATCGATCGACTGCAAAGCCGAGGCACGATCCGACATCGCGAGCTGGCATTGCGCGAGGCCGAGCCACGCGTCGGCATTGCGGGCGTCCAGCGATGCGGCGCGCGCGAACTCGCGGGCCGCGTCGACGACATGCCCTGAATCCAGCAACACGTGCGCGAGCAACGCAACGGTCGGCGCGTCGGGTTCCGCAGCGAATTGCAGCCTCGCGAGGCAGGCGTTCATGGTGTCGCGCAGCCGGCCGGCCAGGTAGAGGTCGAGCGCCTGGCGATAGTGCGGCGGCGGGTTGCCGGTCCCGTTACTTCGCATAATTTATATTATGTAAAAAA
>JAICUU010000294.1 GCA_025935675.1 Burkholderiales bacterium
GACGCGACGCCCGCCGCGCACGCGCCCTGGCGCATCGCGGCGTAATCCTGGCCGCAGGCGGCGAACGCGCGCTCCAGCGTTTGCGCAGGCGCCTGGCCGGTGGCGGCGCGGTAGCCGGCCGGCGTGCGGCCGGTCGACGCGATCGACGCGACCTTGTCGCAATACGCCTTGCGGCTCGTCGCGCACGGCGCCTGCGCGCCGATGAAGCCCTCGGGCTCGAGGCGCGCCATCATCTCTGCGCAGGCCTGCGCCTTGTTGCCTTCGGCCTGGGCCTTGATTTCCGCGATCGCCTGCTGCGACGTGTCGGTGCATTGGCCGACGCGCTTGCCGGTCGACGTCTGCGTCATCTCGAATTCCTGGCCCTTCGCGGTGCTCTTGAGGTGCATCCGGCTGTCGAACGTGTCGCCGGTGGCAGTGATCTCGCCCTCGCCCGTCATCGCGTGCTCGCCGGTGCAGGTGAACACGAACGACGTCTTGTTGCCGGCGGTGCGGACGTTCGACATCCGGCAATTGGGATCGCCCTTCATCAGCGCCTCGTTGCCCGCCGCCTTCTTCTTGCAGACCTGGCTCGTGCGCGGCGGCATCGCCATCGGCATGCCCGGCATTTCCATCTTCATCGTGACGTCCCACAGCTCGTCGGGACCCGATCCCGCGGTGAACAGCTTCGGCATCTGCGCGAGCGCGCTGCCGGCAGCCAGCGACGAAACGGCGATGCACAGGACGATCTGGCGCAATGGCACGGCGAACGACGACATCGCGAGCTCCCCGGATGAACGAATGAAGGCGCCGCGGATTCTAGCCTGCCAACGCAGCGCGCGGGCGTCGCTCGTGCCGCGAATCGCTGCGTTCGTCGCCGCGCCGGACTGGGGACGGCGCGGCGTGCGCGCCACGACCCTCGACCGGGGTCGCGGCAGCGCCGCGAGGATCAGGCGGCGGCCGGCTCGGCGCGCGCCAGCGCGAGCCAGATGCAGTGGCCGCGCGTCTCGCGATCGAGCGCCGCGAGGTAGGCCTCGTGCGCGGCGCGCTCCTCAGCCGACACGAGCGTGACGGCAAGGCGCGACACGTCGATCGCCCCGGCCTCGCGCGCCGCGGCACGCGCCGGCGCGGGCGTCGCGCGATCGATCGCGAGCGACTCCTGGCCGCGCGTGAGCGCGAGCCAGACCTCCGAGAGGAGCTCGGCGTCGAGCAGCGCGCCGTGCAGCGTGCGCCGCGTGTTGTCGACGCCGTAGCGCTCGCACAGCGCGTCGAGGCTGTTGCGCTTGCCGGGAAAGAGCTCGCGGGCGAGCGCGAGCGTATCGGTGACGCGCTCGGCGACCGACGCGCAGGTGGGCAAGCCGATCCGCTCGAACTCGGCGTCGAGGAACGCGACGTCGAACGGCGCGTTGTGGATCACCCATTCGGCGCCGCGCGCGAACTCGACGAACGCCTGCACTTGCGCGCCGAACGTCGGCTGGCCGCGCAGGTCGTCCCAGGTGATGCCGTGCACCTCGGTGGCGCCGGCGTCGATCTCGCGCTCGGGATCGCAGCGGAAGTGCAGGTGGCGCCCGGTGGGACGCCGGTCGACGAGCTCGAGCACCGCGACTTCGATGATTCGATGGCCTTGCTTGGGATCGAGGCCGGTGGTTTCGGTGTCGAGGATGAGGTGACGCATTCAGGAATCAGGAGTGAGGAACCGGAGAACAGCGCGACGTGGCCAGTGCACGGATTTTGATGACGGGGATACGCGGCGTCAAGACGACATTGCCGTCATCCCCGCGAAAGCGGGGATCCAGTCTTGGCTTCGCGGTTGCGGGACGGCGCGTTCCGTCGACGCGTCATGGCTGGATTCCCGCATGCGCGGGAATGACGGAAAATGTGCCGACATCCCCGCGAATGATGAGCCGCGCGAGAGGCTATTTGCGGTACTTGTGGATCGTCGATTGGATCTCTTCGATCGCGCGCTCGATCTCGTCGTCGGTGAGGTCGCGCTGCGTGCCCTTGCGGTCGGTCAGCGTCACCGTCTTGTCGATCGCCGTGTGGAAATCGCCGAGGTTGAGCGAGTCGGTGGTGGTGGTCGTGGCGATCTCGTCGGTCAGCGTCTCGGGGCCCCAGCGCACGATCACCGCCGACAGGTTGTCGCCGTCGGGGCCGCCGCGCTTCTCCGCCTCGCGCATCATCTGCGGCGCGGTCTTGAGGATCGGTGTCGACGTAAGCCACGTCGCCATCTCGCCGTGCGGCATCGTCGCCCACAGGCCGTCGGTGCACATCACCATGACATCGCCGTTGCGCAGCGGCGTGCGCTTCGACAGGTCGATGATCGGGTCGACGAGGCCGCCCAGGCAGCTGAAGATCTTGTTGCGATCGGGATGCGTGATCACCTCGTGCGGGCCGATCAGGCCCTGGTCGACGAGGTATTGCACCTTGGAATGATCCTTCGTCGACGCGATCAGCCCGCCTTGCCGGAACAGGTAGAAGCGCGAATCGCCGACGTGCGCCCAGTAAGCGTGGTTGGCCTGCACGATCACCGCGACGCAGGTGGTGCGCGGCGTCTCGAGCATCGAGAACTGGTTGGCGTACGAGCCGAGTGCTGCATGCGCGCGCACCATCGTGTCCTGCAGGAACTTGAGCGGGTTCTTGAGGACCGGCTTCGCCTCCTGCTGGAAGCGCTCGATGAAGAGCCGCACGCAGATCTGCGCGGCAATCTCGCCGCCGGCGTGGCCGCCCATGCCGTCGCAGATCACCATCAGGAGCGTGTCGCGGCCATAGGTGTACGCGATGCGGTCCTGGTTGACCTTGCGCGAGCCCTTGCGCGATTCCTGGAAGATCGTGAAGCGCATGCGGTGCGGACGCTCTGGGGCTACGGGTCGCGGCGGCGGCCAGTGGCAGGCGCGGACGGGATCAGGCGCCGATTTCGGAGAACAGCACGCGCTTCAGGTTCCCGAGCAGCGTCAGCTTGCGCTTGCGGGTCGGGATGTCGCGGATCGCCTTCTGCAAGGCGAACACCGACTGCGGACGCTCCAGCGGATCGAGGCGCAGGCACCAGTCGATCACTTCGAGGACGTTGTCCGAATACTGGCCGGCCCAGATCTTCTTGGCCGACACGAGATGGTCTTCCTGAACGCGGGCGTCCGCCGCCTGCGGCGCGAACGCGGCGAGGCACGCGAACATGCTGGCGCCGGCGCCGTAGACGTCGGTCCACGGGCCGAGGCGATCGGGATCGCGGTATTGCTCGGGTGCGGCGAAGCCCGGCGTGTACATCGGCGCGAGCTTCGGGCGCGTGTTGGTGAGCGTCTGGCGCGCGGCACCGAAGTCGAGCAGCACCGGCGTGCCGTCGGTGCGGAGATAAATGTTCGCGGGCTTGATGTCGAGGTGCAAGAGCTTGTGCGTATGCACCTCGCGCAGGCCGTTGAGGAGATGCATGAACACGTGGCGCACGAAGCGCTCGGACATCTGGTCCTGGCGCATC
>JAICUU010000127.1 GCA_025935675.1 Burkholderiales bacterium
GTCAGCGCGCACAGCGCGGCGAGACGCTTCGCGGCGCCCACGGGGTCGAGGCGCTCGACGCGCGGCGCTGGCGCCTCGGCACGCGGCGAGGATTTCGGGGCGGGCGAGCTCATGGGCGTAGGCCGACAGGGGACGCAATCTAGCATGCCCCATGGTCCGGGCACGCGACGCGGCGGGTGGCACGTTGCATTTGCCGGAAGGGCCCTCGATACGGCTCGCTGACCGCCAGCGTCTCCCGGGCAGCCCGGGCCGAGCCGGTACGCATCGGCGACTACTTCGGCCGCAGCATGCGCACGAGGAGACCGTCCCTGATCACGTACTGGTGAAAGAGCGCCATGAGCGCGTGCACGCCAGCCGCGATGACCAGCAGGTTCGCCACGACCTGGTGGACGCTGCCGACGGCGCGTATCGCGCCGAGCCATGCAACGAGGCCGAGCGACGGGACCAGCACCAGCAGCAGGTAGAGCAGGCAATGGCCCCAGGTCGCGGCGGTGTACAGCCATCCGCTGCCCGGCATCGCGGGCACGCCGTAGAGCTTGCGCAGCATGAGACGCAGGACGACAAGCGCAAGCACCGTCAAGCCGACCCACACGTGAACGAGCGGCTCGATCGCGATCGGCGGAGTCGCGATGCCCTTCGCCTTTGCCGCCAGCGCGCGGCCCATGCCGTCGCTGTAGAAATAGTTGAAGGTCACGAGAATCGCGACCAGCCAGTGGAGCGCGATCTGCGTCGCGCCGTATCCCCGCTTCATCGTTGCTCCGCTCCCGGCCATGCCGTCACGCGCCCTTGAGGTATCCGACCACGAGGCGGGCCGCGCCATCGACGAGCGCCCCGCTTTCCGCCTCCGACAGCATAGCGGAACGATGCAGGACCCCGTTGTGCGTCACCGCTTCAAGTGGCTCACTCCCACTCGATCGTCGCGGGCGGCTTGCTCGAGATGTCGTAAACGACGCGGTTGACGCCGCGCACCTCGTTGGTGATGCGGTTGCTGATCCGCGCGAGGAGATCGTGCGGCAGCGGCGCCCAGCGCGCCGTCATGAAGTCGGTCGTTTCCACGCAGCGCAGCGCGACGGCGTTCTCGTAAGTGCGGCCGTCCCCCATCACGCCCACCGAGCGCACCGGCAGGAACACGGCGAACGCCTGCGACGTTCGGTCGTACCACGACATGCCTTCGTGATGCGCGGCGCGCAGCTCCTCGATGAAGATCGCGTCGGCGTGGCGCAGGATGCCCGCGGCTTGGCGCGTCACGGCACCGAGGATGCGCACGCCAAGCCCGGGCCCCGGGAACGGATGGCGGAACACCATCGCCCGCGGCAGGCCGAGCTCGAGGCCGAGCTTGCGCACTTCGTCCTTGAAGAGCTCGCGCAGCGGCTCGAGGAGCTTCAACTTCAGCGTCTCGGGCAGCCCGCCGACGTTGTGATGCGACTTGATCGTGCGCGCCTTGTTGCTCTTCACCGCAGCGCTCTCGATGACGTCCGGATAGATCGTGCCCTGCGCGAGCCAGCGCACGTCGCGCAGCTTGGCCGCCTCGCGCTCGAACACGTCGACGAAGTGCCTGCCGATGATCTTGCGCTTGGCCTCGGGATCGTCGACCCCGTCGAGCGCCGCCATGAACTCGGCGGAGGCGTCGACGTGAACCACGCGCACGCCGAGATTGCGCGCGAACGTATCCATCACCTCGGTCGCCTCGTTCTGGCGCAGGAGGCCGTGGTCGACGAACACGCAGGTCAGCTGGTCGCCGATCGCCTTGTGGATCAGCGCCGCGGCGACCGACGAGTCGACCCCGCCGGAGAGCCCGAGCAGCACCGCGTCTGCGCCGACATCGGCGCGGATGCGCGCCACCGCCTCGCCGACGTAGTCGCGCATGTTCCAGTCGTGGCCGCAGCCGCAAATGTCGTGCGCGAAGCGCGCGAGGATCGCGGCGCCCTGAGACGTGTGCGTGACCTCGGGATGGAACTGCACCGCGTAGAAGCGCCGCGCTTCGTCGGCCATCGCCGCGACCGGGCACGCGGTCGAGCTGCCGATCAGCGCGAAGCCCGGCGGCAGCTCGGTCACCTTGTCGCCATGGCTCATCCACACGTCGAGGAGCCCGTGGCCCTCGGCGTTGCGGCGATCCTCGATGCCCTCGAACAGGCGTGAGTGCCCGCGCGCGCGCATCTCGGCGTACCCGAACTCGCGCAGCTTGCCTGCCTCCACGCGGCCGCCGAGCTGCATCGCCATCGTCTGCATGCCGTAGCAGATGCCGAGCACCGGCACGCCGAGCTCGAACGCCGCCTGCGGCGCACGGCCGGCGCCCTCCTCGTACGCGCTCAGGTGACTGCCGGAGAGGATGATGCCGCGCGGCGCGAACGCGCGCACGAAATCGTCCGCGACGTCGTGCGGATGGATCTCGCAGTAGACCTCGGTCTCGCGCAGCCGCCGCGCGATGAGCTGCGTGACCTGCGAGCCGAAGTCGAGGATCAGGATCCGGTCGTGCGATGGCGCCATCGGCCGGGTCACTCCGCGCGGTAGTTGGGCGCTTCCTTGACGATCGTGACGTCGTGCACGTGCGATTCGCGCACGCCAGCCGTCGTGATCTCGACGAACTCGGCGCGAGTGCGCAGCGCTTCGATCGTCGCGCAGCCGCAGTAGCCCATCGCCGCGCGGAGCCCGCCCATCAGCTGGTGGATCACCGCGGCCAGCGTTCCCTTGTACGGCACGCGGCCCTCGATGCCCTCGGGGACGAGCTTCTCGGCGGCGCCCTCGCCCTCGGCGTCCTGGAAATAGCGGTCGGAGCTGCCCTGCTGCATCGCGCCGAGCGAGCCCATGCCGCGGTAGCTCTTGTACGAGCGGCCCTGGTAGAGCTCGATGTCGCCGGGCGACTCCTCGGTGCCGGCGAACAGGCTGCCCATCATCACGCACGACGCGCCGGCGGCGATCGCCTTGCCGATGTCGCCCGAAAAGCGGATGCCGCCGTCGGCGATCAGCGGCACGCCCGCTTTCGCGGCGCCGTCGAGCGCGAACTGGATCGCCGCGATCTGCGGCACGCCGACGCCCGCGACGATGCGCGTCGTGCAGATCGAGCCCGGCCCGATGCCGACCTTCACGGCGTCGGCGCCATGATCGGCGAGCGCCGCGGCGCCACCGGCCGTGGCGATGTTGCCGCCGACGACCTGCAGCGCCGGGTAGCGCTTCTTGATCGATGCGACACGGTCGAGCACGCCCTGCGAATGGCCGTGCGACGTGTCGACGACCAGCACGTCGACGCCGGCGGCGACGAGCAGCTCGACGCGCTCGTCGGTGTCGGCGCCGGTGCCGACCGCCGCGCCAACGCGCAGGCGACCCTGCGTGTCCTTGCACGCAAGCGGATGCTCGGTCGCCTTCTGGATGTCCTTGACCGTGATGAGGCCGCGCAGCTCGTGCTCGCCGTTGATCACCAGCACGCGCTCGAGGCGATGACGGTGCATCAGCGCCTTGGCGTCGTCGAGGTCGGTGCCCTCGGGGACGGTGACGAGCCGCTCGGCGGGCGTCATGATCGCCGACACCGGCTGGTCGAGCTGCGTCTCGAAGCGCAGGTCGCGATTGGTGACGATGCCGACGACGCGGCCGCCGTCGACGACGGGCAAGCCCGAGATGCGATGCGCGCGCGTGAGCGCGACGACATCGCGGACGCTCATCGTCGGCGGGATCGTGATCGGGTCCTTGACGACGCCGCTCTCGAAGCGCTTCACCTTGGCGACCTCGGCCGCCTGGCGCGCCGGCGTCATGTTCTTGTGCACGATGCCGAGCCCGCCCTCCTGGGCGATCGCGATCGCGAGGCGCGAGTCGGTGACCGTGTCCATCGCCGCCGACAGGAGCGGCACGTTGAGGCGGATGGACCGGGTGAGCTGGGTTGCTAAGTCGACGTCCCGGGGGACGACGGAGGAATGTGCGGGGACGAGCAGGACGTCGTCGAAAGTGAGCGCTTTGCGGACGACACGCATATGAGTTTTCCTTATGCGCAAAAATCGATTCTACACCAATCGCAGATTTACGCCACTCGTTTCAACAACTTGGAGGCTTGCGCTCATGCGATCGCCTTGCGCGGCGGCTTCGCCGCGGGATCGCATCCGCGGGTCACGCAGCCCTCGCCCTCGCAGCAGTTCTCGGTGAGGTAGTCGATGAGGCCGTTCATCCGCGCATAGTTGGCCGAGTAGAAGATGAAGCGCCCGTGCTGCCGCGCGTCGATCAGGCCCGCGTGCGCGAGTTCCTTCAGGTGGAACGACAGCGTCGCGCCGGGCAATCCGAGGCGTTCGGCGATCGCGCCGGCCGACTTGCCGCCGTCGCCCGCCTGCACCAGCAGCCGGTAGATCGCGAGCCGCGTGTCCTGCGCGAGCGCTGCGAGCGCGATGACCGCCTGAGCGGCTTTCATCGCTTCACCGGCAGCAGCGCGGCGTCGGCTCGCCTGCCGACACCGCCGGCGAGCCAGTCGACGAGCAGCACGAGGCACCACTTTGCATCGGCACGCGCGCGCCGGGCTCGTCCTCGAGCAGGCCCCTGGAGTGAAAGCCTTCCCAGCGGATGCCTTGCGGATCGGTGGCCCAATGCTTGTCGGAGCGCGCATGGCAGCAGGCCGCGTTCGGCTCGTCCTCGATGCGCGGATCGGCGGCCGCGAATCGCTGCCTGATCGCCGCCAGCTCGTCGGCCGAATCGCCTTCGAGCCCCAGGTGGCTGACTCCAACGTGGTTGCCGGTCGAGATCGCGAAGTTGACGCGCGGCTCGTCGATCATCCATTTCGCGTAGTCGGGCTTGTGAACCGCAGGCGGAACGCCGAAAAGGCTCGAGTAAAAGCGGATGCTGGCGTCGAGATCGGTGACGCCGACGTGGACATGGAATCGTTTCATCGTGCCTCCCGCGCGGCTGGGTGCCGCAACATTCGATCGGAGCGCGTGTCACCGCGAGTCACCGGCGACGCTCGTCGCCTCCACGTTTCCAGTTTTATGGAAATATTACCGAATGTCAAGTTGCGAAGCCCGGCCAGACCGCGCGGGTGGGCGCCCCGTCCGCCGGGCGAGAGAGCGGCTCACGGGCACCACGCCGCTCGCCGATGTGCGCAAATGCAACGACGGCGGCAGTCCAGCGGGCCATGCCGGTACCCGGCGCGTTGACGTATGACGACGGCATAGGGTACCGTGGCCCGTCGCTTGCTTCATTCTCGCCATGCTTGATGAATTCGCCATTGCCCCGCCGCGCCGCCGCGTCCCGCGGGTCGTTGGCGCCTGCGCGCTCGCCGCGGCGGCGCTCGTCGCGTGGCCGGCGCTCGCCACGACCTACAAGTGGACCGACGCCAGCGGCCACGTCGTCTATTCGGACCAGCCGCCGCCCGGCAACGTCAAGGCGGAGATGATCGGGCCGGCGCCGCCGCCGGCCAACCCGAACGCCGTCAAGGACATGGCGCAGAAGGACCTCGAGCTCAAGAAGCGCCAGCAGGATCGGGTCGACGCCGCGGCCAAGGTGGAGAAGGCCAAGGAGGTCGACACGCGCAGGCGCGACCTATGCCTCGCCGTGCGCGGCCGGCTGAAGGAAATGCGCGAAGGCAAGGCGGTGTTCCGCTATGACGCGAGCGGCGCGCGCGTGACGCTCAACGACAGCGAGCGGGCGGCGGAGATGGACAAGCAGGTCGCCGCCGAGAAGACCTACTGCGGCGGCCCGTCGACCTGACCGCCGCTCACGCGCCGCGGCCCGCTAAGGCTGCTGCTCGACCTTCTTCTCGAGCGCGGTCGGGTTGATCTTGACGTCGGCGCGCGCCTTGAGCCCGGCGAGATAGGCCATGAGGAGCTCCCGGCCGATTTCCTGGCCCATCTGCTGGCCCGCCATCTTGACCTGCGCATCGTCGAGCTTCTCGGGCTCGATCACCTTCGACACCCGCACGATCGTGTAGCCGCCGCGCCCGTTCTCGGCGCCGACGTAGCCGGGCAGTTTCTTCGGGTCGACCGCGAAGATCTTCTGCAGCGTGGGCGCCGGGTATTCGGCGCTCGCCTGCGTGCGCATCACCTCGGTCGGCTTGCCGAACGTGACGCCCGCGCCGCGGTCGCTCTTGCCGGACATGAGCTCGGCGAGCTTCGCAGCGCCGGCCTTCACCGCCAGCGCGGTCGCCTCGCGGCGCACGATTTCCGCGCGAATCTGGTCCTTCAGCTCGTCGAGCGGCTTCACCGCCGAGGGCTTGTAGTCGACGATGCGCCCGGCCATCATCATGCTGGGCCCGATCTCGATCGCGTCGGTGTTGTGCTTCGACTGCACCGACTCGGGCGAGAACAGCGCCGCGACGAACTTGGCGTTGTTGTTGGCGATCGCCTGCACCTGCGCGCGTGTCACGTACGACGGCGTCGTCGTGACGTCGACGCCGAGCGCCTTGCCGACGCCCGCCAGCGAATCGGCCTGCTCGTAGACGAGGTTCTGGAACTTGTCGGCCGTGTTGGCGAAGAGCGACTGCGCCTTCGTCTTCTTGAGCGCGGCCTCGATTTCGCCTTTCACCTCGTCGAACGGCTTCGCCTGTGCCGCCTTGACCGCGCCGACCTTGATGACGTGGTAGCCGAAGTCGGTGAGCACCGGGCCGACGATGTCGCCGGTCTTCGCGGCAAATACCGCGTCGGCGAACGGCTTGACCATCGCGTCATGGGTGAAGCTGCCGAGGTCGCCGCCGGCTTGCGCCGAACCGGGATCGTCGGAGTTGGCCTTGGCGAGCGCCGCGAAATCGGCTGGGTGCGCGCGCGCCTTCGCGGCGAGTTCGTCCGCCTTCTTCTTCGCCGCCGCCTTGTCGGCGTCGCTCGCGTCGGGCTTCACCGCGACGAGGATGTGCGCGGCCGAGCGCTCCTCCGGCTGGCCGTACTGCGCGATGTTCTGGTCGTACTGCGCCTTCACCTCCTCGGGTGTGACGCTCACTTTCGCTGCGAGCGTGTCGGGCGACAGGATGATGTACTCGATCTTCGCCTGCTCCGGTGTCGCGAGCGCGGCCTTGTTCTTGTCGTAGAAGTCCTTGATCGCCGTGTCGTCGACGCGAACGTCCTTCGCGAACGGCGCGGCGTCGATGTTGGCCGCCGCGACCTCGCGCTTTTCCCGGAGCAGCTCGAGGTAGCGCTTTGCCGCCGACGTGGCGACGAGGTTGGCCGCGCCGATCGGCTCCTGCAGCGGCGCGAGCGTCAGGTCGCGGCGCAGCTTCTGCTCGAACATCTCGGGCGACATCTGCTGGCCGGCGAGCACGAGCTTGTAGCGCTCGGGCGAGAACTTGCCGTCGTCCTGGAATGGCGGCAGCCCGGCGATGAACTGCTGGAGCTGCGCGTCGGTGACGCGCAGCTTGTCGGCGCGCGCCTGGTTCTCGAGCAGCCGCTGGTTGACGAGCTGCTCGACGAGCGCGTAGCGGATCTCGGGATTGTCGAACATCGCCGGGTCGTAGTTGGCGCCGAGCGACTCGCGCATCCGGTCCTGCTGCGAGCGCAGCAGCTCGTCGAACTCGTTCTGCGTGATCTTGTCGCCGCCGACGCTCGCGACCTCGGGCACGCCCGCCGAGCGCTGGAAATAGCTGTACGTGCCGAAGAACACGAACGTGAGGCCGATGATGCCGAGCACGACCTGCGCGGCGCGCTTGTGCTTGTCGAGGAAATCGAACATGTCTTGCTCAACGAAAAGGGCGAACTCGCGTTCGCCCCGGCAAAAAGCGTTGGCGGAGTGGACGGGACTCGAACCCGCGACCCCCGGCGTGACAGGCCGGTATTCTAACCAACTGAACTACCACTCCGTTGCGAGCGACCTCGCGACGGTGCGCCGGCTTCGGCGCACCGCTGCTGCCGCGCGTCGCCGTGCTGCGGCGCCGCGCATCAATGGTGGGTGCTGACGGGTTCGAACCGCCGACATTCGCCTTGTAAGGGCGACGCTCTACCGGCTGAGCTAAGCACCCGCTGTCATCGGGGCGAAGCCGGCTCGGCGATCGCCGGCCCTTGCAAGGCTCGCGGCCGGTGTGTCGTCCGGCGGCCGCCGCGCACCTTCGGCAAAGCGCGCTAGTTTAGCGCATCCTTGAGCGCTTTTCCAGCGCGGAACTTGGGCACCTTGGCGGCGCCGATGCGGATGGCCGCGCCGGTGCGCGGGTTGCGGCCGGAGCGCGCGGTGCGCTTGCCGACGTAGAACGATCCGAAGCCGACGAGCGTCACCATGTCGCCGCGCGCGAGCGACGTGCTGATCGAATCCATCGTCGCATCGAGCGCGCGCCCGGCGGCGGCCTTCGAGATGTCCGCGTGGCGCGCGATCGCGTCGATCAGGTCGTTCTTGTTCACGGATGTTCCCCTTTCGCTGAAGGAGTCGCCTTGCAGCGCGTCGCGGGCGCGACGCGCGGACATGAAGCAACCGGGATGGACGATGCGGGCCGGACGGCGCGCGCATCTATATAGCGCCCGCGAAAAGCCGGTGTCAAGGCGCGCCGACAACGAGCGGACCGGCGAAAAAAACGGCGCCGCATGACGGCGCCGCTCGCTGGTCGAGGCGATTCGCTCCGGTCAGTGCTTGATCAACGTCGGCTGTTCGTCTCCGGCCGCGGCCGGTGCCGGCACCGGCGCCTCGGCCTTGTCCTTGTCTTCGACGCTCGGCACCGGCTTCGATTCGAGCGCGAAGTCGAGCACCTGCTCGATCCAGCGCACCGGCTCGATGTCGATGCGATTCTTGATCTCGTCGGGCACCTCGGCGAGATCCTTGACGTTTTCCTCGGGAATCAGCACCGTCTTGACGCCGCCACGACCGGCGGCGAGGAGCTTCTCCTTCAGCCCGCCGATCGGCAGCACTTCGCCGCGCAGCGTGATCTCGCCCGTCATCGCGACGTCGCAGCGCACCGGGATGCCCGTCAGGATCGACACCATCGCCGTCGTCACCGCGGCGCCCGCGGACGGACCGTCCTTGGGTGTCGCGCCTTCCGGCAGGTGGATGTGCAGGTCGGTCTTCTGGTAGAAGTCCGGCGCGATGCCGAGATGACGCGCGCGCGAGCGCACCACCGACAGCGCCGCGGCGATCGACTCGTTCATCACGTCGCCCAGCTTGCCGGTCGTCGTGGTCTTGCCCTTGCCGGGCAGCGACACCGCCTCGATCGTCAGGAGATCGCCGCCCACCTCGGTCCACGCGAGGCCGGTGACCTGGCCCACCTGGTTCTTCTTCTCGGCGATGCCGTACGTGAAGCGCCGCACGCCGAGGTACTTGTCGAGGTTCTTCGACGTCACCTCGACCGGGCCCTTCGCCTTGCGCGCCTTGCCCTCGCTTTCCTTGAGCAGCAGCGACTTCACGACCTTGCGGCAGATCTTGCTGATGTCGCGCTCGAGGTTGCGCACGCCCGACTCGCGCGTGTAGTAGCGCACGATGTCGCGCAGCGCCGTCTCGGAGACGTGCACCTCCTCGGCAGCGAGCCCGTTCGCCTTCATCTGCTTCGGCAGCAGGTACTGCTTGGCGATCGCGATCTTCTCGTCCTCGGTATAGCCCGACAGCCGGATCACCTCCATCCGGTCGAGCAGCGGCGCCGGGATGTTCATCGTGTTCGCGGTAGCGACGAACATCACGTCGGACAGGTCGTACTCCACCTCGACATAGTGATCGGTGAACGTCGAGTTCTGCTCGGGATCGAGCACCTCGAGCAGCGCCGACGACGGGTCGCCGCGGAAGTCCATGCCCATCTTGTCGACTTCGTCGAGCAGGAACAGCGGGTTGCGCACGCCGACCTTGGTCATCTTTTGAATCAGGCGCCCCGGCATCGAACCGATGTAGGTCCGGCGGTGACCACGGATCTCTGCCTCGTCACGTACACCACCCAAGGCCATGCGCACAAACTTGCGATTGGTCGAAC
>JAICUU010000383.1 GCA_025935675.1 Burkholderiales bacterium
GTCGACGTCGCGCGTGACAGCGCGGCCGCGAGGGCAGGCATCGCGGTCGGCGACGTCATCACGGCGATCGACGGCGAGCCGGTCGTGGCCGCGAAACTTTCCGATACCCGACGCCGGTTCCGCAGCGATCCGCCCGGCACCGCGATCGCGGTTGCCGTCCTTCGCGGCGGCGAAAGCCGGCGCTTCACGCTGACGCTCGCCGACCAGATCTAGCGTTCCGGCGGAGGGCCGTCGCGTCAGCGCGGCGTGTCGCGATCCCGCCGGGCTTGACGGACCAGCAGCAGCGCGCACGCGACGACCGAAACGGGCACCCACCAGCGGGCGAGCGCGCTCGAGCCGCGCGCGCGGCCGCGCCGAGAGGAATCCTGCTCGGCGTAGCGCACGTTGACGATGCTGCCCGGTTGCCCGATCGCGACCGGGTCGCTGGCCGGGAACGTGTCGTCGATCGCGTCGTCGAGCAGCCATTCCTCATGGCGCTCGTTCGCGAGCACGGCCGGACGCTCGGGGCGCGTGAAGGAAACCATTGCAACAGCCTCGTCGTGTTGGCCAAGGGTCACATGCTACGACCGAAGCGCCTCTCGTCAAAGTCGCGGTGATCGAATCGGCGCCGGGCTCGGTGCGCCCCATGCGTCGTGTAACCTGTCGGACCGCTTTGCCGAGGATCGTCGCGCATGTACCGTGAAAAGCTGAGCCTCGCCGGACGCAACGCGCTCGTCACCGGGGGCGGCCAGGGCATAGGCCTCGCGATCTGCGAGGCGCTCGCGGAAGCCGGCGCACACGTCACCATCGCGACGCGCGATCCGCGCGACGCGGAAGCGGGCCGACAGGCGCTCGCCGCGAGGAATTACGCCGCGGACGGGGTCGTCGTCGACGTGACCGATGCGGCGGCCGTCACCGCGATCGCCGATCGCCTCGCTGCGAGCGACCATCCGATCGATGTCCTCATATGCAATGCGGGCATCTCGCGCAGCCAGAATCCCGCGGAGAGCATGTCCGATGACGACTGGCTCGACGTCGTCGACATCAACGTCAACGGTACGTTCTGGTGTTGCCGCGCCTTCGGTCGCCACATGCTCGCGGCCGGCCGCGGCTCGATCGTCAACGTGGGTTCGATCTCGGGCCTGATCGTCAACCGCCCGCAGGGCCAGAGCTCGTACAACGCGTCGAAGGCCGCGGTTCACCACCTGACCAAATGCCTCGCGGCCGAATGGGCGGGCCGCGGCGTGCGCGTGAACGCGGTCGCGCCGACCTACATCAATACACCGATGACCGCCTTCGCGAAGTCCAACCGCGCGATGTACGACACGTGGATGGACGCGACGCCGATGGGCCGCGTGGGCACGGTCGAGGAGATCGCGTCGGTCGTGCATTTCCTCGCGTCCGATGCAGCGAGCCTGCTGACGGGGAGCATCGTCGTCGCCGACGGCGGCTACACCTGCTGGTAGTCCGGCGGCTCGCCACGTCGATTCACCCGTTCGCCAGCAGGTCGCTGCCCGCGTTGCCTTGTCGTGCATAGTGGCGGCCGGTCGCGACACCGTTCGCATTTCGTGCCATGCGCCGTAGCCTTCGCAACGGTGCTTGGGCGGCGTGCATCGCATGCAGCCGCGGCCGCCATCCGCAAGGGAGAATCGATGCGACGATCCATCGTCCTTATCGGGGTCGCGCTCTGGAACAGCGCAGATGCGACCATGCTCGACGCGTCCGGCCGCTGGGAAGGCGCGGCTGCTATTCCCGGCCGGCCGCTTACGATGGTCGTTGATCTCGCACGTGACGCGAGCGGCCATTGGACCGGCTCGATCATCGTGCCCGAGCTCGGCGTCAAGGGACTGCCGCTCGCGCATCTCGCCGAGGCAGGCGAGGGCATCACGTTCGATCTGGGCGATGCGCTCGGCGCGCCA
>JAICUU010000072.1 GCA_025935675.1 Burkholderiales bacterium
ATTCCGGCAGGGCTCGCGATCGCGCTCAATCGCCACGTCGCCGACATGGCGCGGCCGGTGCTGTCGTTCCTGCAGGCGATCGCCGGCATCGCGTGGGTGCCGCTCACCATCATCTGGTTCGGCATCGGCAACGGCTCGGTGATCTTCGTCATCGCCAACACGATCTTCTTCGCGGCGCTCTACAACACGGTGCTCGGCGTCGAGTCGATCCCGCTCGACCTGCATCGCGCCGTGCGCAGCCACGGCGGCCGCGGCGTGCGGCTCGTCACCAACCTGATCCTGCCGGGCGCGCTGGTGCAGATCCTGCTCGGCATGCGCACATCGCTCGCCTACGGGTGGCGCGCGCTCGTCGCCTCGGAAATGATCGCCGGCAGCAGCGGGCTCGGCTACATGACGATGGAGGCGGTGCAGTGGCAGCGTGTCGAGGTGATCATCCTCGGCATGATCGTGATCGGCGTGCTGTGGGTGGCGATGGACCGCCTCGTGTTCGCCAACATCGAGCGGCGCACCGTCGCGCGCTGGGGACTCCTGCAGCGCTGAACAACGCGCAGCCGTCAATGAATGCATTCAACAGTGGAGGAACGATGAAACGGATCCTGCTTGCGTTGGCGCTCGCCGCCTTCTGTCACCCCGCGGCCGCCGCCGACTGGCCGAGCCAGCCGATCAAGTGGATCGTGCCGTTCCCCGCGGGCGGCCAGCTCGACGTCGTGTCGCGCCTCGTCGCCGAGCGCATCGCGCCCGCGCTCGGCCAGCCGATCGTCATCGAGGTCAAGACCGGCGCCAGCGGCAACATCGGCACCGACCTCGCGGCGCGCGCCGCGCCCGACGGCTACACGTGGCTCGCGGCGAGCCCGCCGACGACGATCCAGCCGGCCGTGCGGCCGACGTCGATCCACTACGACCCGCTGAAGGATTTCGCGCCAGTCGCGTTCATCGGCACGAGCCCGTTCCTGTTCGTCGTGCCGAGCTCGCTGCCCGTCAACACGCTCGACGAGTTCGTCGCCTACGCCAAGGCGCATCGCGGCACGATGTCGTACGCAGGCTCGTCGTACGGCACCGTCGTGCATCTCGCGAGCGAGCAGTTCAAGCGCGACACCGGCATCGAGATGACGATGATCAACTACCCGGGCCAGCCCAGCGCGATTGCCGACCTCCTGACGGGACGCGTGCAGTTCATGTGCCTCGGCCTCATCCTCGCCGAGCCGCAGCTCAAGGCCGGGAAGCTGAAGGCGCTGGCGATCCTCGATCCCAAGCGTCATCCGCACATCCCCAACGTGCCGTCGGTCGTCGAGCTCGGCCATCCCGATCTCGTCATGCAGACATGGTTCGGGCTCGCAGTGCCGAAGGGCACGCCCGACGCCGTGATCGCGAAGGTCAACGCCGAGGTCAACAAGACCCTTGCCGCGCCGGACGTTCGCGAGCGGCTCGCGACGATGGGCGTCGATGTGGCCGCGCCCGGCACGCCGGCCGACTTCGGGCGCTTCCTCGCCGAGGACTTCGCGCGCTGGAAGAAGATCGCCGGCGGCCTGGACATCGACCTCGACAAGATGAAGTAGCGTCGTCGCCGTCATCCCCGCGAAGGCGGGGATCCAGTCGTGCCGTTGCGCCGCAGGCTGCGATGCATCCGCCGATGCCTTCGACTCGACGTCACAACTGGACTCCCGCTTTCGCGGGTATGACGGCCCCACCTCAGCGCTTGCGTCTCACGCGGCCCGGGCCCGGCGGCCGCTTCGTCGCGTGCTGGCTGCGATGCTGCGCCGGCCCGTTGGTGGCCCCCAGGTTGCGTGCGGTGTTGACGAGCGCCACGTGCGTCAGCGCCTGCGGGAAGTTGCCGAGCATCATCCTGTTGACCGGGTCGTACTCCTCGGCGAGGAGGCCGACGTCGTTGCGCAGCGCGAGCAGTCGCTTGAACAGGCGCTCGGCCTCGCGCCAGCGGCCGGTGAGCGCGAGCGCATCGGCGAGCCAGAACGAGCAGGGCAGGAACGCGCCTTCGCCAGCCGGCAGGCCGTCGGGCGAGGGATGCTTGCGGTAGCGCATCACGAACCCGTCGCGAACGAGCTCGCGCGCAATCGCATCGACGGTGGCGCGGATGCGCTTGTCGTGCGGCGGCAGGAACCCGACGATCGGCAGGAGCAAAAGCGACGCGTCGAGCTCGTCGGAGCCGTAGTGCTGGACGAACGTGCCGCGCGTCGCGTTGAAGCCGTGCTCGCAGACATCCTTGTGGATGCGCGCGCGCGCCGCCTGCCAGCGGGCGGTCGCACCGGGCAGCCCGAACTTCTCGGCGGTGCGGATCGCGCGGTCCATCGCCACCCACGCCATCACCTTCGAGTGCGTGAAGTGCTGCGGCGCGCCGCGCATCTCCCAGATGCCGTTGTCGGGGTCGCGCCAATGGCTCTCGACGAAGTCGAGCAGCGCGCGCTCGAACTCCCAGGCGTCGTCGTATTGCGCAAGGCCGGCCTCGCGGCCGACGTAGAGCGCGTCGATCACCTCCCCGTAGATGTCGAGCTGGAACTGCGTGGCGGCGGCGTTGCCGATGCGCACCGGCCCCGAGCGCGCGTAGCCGGGCAGCCACGCAAGCTCCGATTCGCCGAACAGGCGCTCGCCGGCGACGCCGTACAGCACGCACATGTCCTGCGGGCGGCCGGCGGCGGCGCGCAACAGCCACTCGCGCCAGGCGCGCGCCTCCTCGCGATAGCCGGCGAGCAGCAGCGCATAGAGCGTGAACGTCGCGTCACGCAGCCAGCAGAAGCGGTAGTCCCAGTTGCGCACGCTGCCGATCCGCTCGGGCAGCGACGTCGTCGGCGCCGCGACCATGCCGCCGGTCGGAGCGTAGGTGAGCGCCTTCAGCACCATCAGCGAGTCGTTGACGACGTCGGCGTTCTCGCCGCGGTACGTGCCATGCGCGGCGAACGTGCGCCACGTCGCCTGCGTCGACTCCAGCGCCGCTTCGGCGTCGAGCGGCACCGGCCGCGGCGCGTGTGAGTGCGAATACGTGAGCACGAACGGCACGCGCTGTCCCGCGTGTACCGTGAAGCGCGCGCGCGTCGAGTAGTCGACGCCGACGAGATCCACCGGTGTGCGCAGCTCGACGGTGTCGGGGCCGCCGGTGGCGACGAGCGTGTGGCCGAAGTGGCGGACCCACGGGATCACCGCGCCGTAGCCGAAGCGCACGCGGAAGTCGACCGCCATCGGCACCGCGCCGCGCACGCCCGCGACGATGCGCACGATGTCGCTGCGCGCGTCGCCGAGCGCCATGAAATCGATGAGCCGCACCGTGCCCTCGGCGGTGTGGAGCTCGGTCTCGAGCACCAGCGAATCGGGCCGGTAGCGCCGCGCACAACGACGCACCTGACCGCGCGGCGAAATGCGGAAGCGGCCGTGGTCGGGATTGCCGAGCAGTGCCGCGAACGCCGCCGGCGAATCGAAGCGCGGCAGGCAGCACCAGTCGATCGAGCCGTCGCGGCTCACCAGCGCGGCGGTGTGCGTGTTGCCGATCATCGCGTAGTCGTCGATGCGCGTGGTGCCGGCCGGCAGCGTCACGCGCGCCGCGCGCCGCGGCAACGGGGGCGGTGGCGAGGAATCGGTCATGGGTCCGTCACGGGAGCGGTCATCGCGTCGAGCCAGCGGACGCCGTGCGGCAAGAGCCGGTCCGCCTCGGCGGGTCCCATGCTACCGCGCGCATAGCGGTGTACGCGAATCGGCGCCGCGAGCACGGGCTCGACGACCCGCCACGCCGCGAACACGCCTTCGGCGCGCTCGCTGACCGAATGGTCTCCGTCGCGCAGCGCGGCGAGGATGTTCACGTACGCATCGCGGTCCTCGTCGTCGCCGGTCTTGGCGACGATCGCGAGCGGCATGCGCCGCGCGAGCGTATGCGGCGCGAGGCGCGCGGCGCGGATGGCGATGCCCGTGTCGCCGGGCCCGAGCCTGAACGCCATGCGATCGCCGCCGGCGAGGTGCAGCGTCAACGTCGTCGCGGTGAGCGCCAGCGACTTGCCGGCGCGCACGACGATCGGTACGCCGGCCGCGCGCGGCGCGCGGCTCGCGAGCCGCACGGCGAGGAACGTCGCCACGTCCGAGCCGCGCGCGACGTCGGGCTCGTCGCGGTAGCCGTCGTACTGCCCGTAGACGACGTCGCCGGGCGCGAGCGGCGCGATCGCGCGCAGCGCGGCGATCCGCGCCGCCGCGAACGCCTCGGCGTCGCGCGGCGCGCACGGGTCCATCGTCGCGATCGCGACGAGCTCGAGCAGGTGGTTCTGGAACACGTCGCGCAGCACGCCGGTGCGCTCGTAAAAGGCGCCGCGCGTGCCGACGCCGAACGCCTCGGCCATCGTGATCTCGATCGCGGCGAGCGCGCCGGCACGCCACGGCGCGTCGACGAACGTCGCGTGCGCGCGCAGGTCGGCGAGCGCGCGCACGGGATCCTTGGCGAGGAAATGGTCGATCCGCCAGGCGGCGGACGGATCGAGCGCGCGGGCGACCGCCGCCTCGAGCGCCTGCGCCGACGCGAGGTCGTGGCCGAACGGCTTTTCGATCGCCACGCGCGCGCCGGGACGCTTCGCTCCCGCAAGGCCCGCCGCGACGAGGCCGTCGAGCGCGCGCTCGAAGAGCGACGGAGGTATCGCGAGGTAATGCACCGGGTTGCGCGCACTGCCGAGCGCCTTCGCGACATCGGCGAACACCCGGTCGCTCGCGAGGTCGCCGCCGACGAACGCGATCCGCGGCGCGAACGCGTCGAATGCGGCAGCGAGCGAGGCGTCGTGCGCGACGACCTGCGCGCGCATCCGTCCGCGCAGCTGCTCGGCGCCGTCGTCACGGCTGCCGACGGCGACGATGCGGGGAGGAGGCGTGCCCGCGACGATGCGCATCAGCGCCGGCACGATCATCTTGCCCGCGAGGTCACCGGTGGCGCCGAACACGACGAAGGCGTTTGCCGCCGCCGGCGGCTTCGTGGAGGCGTCTTGAGCGTCGGTCATGCAGGTTCGTGGGGGTGCGACGGCGATTGGTTCCGCGGCGCCGCCGGACGGCGCCCGTCGCGCGGCTAGAATGCGGCTTTTCGCCGGATGGGCGTTATGGCCTTCGACAACACGGGCGACATGCCGTCGATCGAGATCGAGACCGCGGCCTCGCCCGATGCGAGCGTGATCCTGCTGCACGGCCTCGGCGACGACGGCCGCGGCTGGTCGGACATCGTGCGCTCGCTGCCGCTGCCGGCGGGTGCTGCGATCCGCTTCGTGTTCCCGCACGCGCCGGTGATGCCGGTGTCGATCAACAACGGCATGCGCATGCGCGCCTGGTACGACATCAAGGCGGCCAACCTCAACGAGCGCGCCGACCTCTCCGGCGTGCGCGCCTCGCAGGCGATCCTCGAGGGCCTCGTCGCGCGCGAGGTTGCGCGGGGGATTCCCGCGCGTCGCATCGTCGTCGCCGGGTTCTCGCAGGGCGGCGCGATCGCGCTCTACGCGGGCCTGCGCCACCGCGAGCGACTCGCCGGCATCGTCGCTCTGTCGACGTACCTGATCGACGGCGCCGCGCTGGCCGCCGAGGCGAGCGACGCCAACCGCGACGTGCCGATCTTCATGGCGCACGGCCTGCACGATCCGGTCGTGCAATACGCCTGGGCCGAGGCGTCGCGCGCGGCGCTGGTCGCACAGGGCTACGCGGTCGATTGGCACGCGTACCCGATGGAGCATTCGGCGACGCTGGAGGAGGTGGCGGATATCGCGCGCTTCCTCGCGCGCGTCCTCCGCCTGGGCCCGTAGGTTCGAAGGCAAGCTCGCCGGACCACTAACGCGGCGATCGGGCGCGGCGACTCCGGCCAGCGTCAGTTCGCGTACGACGGATCGATGCGGTCGAGCTTGCGCCGCAGCGCCGGCCATGCAATCGCGGCGCCGGCACCGCGCGTGACGGCGCCGAACTGCGCGATGCCGCGCTCGACGACGGCGCCGTCCAGCAGTCGCATGCTCGCACCACCGGCCTGGGCACGGACCTGGATCGCGCAGGCCGTCTCGAGGAGATACATGCGCACGAAGGCTTCGCCGATGTTCGTGCCAACGGTCAGCAGCCCGTGATTGCGCAGCACCAGGTAATCGGCATCGCCGAGATCGCGGACCAGCCGCGGCCGCTCGTCCTCGTCGAGCGCGATGCCCTCGTAGTCGTGGTAGGCGAGCGACCCGAGCACGAGGATCGAGTGCTGCGACAGCGGCAGCACGCCGTCGCGCTGGCAGGCTACGGCGACGCCGTCGACGCTGTGCGTGTGCACGACACAGGCGACGTCGTGCCGAGCATCGTGCACGGCGCCGTGGATGACGAAGCCGGCGGGGTTGATGTCGTACGGCGAGGGCATCACCTTGCGGCCGCCGGCATCGACCTTGACCATCGACGAGGCCGTCATCTCGTCGAAACCGAGGCCGTAGGGATTGATCAGGAAATGCCCGTCCTCGTCAGGGACGCGCGCCGATATGTGGGTGAACACGAGATCGTCCATCCCGAACAGCGCGACGAGACGGTAGCTGGCCGCGAGGTCGACGCGCGCGTGCCATTCCGCTTCACTGACGACGGTCCTTGGTGCGGGAATTCCTGCGTTCATCGTCATCCTCCTGACGGGGTTGCGCGACCATCGCCGCGACCAGCGCGGCGAGGCAATCGCCTGCCTCGAGCAACGGTGCGATCGAGCGCTCGGCCCGGCCTCGCACATAGGCACCCTGGATCGCCGTGAGCACGAAGCCGGCAACCTGCCGGCGGCGCGACGCATCCGGGATCGGAAGGTGGCTCTCGATGACATCGATCCACGAGCGGAACTCGCCTGCGGCGCACGCGACGATGCGCACGTCGCCGACGCCCACGTCGAGCGATACGGCGCCGACGGCGCAGCTCTGTTCGAAGCCGGACTGGCGCAGGCGCTCGGCGACGGCACGCAGCAGCGCGCGCACCGCGTGCGGCGCCGAGCGCGCGCCAGCAAGGCTTTGCTCGATGTACTCGCGCACGCGTTCGCCGTAGACGCCCATCGCTTCGCAGACGATGGCGTCCTTGCCCTCGGGAAAGTAGTGGTACAGCGAGCCCTTGGGTGCGTTGGCGGCGGCAACGATCTCGTTGAGCGCCGCGCCGGCAAGACCGCGACGGCGCATTCCGTCGATCGCCGCGTCGAGGATGCGCGCGCGCGCCGCACGCGCGGCCGGGCGGGCCATGGCATGCGCCGGGATGCGGCGGCGCACGAGCTTGCGAGCCGAACTCATACAGACCAGTCTATATAATTACCCGAAGCTGTCAAGACCCGCGATGACCCGCGCCGCGCGGCGGGCCCGCGCCGCGCCGCCAGCGCGGTCAGTCTGAATTCTTCGATGGGGAGTCGACCTCGGCCGGCGAGGTCCTTGGCTGCACGCCCCGCCTCGTCAGCGACTCGCGCAGCATGAACTCGATCTGCGCGTTGACGCTGCGCAGCTCGCGCTGCGCGAGCGCCTCGAGCGCGCTCCACAGCGAGGGGTCGATGCGCAGCAGGAAGGCCTTGCGCCCGGCCATCGGCTAGCGCGGGTCGGCGTGGAAGCGCCGGATCAGCGCGATCGCCCACGCGAGGAATGCGAGCCCGAACACGCCCAGCACGACACCGAGCGCCACCGGGTCGAGATGCGGCGGGGACACCGCGTTGGCGCGCAACAGCACGAGGTGCGCGGCGGCGATGCAGGCGGTGAAGAGGATGGCCGCGACCGCGCCGAACGCGCCGAGCGAGGCGAGCGCCTCGTTGCGCCGGGGCGAGGCGAGCCACGCGCGCAGGTTCGGCACGTTGACGAGGCCGGGCAGCACGCGCGGCAGCGTCGCCATCAGGAGCGTGATCGAGAACGGGATGCCGATCGCGAGCGCGAGCATCGACAGCTCGTACTCGTCGCGAGGCAAATAGCCGTTGGCGACACCGCCCACGCCGAAGTGCGACGCGACGGTGGCCGGCAGCGCGGGCGACGTCGCGGCGATGACGATCGCCGAGACGGCGATGGCGAGCGCCGCGAGCGCGTAGAAGAGGCGGTCCATCGCGCCCCCCTAGCCGTTGTAGAGCGTGCCGGTGTTGACGACCGGCTGCACTTCGCTTTCGGCGCACAGCACGGTCATCAGGTTCGACACCATCGCCGCGCGGCGCTCGGCGTCGAGGTCGACGACGTTCTTCGCGGAGAGCTCGGACAGGGCCATCTCCACCATCGACACCGCGCCGTGCACGATCTTGCGGCGCGCGGCGATGATCGCCTCGGCTTGCTGGCGCCGCAGCATGACCTGCGCGATCTCCGGCGCGTAGGCGAGGTGCGTGAGCCGCGCTTCCTCGACGACGACGCCGGCCTGGTCGAGGCGTGCCTGCAGCTCCTTGACCAGCGCGCGGGCGACGACGTCGGCGCTGCCGAGCAGCGTCGCCTCGCTGTCGCGCGACGGCTCGTTGGGCAGGCCCTCGCCGGTGTCGTATGCGAACGACGACGCGAGGTGGCGCACGGCGGCCTCGCTTTGCACGGTGACGAATTTCTCGTAGTCGTCGACGTCGAACGCCGCCTTCGCCGAGTCGTCGACGTGCCAGACCACCACGGCGGCGATCTCGATCGGGTTGCCGCGCGCGTCGTTGACCTTGAGCCGGTCGCCGTTCAAGTTGCGTGCGCGGAGCGAGATGCGCTTGCGCGTATAGAACGGATTGGTGGCGCGCAGCCCCGGCACGCGGCTCGAGCCGCGGTACGCGCCGAAGAGCTGCATGATCGCCGCCTCGTTGGGCTGCAGCGTGTAGAGGCCGGCGAGCACGAGGATGCCGACGAAGATCAGGAAGATCGCGAGCACGACACCCCCGACGCCGATGTCGCGCTGGACGATGCCGCCGATGACGATCCACAGCGCCGCGGCGATCAGCGCGAGGCCGATGGCGAGCGCGACAAAGCCGCTGTAGGTCGTGGTGGCGCGCTCGACGTGCGCGCCGGGCTTGGGAGCGGGAATGGCCATGCCGGGTCTCCTTGGTGACATCGCGTCTGCGCGACAGATAGCGGAATGATATCACCATGATATGAGCGCCTGTCAATAGCCCAAAAAAAAGCGGGCTGCCCTTTGGGGGCAGCCCGGCGCCGTTGGGGTATCGGCAAGGGGAGACTCTCACACCACGATTGCGACTCAGCCGATCTTCACGGGAATGAAGATCCGCGCCTCGTCGCGTTGCACCAGCAGGGCCACGGTCTTGCCGGCCTTGCCGATCAACGCCTTCAGTTGCGACGGCGACGTGACCTTCTCGCGATTGACCGCCAGGATGACGTCACCAGGCTGCACGCCCGCATCCGCGGCCGCGCCGCCGACGTCCTCGACGACGACACCATGGTCGAGCGACGTCGCCGCCTTCTCGTCCGGCGACAGCGGCCGCACCGCGACGCCCAGCTTGCCGTGCTCGCCTTGCGCCTCGCTGTTCGACGCGACTTTCTCGCTCGTGAGCGAGCCGAGCGTCGCGGTCAGCGTCTTCGACGCACCGTCACGCCACACGTCCATCGTCACGCTCTTGCCAGGCGCCGCCGACGCGACGAGCGGCGGCAAATCCGCGGAGCGCGCGACCGGATGGCCTTCGAACGACAGGATGACGTCGCCCGCCTCGAGACCGGCCTTGTCGCCGGGGCCGCCCTTCTCGACGGTGCCGACCAGCGCGCCCTTCGGCGCCTTCAGGCCGAAGTCGTTGGCGAGCGCCTGCGTCACTTCCTGCACGGTGACGCCGAGCTTGCCGTGGCTCACCTTGCCGTGCGCGACGATCTGCTGCTCGACGTTCATCGCGACGTCGATCGGAATGGCGAACGCGAGGCCCTGGTAGCCGCCCGAGCGGCTGTAGATCTGCGAGTTGATGCCGATCACGCGGCCCTGCAGGTCGAACAGCGGGCCGCCGGAATTGCCGGGGTTGACCGCCGCGTCGGTCTGGATGAACGGCACGATCGAGTCGCCCGGCAGCGAGCGCGACTTCGCGCTGATGATGCCGGAGGTGACCGTGTTCTCGAGGCCGAACGGCGCGCCGATCGCGACGACCCATTCGCCGACGCGCGCCTTCGACGAGTCGCCGATGGTGACGGTCGGCAGGTCCTTCGCATCGATCTTGAGCACCGCGATGTCGGTGGCCTTGTCGACGCCGAGCACCTTCGCCGTGTATTCGTGCTGGTTGGTGAACTTGACCGTCACCTCGTCCGCGCCGTCGACCACGTGCGCGTTGGTCAGGATGATGCCGTTCGGGTCGACGACGAAGCCGGAGCCGAGGCCGCGCATCGGACCCTGGTGTTGGTCGGGCATGTCGGGGACGGCGAACTGCCGGAACCACGGCGGCAGGCCGTCGAGGTCCGGCATCTGCTGGCGGGTGCGGTGCGCGAGCTTCTGCGTGCTGACCTCGACGACCGCCGGGCCGTGCTTGGCGACCATGTCGGCGAAATCGGGGAGTGCCGCGACCGGCGCCGTCGTCGCGGCGGTGGCGGCGGAGGGCGAGGCGACGGGAATGGCGGCATGCGCGGCGGACGCCGCGCCATAGTGATCGGCGACGATTGCGCCGCCGGCGAACGCAGCGGCGACCGCGACGGCGGTCAGGCTGCGCTTCATTTGCAGTGTGGACATCGTGGCGCTCCAGTGATTGAGAGGTTCCGGCGGGCTTTTTTCCGCCGTACGTCCCAAGCTTGGGGCATGAGACTTAAGGGAGACTTAAGGCCGGGCGGAAGCTGCCGATGCCGGTTCCGGCACCGTTCCCTGCGCCGGCGCGCCGGTCGCGAAGCGCACGACGACGCCGAGCCCCTCGCCGTCGATGCCGGGCTCGAGGTCGACGCTCGCGCCGTGGCGCTCGGCGATGCGCTTGACGATGGCGAGACCGAGGCCGCTGCCCGGCGCGCTCGCCTGTGCTCCGCGCGCGAAGCGGTCGAACACGTGCGCGCGCTCCTCCGCCGGAATGCCCGGACCCGAGTCGCGCACGACGATCGCCGGCGCGCCATCACGGAGGATGACGGCGACGTCGACGCGGCCGCCGCGCGGCGTGTAGCGCACCGCGTTGTCGACGAGGTTGCCGATCAGCGTGTAGAGCGCCGCCGGGTCTCCCTCGACGGTCACCGGCGCCGATTCGGTGACGCCGAGGTCGACGTCGCGCGCCGCGGCGATCGGCGCCTGCTCGCGGGCCACGTCCTGCGCGAGCGTCGCGAGCGCGACCTGCGCATGCGCGCGCTCGAGGCCCGCATGCTCCTCGCGTGCGAGCGCCAGCAGTTGCGAGGCGAGCCGCGTGGCGCGGTCGATGCCGCCCTTCATCGCGCGCATCGCGGTGGCGCGCTCCGCGTCGTCGCCGGCGCGCTCGGCGAGCTGCGCCTGCAGGTGCAGCGCAGCGAGCGGCGTGCGCAGCTCGTGCGCGGCGTCGGCGACGAACGCGCGCTGCGCCGACAGCGCCTGCCGCAGCTTGTCGAGCAATGCGTTGAGCGCGGCCACCAGCGGCGCGACTTCCTCGGGCCATCCGGCGTCCGCGAGGGGCGTCAACTCGTCGGCGCCGCGCCGCCCGACGGCGCCCGTCAGGCGCGCGAGCGGCCGCAGCGCTCGCTCGATCGCGAGCCAGATGAACAGCGCGAGCAGCGGCGCGATGACGATGAGCGGTAGCGTCGTCCGCCACGCCATTCGCGTGGCGAGCTCGTCGCGCACGGCGAGCGGCTGGCCCACCTGAATCACCTGGCCGTTGGCGAGCACGCTGTAGACGCGCCACGCGCCGCCGTTGCCGGCGACCGTCGTGAAGCCGGGTGCGGCACGCGCGGGCGCGGGGGCGTCGCGCGACGGCTGCGAGCGGAACACCTGCACGCCGTCGCGGTTCCACACCTGCACGACGAGCGGCGTCGGCGTCTCGCCGCGGAAGGCCGATTCCGGCGACGCGAGCGGCATCCCGGTGATCGACGCCGCAGTCTGCTGGAGCTGCACGTCGAACAGCGCGTTCGCCTCCTCGCGCGCCAGTTGATAGGTGAACCCGCCGGCCGCGACGATCGCGACGACCAGCCCCGCCGCCAGCGGCACGAGCAGCGCGCGGCGGATCGATTTCACCGGAGGGCCCCGCCCGTCATTGGAAGACCCTTCGCGCTGCGCGCATCGGGACCGATTCGCGCTTCGGGCGGCCGGGCGCGCTCATGCGGCGGCGGGCGTCGCGATCATCCAGCCGAGGCCGCGCACGTTGCGGATCCAGCCGCTGCCGAGCTTGCGCCGCAGCGACGACAGGTGCACCTCGACGGCGTTGCTGTCGACACCGTCCTTCCAGTTGTAGAGCTTCTCCTCGAGCTGCGCGCGCGACAGGATCGCGCCGGGCCGCGCGATCAGCGCGTCGAGCAGCGCGTACTCGCGCGCCGACAGCGCGAGCGGCGTCTCGTCGAGCGTCACCGTATGCGTCGCCGGATCGAGCGCGAGGGGGCCGAGCGTCATCCGCGGCGCCGCGCGACCGAGCTGTCGGCGAACCAGCGCGCGGATGCGCGCGGCGAGCTCGGACAGGTCGAACGGCTTGACGAGATAGTCGTCGGCGCCGGCATCGAGGCCGGCGACGCGATCGTCGACGGCGTCGCGCGCGGTCAGCACCAGCACCGGGCGGCGGTCGCCGCGACGGCGCATCGCCGCGAGCACCGTCAAGCCGTCGCGCCGCGGCAGGCCCAGGTCGAGCAGCAGGAGATCGTGGACGTTCTCGGCGAGGGCCAGCTCGGCGGCGCGGCCGTCGCGCACCCAGTCGACCGCGAAGCCCTCGTGCGCGAGGCCGCGGCGCACGCCGTCGCCGATCATCTCGTCGTCCTCGGCGAGCAGCACGCGCATCGGCTCGCCTTACGGCTTCTTCGGCTCGAAGTCGAGCGATGCCGAGTTCATGCAATAGCGCAGCCCCGTCTCCGTCGGGCCGTCCTCGAACACGTGTCCGAGGTGCGCGTCGCACTTCGCGCACACCACCTCGGTGCGGCGCATGCCGAGCGAATCGTCGGCGTGCTCGGCGACGCGGCCTTCGCCCAGCGGCCGGTCGAACGACGGCCATCCGCAGCCGGCGTCGAACTTGGTCGCCGACTCGAACAGCGGCTCGCCGCAGCAGACGCAGCGGTACGTGCCCGCGTCCTCCTTGTCCCAGTACGCGCCGGTGAACGGGCGCTCGGTACCTTTCTGGCGGGTGACGCGGTACTGCTCGGGCGACAGGTTCGCGCGCCATTCCGCATCGGTCTTAATCACTTTGTCGGTCATCGTCGAATCTCCTTTGGGCGTACACCGCGGCGGACCGCTGCGCGGGCACGCGGGCGTTGCAATGTCGTCACGAATGCGCGCGCCACGTTGCGCTATAGTAGGCCAGCGCCTGTGCGGGGCCCGCAACGCACGCTGCACCGTGCGCCGGCGCGACCTCCTTCGCACATTCGCCAGCTCCCCTTATATGGATCTCGGAATCGCCGGAAAAAAGGCCCTCGTCTGTGCCGCCAGCAAGGGCCTCGGCCGCGGCTGCGCCGAAGCGCTCGCACGAGAAGGCTGCGAAGTCACCATCTGCGCGCGCACCGCTGCCGAAGTCGCGGCAACCGCGGCGGACATCGCGGCGATGGCAGGGCGGCCGGTCGCGCACGTCGCCTGCGATATCACCACGCCAGAAGGCCGCGCCGCCGCGCTCGCCGCCTGCCCGGCGCCCGATATCCTCGTCAACAACGCGGGCGGCCCGCCGCCCGGCGACTTCCGCGACTGGGACCGCGACACCTGGCTGCGCGCGCTCGACGCCAACATGCTGACGCCCATCGAGCTCATCAAGGCCACGTTGGACGGCATGATCGCGCGCAAGTTCGGGCGCATCGTCAACATCACGTCGTCGTCGGTGAAGGCGCCGATCGACGTGCTCGGCCTGTCCAACGGCGCGCGCAGCGGGCTCACCGGCTTTGTCGCCGGGCTCGCGCGCAAGGTGGCCGTGCACAACGTGACGATCAACAGCCTGCTGCCGGGATCGTTCGCCACGGCGCGGCTCACCGGCATGTACGAGGCGCGAGCGAAGGCGCAGGGCAAGCCCGCCGCCGACGTGATCGCCGCCGCGCAGCGCGCGACGCCGTCCGGCCGCTTCGGCAACCCGGCCGAGTTCGGCGAGTTCTGCGCGTTCATCTGCAGCGCGCAGGCCTCGTATCTCGTCGGCCAGAACATCCTGCTCGACGGCGGCGCGTATCCGGGTACGTACTGATGATCGACCTCTACTACTGGACGACGCCCAACGGGCACAAGGTCACGATCTTCCTCGAGGAGACCGGCGTTCCGTACGTGATTCGTCCCGTCAACATCCGCAACGGCGAGCAGTTCGCACCGGAGTTTCTCGACATCGCGCCGAACAACCGGATACCCGCGATCGTCGACCGCGACCCGCCCGATGGCGGCAACCCGATCCCGCTGTTCGAGTCGGGCGCGATCCTGCTCTACCTCGGCGGCAAGACCGGGCGCTTCCTGCCGAGCGCCCTGCGCGAGCGCTGCGACTGCGTGCAATGGCTGTTCTGGCAGATGGCGGGGCTGGGACCGATGCTCGGCCAGAACCACCACTTCGCCAACTATGCGCCGGAGAAGATCCCGTACGCGATCGAGCGCTACGTCAAGGAGACCTCGCGCCTGTACGCGGTGCTCGACCGCCGCCTCGCCGATCGCGAGTACATCGTCGGCGACTACACGATTGCCGACATGGCGTGCTACCCGTGGGTGCTGCCTGATCGACAGGGGCAGGACATCGACGAGTTTCCGAACGTCAAGCGCTGGAAGGCCGCGATCGGCGCGCGGCC
>JAICUU010000345.1 GCA_025935675.1 Burkholderiales bacterium
AGCTTGACGTTAGCAAGTGCTGCGATGTCGGCGGCGGCGATGTTGGTGATCGCCTCGCCGACCGCCATGCGCCCCGACGCCGGCGCGTCGATCAGCGCGAGCGGCGTGCGCTCGCCCATCGCCATCGCCTCGCCGGCGTGCCCGTCGAAATCCATCAGCGTCACCGCGCAGTCGGCGACCGGCACCTGCCACGGGCCCACCATCGGGTCGCGCGCACACAGGCCGCCGACGGTGCGGTCGCCGATCGTCACGAGGAACGTCTTGTCGGCGACCGCCGGAAGCTGCAGCACGCGGTGGAGCGCGTCGTCGAGCGCGACGCCGGCAAGATCGAGCGACGGCAGCGTGCGCGCGACGCTCTGCACGTCGCGCGTCATCCGCGGCGCCTTGCCGAGGATCACGTCGAGCGGGACGTCGACCGGCGAATTGCGGAAGCGGGCGTCGTCGACGACGAGGCGCCCATCGTCGCTCGCATGGCCGACCACCGCGTACGGACAGCGCTCGCGCGCGGCGAACGCGGCGAAGCGCGAGAGGTCGGCGGGCGCGATCGCGAGCACGTAGCGCTCCTGCGCCTCGTTGCACCAGATCTCGCGCGGCGTCATCCCCGGCTCCTCCGACGGCACGGCGCGCAGGTCGAACGTGCCGCCGACGCCGCCACCGTGCGCGAGCTCGGGCAGCGCGTTGGACAGGCCGCCGGCGCCGACGTCGTGGATCGACAGGATCGGATTGTGCGCACCGGCCTGCCAGCACGCGTTGATCACCTCCTGCGCGCGCCGCTGCATCTCGGCGTTGCCGCGCTGCACCGAGTCGAAGTCGAGGTCGGCGGTGTTGGCGCCCGACGCCACCGACGACGCCGCGCCCCCGCCCATGCCGATGAGCAGTCCCGGGCCGCCGATCTGGATGAAGAGGGTACCGGCCGCGAGCGGCTCCTTTTTCGCGTGGTCGGCGCGCAGGTTCCCCACGCCGCCGGCGATCATGATCGGCTTGTGATAGCCGCGCCATTCGCAGCGGTCGCGATCCTCCGCGCGGTAGCGGAACGCGTGCTCGAACGTGCGGAAGTAGCCGCACAGGTTCGGCCGGCCGAACTCGTTGTTGAACGACGCCGCGCCGATCGGTCCTTCCTGCATGATCGCGAGCGCGGTGGCGATGCGCGAAGGCGAGCCCGCGCCCGCTTCCCAGGGTTGCGGCAGCGACGGGATCCGCAGGTGCGACACCGTGTAGCCGACGAGCCCCGCCTTGGGCTTGCCGCCGCGTCCGGTGGCGCCCTCGTCGCGGATCTCGCCGCCCGATCCGGTCGCGGCACCGGGGAACGGGGCGATCGCCGTCGGGTGGTTGTGCGTCTCCACCTTCATCAGGATCTCGGTGCGCTCGCGCGACGCCCGGTAGCGCCCGTCGCCGCCGGGATAGAAGCGCGCCGCGTCGTGGCCCTCGATCACCGAAGCGTTGTCGGCATACGCGACGACGGTGCCCTGCGGGTGCGCCGCGTGGGTGTCGCGGATCATCGCGAAGAGGCTCTTGTCCATCGCCGCGCCGTCGATCGTCCACGATGCATTGAAGATCTTGTGCCGGCAGTGCTCGGAGTTGGCCTGCGCGAACATCGTCAGCTCGACGTCGGTCGGGTCGCGGCCGAGCCCGCGGAACGCGCGCTCGAGGTAATCGATCTCGTCGTCGGCGAGCGCGAGCCCGAGCGCGCGGTCGGCGGCCTCGATCGCGGCGCGTCCCTCGCGCAGCAGCGGGACCGTAGCGAACGGCTTCGGCGCATAGTGGGCGAACAGCGCCTGCGCGCCGTCGACGTCGGCGAGCACGCTCTCGGTCATCCGGTCGTGGATCAGCGGCACGAGGGCCTCGCGGTCGGCATCGCCGATCGCGCCGCCATCGTGCCGCGCCGCATGGAACGCGATGCCGCGCTCGACGCGGCGCACCGCCGCGAGCCCGCAGTTGTGGACGATGTCGGTCGCCTTCGACGACCACGGCGAGATCGTGCCGGGGCGCGGCACGACGAGCAGCAGCGTGCCGCGCTCCGGCGGCGCATCGCCGGCGGGGCCGTACGTCAGCAGCCGCTCGAGGACCGCGCGCGCGTCACGCCCGAGCGCGCCGTCGATCTCGGCGAAATGGCGATACGTCGCGGTGAGCGCATGCACGCCATGGTCGGGGCGGCCTTGCGCGAGGCTCGCGAGGAGCTTGGCGATCCGGAACGGCGACAGGGCCGACGGGCCCGGGAGCGAGAGGATTTCGGCCATCGGGCGGGCGGCGCGCGAGGGGCGTTGGGCGCACGACGACGATGCGCGAAAGCGTCAATTGTAACCGAGGCCGCATCGCGGCCACTGCCGCCGGCTCGGCCCGCGCGCCTCGTCACGCCATCCACGGCTCCGCGCGAGGCGTGCGCAGCTTCGTCGCGATCGACGATCGCCGCACCGGCCACGCTCCGCGCAGCCGGTCGGCGAAGAAGTTGCGCAACGTCCGGCTGATCGTCCGGAACGCGAGCTGCTCCCAGGGAATTTCCGCCTCGTCGAACAGCCGCACCTCGAG
>JAICUU010000367.1 GCA_025935675.1 Burkholderiales bacterium
AACATCGCTGCGGCGCTCGCGCGCGCCGGCGCGTCGCTCGACGACGTCGTGCGCACCCGCATTTACGTCGTCGACATCGACGATTGGCAGGCGGTCGGCCGCGCGCATGGGGAATCGTTCGGCGGTATCCGCCCGGCGTGCTCGATGGTCGAGGTGTCGCGGCTCATCGCCCCGGAAATCCTGGTCGAGATCGAGGCCGATGCGGTGATCTCGCGGCGCGATGGCCGCTGACGGCGCGGGCAAATCGGCAACGAAGGCGGCCAAGGGCAAGGCGGCCGCGTCCGGCGCGCGCGCCAGCGCGACGCGCGCCAGGCCTTCCGGCGGCGACGTGTCGTCGCCGCACCGCAAGTTCCTGCGCCGCGTCCTGTCGAACGCCAAGGTCGCGGGCTACCTGCTCGCCGCGACGTTGTGCGCCGGCACGCTCGGCTACCATTTGATCGCCGGGCTGTCGTGGCTCATCAGCTTTCACCAGGCGTCGCTGCTGCTGTCGGGCATGGGCCCGGTGGAGACCCACCTCACCGACGCGGGCCGCCTGTTCGAGAGCTTCTACTCGATCTTCTGCGGCGTGATGCTGCTCGGATCGACGGGCATCCTGTTCACGCCGGTGATCCACCGGATCCTGCACGCATTCCATGTCGAGGATGCTGGCACCGGTGGCAAATGACGGCGAGCGTCCGGCCGCGCCGGCGAGCGACGCCGAATGGATGGGCGAGGCGCTGGCGCTCGCCCGCGACGCAGAGGCGCGCGGCGAGGTGCCGGTGGGCGCGATCGTGGTTCGCGACGGCGTCGTCGTGGGCCGCGGCGGCAACGCGCCGATCGGGCACAGCGATCCGACCGCGCATGCCGAGATCGCCGCGCTGCGCGACGCCGCGCGCATGCTCGGCAATTACCGGCTCGTCGGCTGCACGCTGTACGCGACGCTCGAGCCGTGCGCGATGTGCGCCGGCGCGATCCTGCATGCGCGGATCGCGCGCGTGGTGTTCGGCGCCCGCGACCCCAAGTCCGGCGCCGCGGGCTCGGTGATCGACCTCTTCGCCGAGCCGCGCCTCAACCATCACGCCGATGTCGCCGGCGGCGTGCGCGACGCCGAGTGCGCGGCGCTCCTGTCGGCGTTCTTCGCTGCGCGGCGATGACGCTTGGCTTCGGCATCTACGCGCCATCGGGCTTCGCCACCGAGCCCGCGGCGGTCGCGCGCGCCGCCGATCGCCTCGTCGCGATGGGCCACCGCGTCGTCGTCGACGAGTGCGCGACCGCGCGCTTCCAGCGCTTCGCCGGCACCGACGACGAGCGCCTCGCCGCGATCGCCCGCATCGCCGCGCACCACGACGTCGACGTGGCGCTGGCGGTGCGCGGCGGCTATGGCTGGACGCGGCTTTTGCCGCGGATCGATTTCGGAGCGCTTGCCGCGCGCGGCCAGCGCTGGCTCGGCCATTCCGACTTCACCGCGTTCCAGCTGGCAGCGCTCGCGCGCGCCGGCATGACGTCGTTTGCGGGGCCGATGGCGGCGTACGACTTCGGCGCGGTCGAGCCGTCCGCCTACACGCTCGAGCATTGCATGGCGGTGCTCGAATCGCCGCGCCATGCGTTCGACGCCGCGCTCGACGGTCCCGACATCGAGGCATCCGGCACGCTGTGGGGCGGCAACCTCGCGCTCGTCGCGTCGCTCGTCGGCACGCCATACCTGCCGTCGATCGACGGTGGCGTGCTGTTCCTCGAGGACGTCGCCGAGCATCCGTACCGGATCGAGCGGATGCTCTGGCAGCTCCATCTCGCCGGCGTGCTCGCGCGCCAGCGCGTGGTGCTGCTCGGCGCGTTCACCGAGTACGCGCCGAGTCCCAACGACGGCGGCTACGATTTCGCGGCGATGGTCGCGGCGATGCGCGACGTCATCGGCGTGCCGCTCTACACGGGACTGCCGTTCGGGCACATCCGCGACAAGTTGACGCTGCCGGTCGGCGGCCGCGCGCTGCTGCGGGTGCGGGACGGCGCCGCGCTCGTCGCGCTGTCCGACTACCGGTGAGCGCCGAAGCGTTGCTCGCGGCGAACGCGGAGCCCGCGCGCGATCGGTGCGCGCGATGACGCAAGCGTTCAGCGTGCGCCTGACGCGCTGGCGCGATGATGCGACCGCTCTTCGCGCGGTGCGCGAGGCGGTGTTCATCGTCGAGCAGGCGATCCCGGCGTCGCTCGAATGGGACGATGCCGACGGCGAATGCGTGCATGCGCTCGCCGAGGA
>JAICUU010000337.1 GCA_025935675.1 Burkholderiales bacterium
CCCGGTCGCCGCAGCGCCGGCCCGCGCGCCCCGGTTCCTGAATGTTCGGATTCCTCACATCGTCGAGCAAGGACGTCGCCGACCCGCTGCTGTCGCCGAAGACCGCGTCGTCATGGCTGCGGCAGCTTCCCGCGCTCGACGTGATCGGCCGGCAGCAGCACGTGATGCGCGCGTTCGAGACGATGCGCCAGTCGCGCAGCGAGATCGACGTCCCGCGCGCCGGCGCGATCGAGTTCCTCGATTCGGCGCTCGGCACCGACCGCCGCCAGCTCACCAAGCAATACGTCGAGAACGTCGACGCGTCGCCCAAGCTGTCGACGCGGATCTGGCAGGCGCTGTTCGACCTCACGCAGGGATTCATCTTCGCCTACCAGGTGGTCCTCGACGAGGCGATCCGGCCCGACGCCAACCCGCGCTGGAAGCCGCAGGTGCCGATCCTGTTCGCGCGCCTTCTGCATTACTACGGCACCGACGCCAAGCTGCGCGTCGCGCGCTACGAGCGCTGGATTCCCGCCAAGTGGATGGAGCTCCATCGCACGTACCTGCGCGCGGCCGAGCTCGGCGTCGACCGCGTCCCTGTCGCGCTCGGTCCGGCCAACGCGAACGCCACGCAGTGGACCGTCGAGCAGGAGTATTTGTTCGCGCTGCTTGTCCACCAGCTCAACACCGGCAACCTGTCGCCCGTCGAGCTCGACTGGGGATCGGCGCAGCTTCGCGCGTGGAGCCGGCGCGTGGCGCTCGAGTCGGTGCCGAGCTCGCCGGAGGGCTTCTTCGTCGACGTCGCCGGCAAGACAGGGCTCACGCGCCGCACCGGCAACGACTCCGGCTCGATGCTGCGCTACCTCGATACCACGCCGATGGCCGAGCAGCTCGACCGCGCGATCGCGGCGCTGCGCCAGGCCGAGGGCACCGACCTCGGGCCGGCGGCGTCGATCAACCAGCAGCGTGTCGCGATCCTCGACAAGATCCGCCCGGCGATCGCGCCCAACGTCAACGTCGATTTCCGCCGCGACCCGCGCATCGCCTGCGCCGTGCCCGCGCGCGTGCGCATCGGTCTTTCGCGCATCGCCCGCGACCTCACCGCGAAGGATTACGCGGAAGGCGGCGACGCGACCGGGCACGAGCAGATCGAGGTGTACGCGGTCGCCGACTCGCCGCGGCCGCGCAAGCGCGTTCCCGACGAGCACGACTCCCTCGCGGCGAGCCTCGCCTCGTTCTCGAACCCGCAATGGCAGGTCAAGGATCGCAGCGTCGCGGGGCTGCGCATCGCGGCGTCCGGCGGCATCGGCCAGACGCTGACGCTCGGCGCGCTCGTCGCGGTGCGGCAGTCCGACGTGTCCGAATGGGTGCTGGGCGTCGTGCGCCGCCTCAACAAGGTATCGACCGAGGACGTCGAGGCCGGCGTGTCGATCATCGCCGACCGCGTCGTCGCGGTGCAGCTCAACGCCAAGCGCGAGCCCAAGGACGACATGGGCTTCATGGTGAACGGCATCGACGTGTCGACGATGGGCGCGCGCTTCGACGGGCTCTACCTGCCGCCGCCGTCGCGACCCGACAAGCCGCTCGCGGTGAAGACGCTGATCGTGCCGACGCAGGAATACTCGGAAGGCCGCCACATCATCCTCGCCACAGGGCGCTCGATCTACACGGTGGCGCTGCGACACCTCGTCGAGCAGCGCGCCGAATGGTCGTGGGCGGCGATCCAGATCATCGAGAAGAGGCCGCGCGGCTAGGGTGATCCCGTTCTTCACGATCGGGCATTCGACGCGCCCAGTCGAGGACTTCATCGCGCTGCTCGCCGAATCGTCGGTGGCGATCGTCGTCGACGTGCGCACGGTGCCGCGCTCGCGCACCAATCCGCAGTACAACCGCGATGCGTTGCCGGCGACGCTCGCCGCCGCGGGCATCGGCTACACGCATCTCGCGTCGCTTGGCGGACTGCGGCCGCGCTCGCGCGATGTCGCACCCGAGGTGAACGGGTATTGGGAGAACGCGAGCTTCCACAACTACGCCGACTACGCGCTGTCGGCGCCGTTCGCGGAGGGTATCGCCGCGTTGCGGGCAATCGGCCACGCGCGCCGCGCGACGGTGATGTGCTCGGAGGCGGTATGGTGGCGCTGCCACCGGCGCATCGTCGCCGACTGGCTGATCGCCGCCGGCGAATCGGTCGTGCACATCATGGCGCCGGGCAACGCGGAGCCGGCGACGTTGACGCCGGCTGCTGTGCGCGACACCGACGGCCGCGTCACGTACCCTGCGCTGCTCTAGCGCGCGGCATGCGCGTCAGTAACGCGCGCGCGGCGATCCGTGGCCGGGATGCGGGGATATCGCCACCAAGCGAGTTCGCGAAGCGTGTTTGAGCGACTGGCGATGTCCCCGCAGCCCGGCCTTCGCGAGGCGCCACGCGCGCAATTGTCCAACGCCACGGCTGGATTCCCGCATCCGCGGGAATGACGGGCGGGCGATGTCGCCGCAGCCCGGCCTTCGCGAGGCGCCACCCGCGCAAATGTCCACCGCCACGGCTGGAGTCCCGCATCCGCGGGAATGACGGTCGGGCGATGTCCCCGCAGCCCGGCCTTCGCGAGGCGCCACGCGCGCAAATGTCCAACGCC
>JAICUU010000408.1 GCA_025935675.1 Burkholderiales bacterium
CGGCCGTAAGGGGCTGCGGCTCGCCGCCTTTCTTGCCCTGTGAGGCCGAGGAGTCGGGGAACATGTTGAACGCGGTGTTGAGCAGCACCTGCGTCACCTTGGGCGCGACCGCATGGCAGATCGCGCCGAACACGCCGAGGCGCGTGGCGATGCGCACGGGCCGGTGCACGATCGCCTGCACGACGAGGCCCGCCGCCTCCTCGGGCGAGAGCGTCGGCACGCTCTCGTAGATCCGCGTCGGCGCGATCATCGGCGTGCGCACCAGCGGCATGTTGATGTTGGTGAACGCGATGCCCTTGTCGACGAACTCGGAGGCGGCGCACTCGGAGAACGCGTCGAGCGCCGACTTCGACGCCACGTACGCCGAGAAGCGCGGCGCGCGCGACAGCACGCCGATCGAGCTGATGTTGATGACGTGCCCGCGCTTTTGCGCGACCATCGCCGGCAGGAACGCGAGGATCAGCTTGACCGCGCCGAAGTAGTTGAGCTGCATCGTGCGCTCGTAGTCGTGGAAGCGGTCGAGCGAATTGATCACCGCGCGGCGGATCGAGCGGCCGGCGTTGTTGACCAGCACGTCGACGGTGCCGTGCGCGGCGAGGATCTTCCTGGCGGTCGCCTCGATCGCCGTCATGTCGGCGAGGTCGCACGAGTACGTCGTGCAGCGGCCGCCGGCGTCGACGATCGCCTTCTTCGTCGCCGCGAGCTTCTCCGGATCGCGCGCGACGATCACGACGTCGGCGCCGGCCTCGCCCATCTTGAGCGCGGTTGCGTGTCCGATGCCGGACGATCCGCCGGTGACGACGACGACCTTGCCGCGCACCCGTCCGGCGAGGCTGCGGTCGATGAAGAGATCGGGGTCGAGATGGCGCTCCCAGTAGTCCCAGACCTGCGGCGCATAGCTCGCGAGCGGCGGCACCGCGATGCCCGAGCCTTTCAGCGCCTTCGCCGCCTCGCGATTGTCGTAGCGCGTCGGCCAGTTGATGAACGGCAGCACGTCGCGCGGGATGCCGAGGTCCTGCAGCACGGTCCTGGTCGCGCGCTTGACGGGGGCGAGCGACGACAGGCCATAGAGGATCGGCGCCGGGATGAATCCGAACATCTTGGCGTTGATGCGCATCGTCATCTGCGGCGCGTGCGCGGCGCGCGCGAAGATGTTGAGCGCCTCGCCGATGCGGTGCGGCTCGGGGTCGGTCAGGTGGAACGTGCGGCCGTCGAGCCCGCGCTTGTGCGCGATGTGGTCGATCGCGTCGGCGACGAAGTCGACCGGCACGATGTTGATGCGCCCGCCCTCGACGCCGAGCATCGGCATCCACTGCGGAAAGGCGTTGCGCAGCTTCTGCAACGCCTTGAAGAAGTAGTACGGCCCGTCGATCTTGTCGATCTCACCGGTCTTCGAATGGCCGACGACGAAGCCCGGGCGGTAAATGCGAAACGGCAGCTTCGCCTGCTCGCGCACGATCTTCTCGGCGTCGTGCTTGGCCTGGAAATACGGGTGGTCGAGGTCCTCGGCCTCCTCGAACATGTCCTCGCGGAACGTGCCCTCGTA
>JAICUU010000351.1 GCA_025935675.1 Burkholderiales bacterium
AGTCGTTCGTCGCGCACGCGCTGGACGATCTCGTTCAGTTGGGCACGATCGCATTCGACGACGAAGTCGTCCCGGCCGCCCGCCTTCATGCCAAGCGCGACTGCACGGCATCGACGAGCGGCTTGATCGCCGACGGCGGAAACGGCGACACGCTGCTCACGTTGATCTCGCACAGCACGTACCGCTCGTGAGTGTCCGCCGCGCGTTCCCCGAACATGAAATCGCAATCCCAGAGGAGGGGCAACCGGTCGCGTGCGAGGCCCACACGCTCGCGAAGCAATTCGACCCACTCGCCTTCCAGTTGCTGCTTCAGATCCTGGAACCCCGGAAGATCCGCGCCGTGATAAAGCCGCGGACCCGGCTGCGACGTCGGTTGACCTCGAGCGCCCGGATAGAGCGCGTTGATCGCCTGGTGCCCGAAGCCCGCCACGCGATCCTCGACCAGGTACGCGCGGACCATGCCCTCGACAAGTCGCGGCTGCCACGGCTGGTCGACCATGTGGCCGCCATTCGCGGCCTCGAAGTATGGCGCCAGCCGCCCCAGCAGCGCTTGCATGTCCAGCAGTTCCTCGTCGCTGCCGCGTTGCGCGTGGCGCAGCTTGAAGAGCCCCGCATCGGACCCGACATCGGCGCGCTCGACACGCCACACGCCGATTCCGCTGTGCCCGCGGTGCTGCTTCAACACTCGGGCGCCGGTGCGAAGCCGCGCGGGTAATTCCTGTTCGAGCTGGCGCAGGCTGTCGATCCGCCGGACGTCGCTGCCGAACGGAAGATCGCGCGTTTCGACCAGCACGTCCTTGGTGCCGAGCTTGAGGATGGCCTCCGGATGCGCGCTGACGATCACGCCCGCGTCGGCGACCCGGCGCAGCAACGCATCGAGGCGGTCGCGCCGGCGGCCGGCTTCGATGGGGTTGCACCACACTTGAACGACGCGGCAGGTGCCAAGCTGCGCTTCGACTTCGTCGGCGAAATCGTCGTGGTAGACCGCCGGCATGGCCGGCGTGCCGGCGCGCGCGAACGCCTCGAACAGGGGTGCGAAGCGGCTTTCGGCGGGATCGGAGCGAACGCGCATGGCGCGATCGCCGGGGTACAGCAGTGCGACGGCGGGTGTGGTCAAGGTCGCTCCTACGTGGGCTCGCGCCCATCATGAGGAACAGATCTTGGAGGCGGCGCCTCTTGGGTCGCGGGGAGTCTGCTCGTCACCCCGCCTGCGCAATTCTAGGCGGGATCGGCGATCGCGGCCAGCGCCTGTATGATTTCCTCGGTACGTGACGCCAATGCAAAGACCGGAGCGGCACGCAGTGCTCGAACCGCCGATCCACCCGATGTTGGCCAAGCTGGCCGACAGCCTCCCCGCGAACGGTGCCTTCCAGTACGAGCCGAAATGGGACGGCTTTCGCGCGCTCGTGTTTCGCACACGGCGCGAGGTCTACATCCAGAGCCGCGACCTCAAGCCGCTCGATCGCTACTTTCCCGAGTTGAGCGCCGCGCTGCTGGACGCGTTGCCGGCCGGTTGCGTCGTCGATGGAGAGATCGTCATCGCCACGCCGCACGGGCTCGACTTCGATGCGCTGCAGCTTCGACTCCATCCGGCGCAGTCGCGCACGGCGAAGCTCGCGCACGAGTCGCCATCATCCTATGTCGCCTTCGACCTGCTGGCCGTCGATGGGAAAGACGTGATGAAGTCGCCACAGTCGGAGCGTCGCATCAAGCTCGAGCGCCTGCTCGCGGGGAAGAAGCCGCCGCTCCACCTCACGCCGATGACGCACGATCGGCGCGTCGCCGAGGATTGGCTCGCGCAATTCGAAGGCGCGGGTCTCGACGGTGTCGTTGCCAAGTCCCTGGACCTGCCATATGCGCCGGGCAAGCGCGCGATGCTCAAGGTCAAGCACGTGCGCACGGCGGATTGCGTCGTCGCCGGCTTTCGCTGGTACAAGGACACGGCCGACGCGGTCGGCTCGCTGCTTCTCGGGTTGTACGACGACGCGGGCGTTCTTCACCACGTCGGCGTGACGTCGGCGTTCACGATGGCCAAGCGACGCGAGCTCGCCACCATGCTCGCGCCTTTGCGCCGGAACGCGCTGGCGCGGCACCCGTGGCGCGACTGGGCGAACGAGGCCGCGCATGCGAGTACGCGAATGCCGGGGGCGCAGAGCCGTTGGTCGGCCGGCAAGGACCTGTCCTGGGAACCGCTGCGCATCGATCGCGTCTGCGAGGTCAAGTACGATCACCTGCAAGGCGATCGCTTTCGCCACGCGACGCAGTTCTTGCGCTGGCGCCCCGACAAGCCGCCCGCCGACTGTCGCTACGACCAGCTCGAAGTCACGACGCCCTTTGCGCTCAAAAAAGTGTTCCGCGCCGGCCGGCGTTGACCGGCATTTCCGCGGCGCATGGGGCTTCGCGCACGGGTGCGGCACCCGCCGCGGCGCCCCACCGAAAAGCGCCCGCGCCTAT
>JAICUU010000378.1 GCA_025935675.1 Burkholderiales bacterium
AAAAGCTTGAAAAACAGGCTCGGCGAGGGCATCGGTGGTTGTTATCGATGCAAACATCAATACCCACGCCGAGCACCCAGAAGGTGCGTCGAGATTCGCTCGGAGGCAAGCGCGGAGATGGGAACCGTCGCTGCCGCCGGGTTCGCCGATCCGACCCCCGCCGCATCACGATCGGTCCGCCGGATCGCGGGCTGACCGGATACGGCGGGTTGGCGGGGTTCGGCTCTTTCGTGCGCGACCTCGGCGTCGACCAGGATTTGCACCGCGAATTCTGGCGGCTCAAGAGCGGCGCGATGGTCGTCTACCCGATGGAGACGCAAATGCGCCTCCTGATCGACGCCGCGGCGGTCGGCGAGCATCGCGTGTTCGGCGTCGAAGCGCTGTCGGCCGACCCGCTGTTCGTGCACATGGCCGGCGGCGTTGTGCCCAGCCTCGACACGATCTATCGCGACTTGCGCCGCTTCGACGAGCCGGCGATCGCTGCGCTCGAAGAGATGATGGCCGCGCACGGGCTTGCGCCGGTTCGCGCGAGACGACGTCCGGTCGTGCATCTCGACGTGGACACCACCGTCGAGCCGGTGTTCGGCGAAGCCGAGGGCGCGCTGCCCGGCCCCAATCCCCGCTACCACGGCCGGCCCAGCTATCACCCGATTCTGGCCCGCGTCGCGGAGACGGATACCGTCGTCGGCGGCAAGCTCCGCCCGGGCGACACGTCGTTCGGCGAGGCCGACGCACCGACGGTGGCCACCTGGATTGACCGCCTGCGCGCCGCCGGGCCGCGCACCGCGATCCGTGTTCGCATCGACGCGGCCGGCGACTGCACGGCCGTGATGCGCACGATCGACGAGAAAATGGCCCACTTCCTGATCAAGGCGAAGACGACAGCCGACCTGTGCACCGCGATCTATCGCGTGCCGCGGGGCTGCTGGCGCACCGTCGACGTCGACGCCGACGGCAGGCCCACGCGCCAGGTCGCCGAAGTCGACTTCGCGCGAGGGGAGTGGAAAGCGCGCGGGCTGGAGGTGCGGGTCATCGCCGCGCGGTCGCTGGACCGTCAGGGCAAGCAGCTCTACCTGTGGGACGAAGCCGAGTGGACCGTGCAAGCGTTCCTGACCAACGACACGCACGGCGACGCGGACGAGCTCGCCCGCGAGTATGACGGTCGCGCCGGCGTCGAGCCGCTCATCGGCGAGCTCAAGGGCGCGTGGGGTATCGGCAAGGTGCCGTCGGCGGACTTCGCCGCGAACCACGCCGCGCTTCTGCTCAAGCTGCTCACGCACAATCTGCTGCGCAGGTACGTGCTCGCGACCGCGCCCGCCCTCGCGCTCTGGCGCGCGCCCTGGATCCGTCGCGCACTCCTCGTCGTGCCCGGCCGTTTCGGTCGCCACGCGCGCGGACCGTTTCTGCGTCTGGCGCCGCGACCTCACCTCCTCAACTGACGGGAGTCGCGAAGTGGGTGGCGATGGTGCTGGGGGAAAGGGGGCCGTGTGCCCGCGCGCGCCCCAACCCGCGTCCACGATGTAAGCGACCCTACGCCCTCACGCGATCGCGTTCATCCCAACACCGCCGGTGCCCCGCCGAGCCGCTCACGCCCACCACGTGCGAAATCGACGCTTAGTCCTCGTCCTCGTCCGGGCCGCAGGGCGTCTTGAGCGGCGCGCCCGTCGCTTGGTCGACGAGATACACCAGAAGCGTGTCGTCCTTGAGCGTCGTCTTCACCTTGTACCGGTGCCCGGCCCGCGCCTTCACGCAGACCGTACGTAGTCCCGTCCTGAAGATCGTCGCCTCCAGCAGGCCCGCCTGCCTCGCCTCGGCCGTCACCTCGAACTCGTGCTCGCCCGGCTTGATCTCGAACGAGCCGGTCTCCCCTTTCGGGATCCACTTGCCGTCGATGCGGTGAATGACCCCGTCCCCGGCGTCCATCAGCGCC
>JAICUU010000296.1 GCA_025935675.1 Burkholderiales bacterium
GCGCCGCCGGCGCCGCGCGCGTGTCGCATCGTCCTTCGCTGCGCCGGCGCCTGCATGGCCTCGTCATCGTGCCGTCGGTGGCCGTGCTCTGCGGCGCCGCTTCGCTCGCGCACGCCGAGGATGTCGCGCAGTGGCTGGCGCGCGCCGCCGCGGCGGCGCGCGCGCAGAACTACGTCGGCACCATCGTCTACCAGCACGGCGGGCGCGTCGAGACGTCGCGGCTCGCGCACATCTTCGCCAACGGCGAGGAAGAGGATCGCCTCGTCAGCCTCGACGGCCCCGCGCGAGAGGTGATCCGCAGCGCCGGCGAGGTGCGCTGCTACTATCCCGATGCGCGCGTAGTGCGCATCGAGCCGCGCACGATCCGCAACGTGTTCCCGTCGCTGTCGGCCGAGCAGCAGAGCGCGCTGGCCGAGTACTACGACTTCCGCAAGGCCGAGACCGCGCGCGTCGCCGGCTACGACGCGCAGGCGTGGGTATTCGAGCCGAAGGACGGCATGCGCTACGGCCACAAGTTCTGGTCCGAGGCCGGCACGGGACTGCTGCTCAAGGCGCGCCTGCTGGGCGAGCACGGCGAGGTCGTCGAGCAGTTCGCGTTCATGGACATCACGATCGGCGGCAACGTCGATCCCTCGCTCGTCAAGCCGACGTGGTCGTCGACGCCGCCCGACTGGACGGTGCGCGAGGGCAGCGCCGGCGAGAAGAACGCGAGCGACACGGGCTGGGTCGTCAAGAGCCTGCCGCCCGGTTTCGTCAAGATCCGCGAAGGTTTCCGCAGGCTGCGCGGCCGGCCCGACCCGGTCGCGCACCTCGTGTTTTCCGACGGCCTCGTCGCCGTCAGCGTGTTCGTGCAACCGCTGACCACGGCGCCGGCGCAGGTCGGCTTCAGCCAGCAGGGCGGGGTGAACGTATACAGCCTGCGGCTCGACGACAACCTGGTCACGGCGCTCGGCGAAGTCCCGGGCACCACCGTGCGCCAGATCGCATCGTCCGTGGCGCGGCGCTGATGCCGCGCCGGCAATCGAGGACGCACATCCAGGAGAGGCTCGATGTCCCGCATCACAGTTGAACCCGTTGCCGCCGCGCGCGCCGTGCTCGCCGCGGTCTTCGCGCTCGTCGCGCATTTCGCGCTCGCGCAGGCACCCGCGCGAGCCGGCCTGCCCGACTTCACCGATCTCTACGAGAAGCAGAGCGCATCGGTGGTGTCGATCGACGTCACGCAGAAGATCCGCCGCAGCGCCCGCAATTTCCCCGACCTTCCCGAGGACGACCCTTTCTACGAGTTCTTCAAGCGCTTCGGCCCTCAGTTCCGCCGCGGCCCCGAACCGGAGATCGCGCAAGCGGCCGGCTCCGGCTTCATCATCGGCAGCGACGGCTACATCGTCACCAACGCGCACGTCGTGGACGGCGCCGACGAGGTCAAGGTCACGCTGTCCGACAAGCGCGAGTTCACGGCCAAGGTGATCGGCGCCGACAAGCGCACCGACATCGCGCTCATCAAGATCGACGGCGGCAACCTGCCGAAGGTGGCGATCGGCGACCCGGACAAGCTCAAGGTCGGCGAATGGGTGGTGGCGATCGGCAAGCCGTTCGGCCTCGAGAACACGATGACCGCCGGCATCGTCAGTGCCAAGGGGCGCGACCTGCCGCAGGAGAACCTCGTGCCGTTCATCCAGACCGACGTCGCGATCAACCCCGGCAACTCGGGCGGGCCGCTCTTCAACATGCGCGGCGAGGTCGTCGGCGTCAACTCGCTCATCTTCTCGCGTACCGGCGGCTTCATGGGCCTCGCGTTCGCGATCCCGATCGACGTGGCGATGAATACCGCGTCGCAGTTGAAGGACAAGGGACGCGTGACGCGCGGCCGCATCGGCGTCGGCATCCAGGAGGTGACCAAGGACATCGCCGAGTCGCTCAACTTCAAGCAGTCGGGCGGCGCGCTGGTTGGCTCCGTCGAGAAAGGCGCGCCGGCCGACAAGGCGGGCATCGAGCCCGGCGACATCATCACCCGGGTCGACGGCCGCGACGTGCACGGCAGCGCCGACCTGCCGCGCGTGATCAGCGCGATCCGCCCCGGCACGAAGATCACCGTCACCGTGTGGCGCAAGAACACGACGAAGGATCTCGCCGTCACCGTCGCCGAGCTGAAGGAGGATGCCGACGCGCCGCAGCGCCAGCGCCAGGGCGGTCCCACCAAGGAGAAGGCGCGGCCGAACCGGATGGGCCTCGCGCTCGTCGACCTGACCGACGACCAGAAAAAGGAGCTCGACCTCAAGGGCGGCATCGGCGTCGGCGTCGACGCGGTGTCGGGCGCCGTGCGCGCGAACGTGCAGGCCGGCGACGTGATCCTCGCGGTGATCAGCCGCGGCGTCACCACCGAGGCGAAGAGCGCCGCGCAGCTCAACGAGATCTTCTCCAAGCTCGACAAGTCGACGCCGGTGACGCTGCAGGTCCGGCGCGGCGACAACCAGTTCTACGCGACGCTCCGGCCCCTGCCGCCCGACAGCGAGTGAGCGCAGCGGGACGGCGGTTCCTGCTGGCGCGCGACGCCGCGCCGGCCGGTGAGCCGGGGCGCGGCGCGAGCGCGGCCTCGCACACCGTGCCGCGCGCCGCCGGCACTCCGCGGCGGCTGACGATGCTCACGCATGGCTGGTGCCACCTGTGCGACGACATGCGCGCAGCCCTCGCGCCGATCGCCGCGCTGCACGGGCTCGCCGTCGTCGAGATCGACATCGACACCGATCCCACGCTCGGCGCGGCGTACGCCGAGCGCGTGCCGGTCCTGTTCGCCGGCGACGTGGCCGGCGGCCGCGAAATCTGCTGCGGACGCCTCGATCGCGCGGCCCTCGCGACCGCCCTCGCGGACAAACCCGAAATACGCTAAAATTCAAAGCCTTCCGTGCGCGCGCCGGGTCGACCCGGCATCGCCGCTCATGGTTCGCGGTCGGTCGGCGCCAATGCACGGCCGGCGTGACGCCGTGACATCGCTCCGAACGCCTCAATTTCGCGTCCCGACGTGAACCGCATCCGCAATTTCTCGATCATCGCGCACATCGACCACGGCAAGTCGACGCTGGCCGACCGCTTCATCCAGCGCTGCGGCGGTCTCGCCGCGCGCGAGATGAGCGAGCAGGTGCTCGACTCGATGGCGTTGGAGCGCGAGCGCGGCATCACGATCAAGGCGCAGACCGCGGCGCTCGAGTACGTGGCGCGCGACGGCGAGACGTACCGGCTCAACATGATCGACACGCCGGGCCACGTCGACTTCGCGTACGAGGTGTCGCGCTCGCTGGCAGCCTGCGAAGGCGCGCTCCTGGTGGTGGACGCGTCGCAGGGCGTCGAGGCGCAGACGGTCGCCAACTGCTACACGGCGATCGAGCAGGGCGTCGAGGTCGTGCCGGTGCTCAACAAGATCGACCTGCCGTCGGCAGA
>JAICUU010000134.1 GCA_025935675.1 Burkholderiales bacterium
CGCATCGCGGGCACGGCGGTCGCGCTCGAGATCCTGCTCGAAGGTCGCGTGTTCGGCGCGGCCGAGGCGAAGGACAAGGGCCTTGTCACGCGCGTCGTCGCCGATGCCGACGTCGCCGCGGAGGCGCGCGCCACCGCCGAGCGCATCGCCGAGGGCGCGCCGCTGGCCGCGCGCTGGCACAAGAAATTCGCGCGGCGCCTCGCCGAGGGCACGCCGATCGCGGCGGCCGAGCTCGACGAGTGCTTCGACTGCTTCGACACCGAGGACTTCCGCACCGGCTACGCGGCGTTCCTCGCGAAGCGCAAGCCCGAGTTCGGGGGGCGTTGACGATGGCGGGCTCGCAGCGGGGAGCGCCGGCCGCCGGCGACACGGCGCAGCACGATCCGGCGGGCGACGCCGCGCCCGAAGGCGCGAGCCAGCGCGGCCACGGCCCGCTCGCCGGCATGCGCGTGCTGGAGCTCGCGCAGATCATGGCCGGCCCGACCTGCGGGATGATGCTCGCCGACATGGGCGCCGACGTCGTCAAGGTGGAAAAGCTGCAGGGCGGCGACGACGCGCGCGGCTATCGCGAGCCGCGCGTCAACGGCGTGTCGGCGCCGTTCATGATCCTCAATCGCAACAAGCGCGGCATCGCGCTCGACTTGAAGCACCCGCGCGGGCGCGACGTGCTGTTGCGAATGGTCGCGCACGCCGACGTGCTCACCGAGAACTACCGGCGCGGCGCGCTCGAGAAGCTCGGCCTCGGCTACGACGTGCTCGCGCGCGTCAACCCGGGGCTCATCTACTGCGCGGTGTCGGGCTACGGCCGCGACGGCCCGCTCGCCGACAGGGGCGGCTTCGACTTGATCGCGCAGGGCTTCGCCGGATTGATGTCGATCACCGGCGAGCCGGGCGGGCCGCCGGCGAAGGATGGGCACTCGATCGCCGACATCAACGCCGGCATCCTCGCCGTCGTCGGCATCCTCGCCGCGTACACGCACAAGCAACGCACCGGCGAAGGACAGGTCGTCGACACGTCGCTGTTCGAGGCCGCGCTGCAGCAGACGTACTGGCACGCGGCGATCTATTTTGCGACCGGCGAGTCGCCGGGACCGACCGGGTCGGCGCACCTCCTCACGGCGCCCTACCAGGCGTTTCGCGCGCGCGACGGATTCATCAACATCGGCGGCGCCAACCAGGCCAACTGGGAGCGCATCGCCGACGTGCTCGGTCACGCCGAATGGCGCACGGACCCACGCTTCGCCACCAACACCGCGCGGATGCAGAATCGCGAGGCGCTCGTCGCGGCGATGTCGGCGGTGCTCGCGACGCGCGGCACCGCGGACTGGATCGAGGCGTTCGATGCCGCAGGCGTGCCTGCGGGCCCAGTGCACTCGATCGGCGAGGCGCTCGAGCATCCGCAGGCCCGCGCGCGTGGCATGGTCGTCGACGTCGACCACCCGGTGGCCGGCGCCACCCGCGCGCTCGGCTGTCCCGTGCATTTCGCGCGCACGCCCACGCGCGTGACGCGCGCGGCGCCGCTGCTCGGCGAGCACACGCGCGAGGTGCTGCGCGAGCACGGCTTCGCCGATGCCGAGATCGACGATCTCGCCGCTGCCGGCGTGGTCGCGACCGCGTGATGACGAGTCCGAGTCCCACGTGCACCGCGACCCGCGCCACGGTCTTTGCTCATGCGCGGATCGCGAGCAGGACGCCCATCGAAACGACGCAGGCCACCTGTACGAAATAGAGACCGAAGCGAACGGCGACGACACGGTCCGTCTGCGCACGCGCGATGTGGACGACGGATTGCGCGATGCGGGCAAGGAGAACGGTGACCGACAGGGCATCGAGATCGCGTCCGTCGACACCTGCCAGCGCGGCGGCCACGGCCACCGCACCGTAGACGGGTAGGTTCTCGACGCAATTCATGTGCGCTCGCATGGCCCGCTGGTAGCGTTCGCTGCCTTGCCTGCCATCGGCGTGCCATTGGGAAACGGTCGCCCGGCCGGAAAAGATCTCCAACCAGCGGTAGAGCCCGACGCCGCCGGTCAGGACGGCAAGCGTCCAGCCGGCGAAACCGAGCATCACCCAAACGGGTATCGTCATCCTTGGCGTCATGGCAGGTGGGCGCCCGCGCGTTCACGTCCCTCGAACGCTCAGCTCGCGATCGGCGCGAGTGCCGCGGCGATTCGCGCGGACTGCGCGGGCGTGATCATGCCGTTCAGCAGCTCGCCGAACCGCGGAATGCGCACGCCCGACAAGACGTATTGCCAGCGATACGCGGCGAGCACGGTCGATTGCACGGCCTCGACGTCGTCCGCCATCATAGGCCGCCCGCAGATCTCGAGGAAGTAGCGCGTGTCGGCCGCGCACTGGGCCTGCAGGATGCCGTCGACGGCGCCCACCAGGGCGATCAGGTCGTCCACCGCCGCATCACGCGCCTCCGCCGTCAACTTCGCGTTCTCGCGCTGCCATTCGAGCTCGTCCAGGATCGCGTGCTGCGATTCCTCCCTGGCGTGGAACAGGAACACATCCTTGAACAGCGGGGAAAGCTCGTCGTCGGGCTCGATGCTCTCGCGGTAGTGCGCGAGCACGAACATCTCGATGAGGCAGATCAGTGCAAGCACCGCCCAGGTCGACTTGCCCATGACGACCGACGCGACCGCGTTGGCCTGCGGCACGAACGCATAGCCTGCGGGCATTCCGGCGCCGATCATGGCATCGATCCGGCGGAACATCTCCTGGTGCTTGAGCTCCTCGTCGGTGAAGCGAACCAGCGCCTCGAGCGCGGACTGGTCGCCGAGCCAGTGGTCACGGCTCACATCGAGCATCTTGGCGCCGATGAAGCGCTCGACCAGGCCGAAGATGTTGGCGTACGAGCGTCCCTGGACCTGGGAAAGCAGGCGGCGCTCGCCGGCGCTCAGGAACGGCAACCGGTCGGCAAGCGCGAGGCCATCGGGGAGAAACTTCTTCGAGAAGTCGAGCTTGCGCCCGCGCAGCACGTCGCGATCGATGTCCCAGCGGACGCGCTTGGAGACTTCGACGCAGCGCGCGTAGCGCGCGGAATCGCCGAGGGATTGCGGCGTCGTTCCGCGGTCATCGGTGACGGGCACGCACACGTGCGTCGGGGTACGGCCGGCTGCGGGCGAAACTTCGGTTGTGGCAGTGGACATCGGTGTTGCTCCTAATGAGATGACATGAGAGGTTTTTCGCGCGCGTGGCCTACCACGCGGTGGACGACAGCGGCCATGGGACGCGCCTGCGTGCACGCCCTATCCGCCCGTTTCCGGATCGCCGCCGAATCCGTTCGCGGTGGCGGCATGCCTGGCCCAGGCGCTCGCGTCGTCCACCGAGGTGGCCACCGCAGATTCCGCCACGGCGGCGTCGCGCCGAAGGCGGCGGCCTTCCTGACACACCCGGCGACGAATGCATCCTGCGTCCTGGTGGTCATGAATCACATCGGGGTACTTCGTGTCGGGCATCGTGGGTTCGGACGGTCGTGGTTCGCGGCAGCCGTCGCCGCAAGGCATTCAATCGGTGCGCCGTCGAGGCTTCGGCACCACCGCCGCGACGTTCGCAGCATCGCTGCGCGGCATCGCTCGGCAGGTGCTAGTATCGTTGCGGCAGCGACGACGGCGAATGCCCGGGCGTCCAGCCTTTTTGCGCGCAACGCCGCACATACCTTCTGTCGATGGATGCTCTCTCGGACGTGCTTCGCGTCGTCCAGCTCACGGGCGCCGTCTATCTCAACGGCAGCTTTTCGACACCTTGGTGCATCGTCGTCCCGGCGAACTCGCCGCTCTGCTCGAACTACCTGCCGTCGTCCGATCGCGTCATCTCGTTCCACCTGCTGACGGAAGGAAGCTGCCTCGCGTCACTGCCTGATGACGCCGGTTGCGCATTGCAGGTCGACGCCGGCGAAGTCATCGTCGTGCCGCAAGGCGACACGCACTTGCTCGGCAGCTCGATCGATCTTGCGCCGGAATACATGGCGCCGCTGCTGGCCGACCAGGTCAGCTTGAATCCGGGCGGCGTGATGACGCTCGCCCATGGCGGAACCGGCGCGGGCACACGGATGATCTGCGGCTTTCTCGCCGCACAGGACATCTGGAAGAACCCCCTGCTCGCTGCGTTGCCGCGGCTCTTCAAGGTCGGCATGCGCGGCTCGAGGGCATCGTGGCTCGAATCGTCGCTGCGTTTCGCCACCGAGGAGGTCGGCTCGCACCGGGCAGGAAGCTCCACCGTGCTGGCCAAGCTGGCCGAGCTGCTGTTCGTCGAGGCGGTGCGCTGCCACGTCGACACGATGCCGAGCGATGGCACGGGATGGCTGGCGGGATTGCGCGATCGTCTCGTCGGGCGCGTGCTCGCCCTCATGCACGCGCGGCCCGCGCATCCCTGGACCGTGGAGGACCTCGCGCGTCAGGTCGGGATGTCGCGCTCGGCGCTCGCCCAGCGCTTCACGGACCTGATCGGGGTGCCGCCGATGCAATATCTCGCACGGTGGCGCTTGCAGCTCGCTGCGCAGCGGCTCCGCCTTTCCAACCGGCCGCTCGCGGTTGTCGCCGAAGAGGTCGGCTACGAATCCGAGGCCGCGTTCAACCGCGCGTTCAAGCGCGAATTCGGCATGCCCCCGGCGACCTGGCGCCGTACGGCGACACGCAACGCTGGCGGCGATTCATCGGCGGGACCGTACCCGAATCCGCAACCGACCGGCGCCGGCGCGGGCTAGTGCCCGGGCCCCATCAGCGTGTCGGGCAGCCACGTCGCGATCTGCGGGAACACGCAGAGGATGACGATCGCGAGCATCATGCACGCGACGTAGGGGAGCGTACCCCACATCACGCGCTGCACGGGCACGTCCGGCGCGATGGCGTTGACGATGTAGATGTTGAGCCCCACCGGCGGGTGGATGAGGCCGATCTCCATGTTGATCGTCAGGATCACGCCGAACCACACGGGATCGAAGCCCGCCGCGGTGACGATGGGAAAGAGGATCGGGCTCGTCATCAGGATGATCGCCGCCGGCGGGATGAAGAACCCGCACACCAGCAGGAACACGTTGATCATCGCCATCAGCGCCCACTTGTTGAAGTGCGCGTCGGCGATCGACTGCGCGAGCGTCTGCGTGAGGTACAGCGACGTCAGCATGTAGCCGAACAGCACGGCCGCGGCGATGATCATCAGGATCATCACCGACTCGCGCATCGTGTCGCGCAGGATCTGCCACCAGTCCTTCGCGTGCCACATCCGGTAGATCACCACCGCCAGCACGACGCAGAACGCCGCGCCGACGCCGGCGGCCTCCGACGGCGTGGCGATGCCGCCATAGAGCGCGTACATCACCGCGACGATGATCGCGAGGAACGGCGCGATCTTGGGGACCGACTGGAACTTCTGCCGCCACGTGAAGCGGAAGCCCGGCGCGTGCGTCTGCACGCCACGCCGCCAGATCGCGAACAGCGTCCACAGCATGAAGAGCGCGGTCAGCAGGATCCCCGGCATCACGCCGGCGAGGAACAGCCGCCCGATCGAAGTCTCGGTGGCGATGCCGTAGAGGATGAACGTGATCGACGGCGGGATCAGGATGCCGAGCGTACCGCCCGCGCAGATCGAGCCGGTGGCGATCTCGTCCGGGTAGCCGCGGCGACGCATCTCGGGAATGCCCATCTTGCCGATCGCGGCGCAGCAGGCGGGCGACGAGCCCGTCAATGCGGCGAACAGCGCGCACGCACCGATGTTGGAGATGACGAGGCCTCCCGGCAGCCGGTAGAGCCAGCGGTCGAGCGCCTCGTACAGGTCCTTGCCGGCGGGCGACGAGCCGATTGCCGCGCCCATCATCACGAACATCGGGATCGCGACCAGCGTGAAGTCGTCGAGCCCGCCGTAGAACGTCTCCGCGACGATGTGCAGCGAGCTGAAGCCGTGGAAGATCAGCAGGAAAACGATGGAGATCGCGCCGAGCCCGAACGCCACGGGAATGCCGGAGAACAGCGCCAGCAGCGTGACGATGATGACGATCGCGCCTTGGGTGGTCGGTGTCATCGGCGCCCGCTCCTCGTCATTCCCGCGAATGCGCTCCTCGTCATTCCCGCGAATGCGCTGCCCGTCATTCCCGCGAATGCGGGAATCCAGCAGTAACACAGGGCAGCGGTACGCCGTCGACTTACTGCGGCGTCAGGGCTGGGTCCCCGCTTTCGCGGGGATGACGGCAGGGGCGCCCGACGCGCTCGGGACGAAATGACGGCGCTCATCGCAACTCCCTCTGCGGGTCGATCCCATACGGCGGCGTGCGGCCGGTCACCAGCCGGATCAGCTCGGAGATGTACTCCAGCACGAGAAGGCCCAAGCCGATCGGCATCGACGCGTACGGGATCCACAGCCGCGCGCGCCACACGGTATCCGAGCGCCAGTTGCCGGCCCAGGCCTCGTGCCAGTACAACACCGACATCACGAACAGCACGACGCAGAATGCGAGTCCGGCGACGATCGTGACAAGCGCCATCCGGTAGCGCGGTCGTGCGGAAAGGTGCAGCGGCAGCACGTCGACGTTGACGTGGCCGCGCGTCATCAGCACATAGGCCGAGCCGATGAAGGTAGCGCCGACGACGCTGTAGGTGACGACGTCGATCTGCCAGATGGTCGTATGGCCGAGGATGTAGCGCTCGACGACCATCTCGCAGATGACGAGCACGGCGAGCGCGATCAGTCCCGCGGCGACGACGCCGGACACGCGCGACAGCCAGGTGACGGCGCGCAGGTACGTCGCGACGAAGCCGAGCTCGGCGTGCGCCGCGCCCGGCGGCGCAGCGCCGCCGCCGGCGACGGGGTCGTGCATCGCGCTACTTGACCGCGAGCGCTTCGTCGATCAGCTTCTGCCCGTTGGGCACGTCCTTGGCGAACTTCGCGTAGGAGGTCTTGCGCGCGAGGTCGATCCAAGTGTCGTACTGCGCGTCGGTGAGCGTCGTCACCTTGACCTTGTGGTCCTCGAATGCCTTGATCGCCTCGGCGTTGACCGCGTCGGCCTTGCCCTCGTAGTACGCCTGCGCGCTCTTGCCCGCCTTGATCAGCGCGGCCTGCTGGTCCTTGGAGAGCCGGTCGAACGACGCCTTCGACATCAGCACCGGCTCGTACATGAACCACAGCGCATTGTTGCCGGGCGCGGTGAGGCAGCTCGTCACCTCGTAGAGGCGCGTCGACTCGAACGTGCCGAGGCTCGTGTCGGTGCCGGTGATCACGCCGGTCTGGAAGGCGTTGTAGACCTCGTTCGACGGCGGCGTGACGATGCTCGCGCCGGCCGCTTCCCACATGGCCGCGAACGTCGGGCCGGCCGAGCGCAGGCGCATGCCCTTGAGATCGGCGGGCTTCTCGATGCAGGTGCCCTTCGCCGCCATGCCGCCCGCGAACCAGGCGTCCGACAGCACGATGACACCCTGCTTCTCGATCTCGGCGCGCACGTCCTTCATGAACTGCGAGTCGTTGATCCGCTTGGCGCGTTCCTGGCTGCGGATCAGGCCGGGCATCAGCGTCGCGCTGAACACCGGCACCTTGCCGCTCGCGTAGTCGAGCGGGAACAACGAGATGTCGAGCTGCCCCTGCACCATTGCGTTCCACTGCTGGTTGGCCTTGAACAGCGACGCGCCCGGGTAGACCTGGACGTCGAGGCCGACGTTGGCGGCCTTCGCTTCCTTCGCGATCATCTGCACCATGTCGTCGCGCACGTCGCCCTTGCCGCCGGGAAACTGGTGGGACGCGCGCAACGTGACGTTGGCGGCCAGCGCGGTGCCGGCGAGCGCGGCGAGCGCCAGCGCGACGAGCGTGCGAACGGATCGGTTCGAATGCATCGGACTCTCCTCCATTGATGATCGATGAACGGCTCCTTGCGCGACCACAAGCGCCGCGAGCCGGATCGCCGCCTCGTCACGGGCGGCTTTGCGCGCGATTCTAACGAGAAATCGCCGCGCGCGCTGCAGCGGCGCGGCGTCATCGCGCGCTCGTCGCGGGCGCGAGACTTGCCGCAGGCGCCGATTCGGGGTACCTTGGCAACGACGCTAGGGGTCCTGCACGCGGTCTTTCGCGCGCGGGTGAGATGAGACCCTTGGAACCTGATCCGGGTAATGCCGGCGCGAGGGAAGCGTGGATGGCCAACCGGCCATGCGGCTCCTCTCGGCACACGCCGATCGAAGAGGAGTCCCGATGAACGCCAACGACCGTTTCTTCGCGCGCGATGCGCATGTCGACGCTGCTGCCGTCGCGCCGCTGCCGGCCTCGCGCAAGATCTTCGTGCAGGGCTCGCGCGCCGACCTGCGCGTGCCGATGCGCGAGATCGCGCAATCGCCTACGCCTGCTTCGTTCGGCGCCGCCGAGGTCAACCCCCCGCTCACCGTGTACGACACGTCGGGTCCGTACACCGATCCCGATGCCGCGATCGACATTCGCCGCGGGCTGCCGGCACTGCGTGCCGCGTGGATCGGCGAGCGTGGCGACACCCAAGCGCTCGACGGCCTCACGTCGGCATACGGTCGCGCGCGGCTCGCCGATCCGGAGCTCGCCGGCCTGCGCTTCGACCTGCACCGCCAGCCGCGCCGCGCAAGCCGTGGTGGCAACGTCTCGCAGATGCACTACGCGCGCCGCGGGATCGTCACGCCCGAGATGGAGTTCGTCGCGATTCGCGAGAACCTGCGCCGCGACGAGATGCTCGCGGCGATGCCCGAGGCCGTGCGCCGCCAGCACCCCGGCCAGAGCTTCGGCGCGGCGATCCCCGAGCGGATCACGGCCGAGTTCGTGCGCGACGAGATCGCGCGCGGCCGCGCGATCCTGCCCAACAACATCAACCATCCCGAATCGGAGCCGATGGTCATCGGCCGCAATTTCCTCGTCAAGATCAACGCCAACATCGGCAACTCGGCCGTGTCGTCGTCGATCGGCGAGGAGGTCGAGAAGATGACGTGGGCGATCCGCTGGGGCGCCGACACCGTGATGGACCTGTCCACCGGCAAGAACATCCACGAGACGCGCGAGTGGATCGTGCGCAATTCGCCGGTGCCGATCGGCACCGTGCCGATCTACCAGGCGCTCGAGAAGGTCGACGGCAAGGCGGCCGAGCTCACCTGGGAGATCTACCGCGACACGCTGGTCGAGCAGGCCGAGCAGGGCGTCGACTATTTCACGATCCACGCCGGC
>JAICUU010000376.1 GCA_025935675.1 Burkholderiales bacterium
ATCAGCGTACCTTGGGCGCGCTGCGGGTGGTAGTACTCGGCGCGCGGGAAGCCGTAGTCGATGACGAGCATCGCGCCTTCGCCGAGGCTTTCCGCCACCTGCGCGACCAGTGCTTCCGCAGCGAAGTTGATCTCGCTCGCATAGTCGATCGCGGGTGGGAAGCGCGCGGCCGCCGCCGCCTCGAGCGCGGCGTCGGCGAGCGGCCGGTCGGCGAACGCGAAAGCCCCGTCGGCGGCGACGACCACGCCGCGCTCGAGCCATCGGCCGTCGCGGCGCGCGACCAGGGCCGGCGGGATGGCGTCGAGCACCTCGTTCATCAGCACCGCGCCACCGATCCGCGTCGGCGGCGTGTCGAGCCAGGCGACGCGATCGTCGCTCGCCAGGCGCTCGCGCTGCTGCGCACGCAGGGTCGGGCTGGTCTCGACGATCGCGTAGCGGCTGATCTCGACCTTTGCCGCATCCAGCGCGGCGAGTAGATCGGCGGCAAGCCGCCCGCTGCCCGCACCCCATTCGACGATCTCGCGCGAGGGCGACGCCGCGAGGATTGCCGCCACGTCGGTCGCGAGCGTACGCGCGAAAAGTGGCGAAAGCTCCGGCGCGGTGACGAAATCGCCGGCGGCGCCCAGCTTCGCGGCGCCGGCGGCGTAGTAGCCCAAGCCCGGCGCGTACAGCGCGAGGTCCATCCACCGCGCGAACGGCAGGAAGCCGCCGTCGGCCGCGATCGCGTCGACGAGCATCGCGCGCACGCGGCCAGCGTGCGCGAGGGCCTCGGCGTCGGGCGTCGGAAGGTTGGCGCGCGGGATGATCAAGGGCGACGACGGCAGGACCAAGGGGTGACGGGCGGGAGGCCGTCGGGACGCTGCCGATGCGCTATTGTGCGTGATTGGCGCCGCGCAGCTTCGGGCAGGATGCGCGGGATGCGCGGCAGGCCGTGCGGCCGACGCCGCCGCACGAGGAGAGTGCCGGAGTGCAGGACAAGGTCGTCTTCGTCAGCGGCGGCGCCAAGCGCGTCGGCGCGGCCATCTGCCGCGAGCTCCATGGCGCGGGCGCGCGGCTGTTCCTGCACTACCGTTCATCGGCCGGCGAGGCGCGCCTCCTCCAGGCGGAGCTCAACCACGTGCGGGCCGATTCGGTCGCGCTGATCCAGGCCGACCTCCTCGACGTCAGCAAGCTCGCGTCGCTCGTCGAGCAGTGCGTCAACCAGTTCGGCCAGCTCGACGCGCTCGTCAACAACGCGTCGTCGTTCCACCGCACGCCGGTGGGCGACATCACGCCCGCCGACTGGGAGGACCTCGTCGGCACCAACGTGCGCGCGCCGCTCTTCCTCGCGCAGGCCGCGGCGCCCGCGCTGCGCAAGACGCAGGGCGCGATCGTCAACATCACCGACATCCACGCGGACCGGCCGCTCAAGAGCTACCTCGTCTACTCGACGGCCAAGGCCGCGCTCGCCGGCCTCACGCGCGCACTCGCCCGCGAGCTCGCGCCCGAGGTGCGCGTCAACGCCGTCGCGCCGGGCCCGGTGATCTGGCCCGAGGAGGAAGACTTCGACGAGCTCGCGCGTCAGCGGATCATCTCGCACACGCCGCTGCGCCGGGAGGGCACCCCCGAGGACATCGCACGCGCCGTGCGCTTCCTGATCGCCGACGCGCCGTATGTCACCGGCGAGACGATCAACGTCGATGGCGGTCGGCACGTCGCGATCTGAGGCCGCCGGGACACCGATTCCCAACGCGCGCCCGTGCCGCGCCATGACCCGCTGAGCATGCCCGCAACGATGATACCGATGCAACGCACGCTCGTGCGCCTGACCCGTGCGCGGCCGCACGAGCTTCGCGCGTCGCTGTGGGCGTTCGCGTTCTTCTTCGCACTGCTCGCCGGCTATTACGTGCTGCGGCCGATCCGCGACGAGATGGCGGTGCAGGTGGGGCAAGCGGGCCTCTCGGCACTCTTCA
>JAICUU010000195.1 GCA_025935675.1 Burkholderiales bacterium
CGACGCCGGTGGCGCTGGCGACGCCGGCGCGCCCGCCAAGGCGGGCGCCGGCAAGCCGGCCGATGCCAAGGCCGGGCCAGCGGCGCCGCCGCGCGCCGCCAGCGAAGCGGCGCCTGCGTCGAAGGCCACTGCGCCCGCGCCGCCGACGGCCGCACGTAACGGCGCAAACGGCAGCGACCCGGGGCTCGGCGACGCGCGCGGTCGCGCCGATCTCGCGGGCGAAGGTCCCTCCGGCAATCCACCGGTCGTCGGCTCGACCGAGGTGCGCGTGCCCGACATCGGCGACTTCGAATCGGTGCCGGTCATCGAGGTGTTCGTGAAGCCGGGCGACATCCTCAAGGTCGAGGACCCGATCGTCACGATCGAATCCGACAAGGCGACGATGGACGTGCCGAGCCCGCTCGCGGGCGTCGTGCAGGGCGTGCGAGTCTCGGTGGGCGACAAGGTCGGCGAAGGCAGCGTGCTGTGCACGGTGTCGCCGCTCGACAAGCCCGTGCCGGTGTCGACCTCGATGCCCGGTTCGCGCGCGACGCCGCTCGCTGCGCCCGCGCCTGCGGTCGCGTCTGCCGCAAAGCCCGCAACGGGTTCCGCGCGTGCGCCCGCATCGGCGGCCACGTCGCCACGGTCATCGGCAGCGCCCGCGTCGGCCGCGGCGCCGGTCGATGCCGCGGCATTCAAGCGCGCGCACGCATCGCCGTCGGTCCGCCTCTTCGCGCGCGAGCTCGGCGTCGACCTGGCACGCGTCAAGGGCAGCGGACCCAAGTCACGGATCCTGCGCGAGGACGTGCAGGCGTTCGTGAAGACGACACTTGCGGCGCCGCCGAAGGCCGCGCCGTCCGCGGGCGGCGGCGGGCTCGACCTCCTGCCGTGGCCGTCCATCGACTTCACGAAGTTCGGTGAGATCGAGACGCGCCCGCTGTCGCGCATCAAGAAGATCTCGGGCGCCAACCTCGCGCGCAACTGGGTGATGATCCCGCACGTCACGCAGTTCGACGAAGCCGACATCACCGACCTCGAGGCGCTGCGCGTCACGCTCAACAAGGAATACGAGAAGACCGGCCCCAAGGTCACGATGCTCGCGTTCCTGATCAAGGCGTCGGTCGCGGCATTGAAGCGCTTCCCCGATTTCAACGCCTCGCTGGTGCAGAAGCCCGGCGGCGACGAGCTCGCCGTCAAGAAATACGTCAACATCGGCTTCGCCGCGGACACGCCCAACGGCCTCGTCGTGCCGGTGATCCGCAACGCCGACCAGAAGGGCGTGCTGGCGATCGCGAAGGAGATGGGCGAGCTCTCGGCCAAGGCGCGCGAGGGCAAGCTCACGCCCGGCGAGATGCAAGGCGGATGCTTCTCGATCAGCTCGCTCGGCGGCATCGGCGGCACCGCGTTCACGCCGATCATCAACGCGCCCGAGGTCGCGATCCTCGGCGTGTCGAAGAGCGCGATGAAGCCGGCGTGGGACGGCAAGGCGTTCGTGCCGCGCCTCATGTTGCCGTTGTCGCTGTCGTACGACCACCGCGTCATCGACGGCGCGTCCGCTGCGCGCTTCACCGCCTACTTCGCCGGGCTGCTCGCCGACATGCGGCGCTCGCTGTTGTGAGCACGCAACCCATCCTCGTTCCCGACATCGGCGACTTCGCCGACGTGCCCGTCATCGAAGTGCTGGTGAAGCCCGGCGACCGGATCGCCAAGGAAGACCCGATCGCCACGCTCGAATCCGACAAGGCGACGCTGGAGATTCCCTCGCCGTTCGCCGGCGTCGTCGCCGCGGTCAGCGTCAAGGTCGGCGACAAGGTGAAAGAAGGCACGCCGCTCGCGACGGTCGAGGTCGAGGCTGCGCCCACGCAATCCCCGACACCTGCCACGACGGCCACGCCGGCGAAGGCCGCCGCACCCGCGACATCACCCGCCCCTGCGCAATCGCCCGCATCGGCGCGGGCGATGCCGTCCGAGCAGGCGGGACAGACTCCCTCGCCCGCCGAGCGGGAGAGGGCCGGGGTGAGGGGGGTTCCGGCAGGCGAACGCGCGCCCGGCGGGGACTTCGACTGGGACGTCCTCGTGCTGGGCTCGGGCCCCGGCGGCTACAGCGCCGCGTTCCGCGCCGCGGACCTCGGCCTCAAGACGGTGCTGGTCGAGCGTTACGCGTCGCTCGGCGGCGTCTGCCTCAACGTCGGCTGCATCCCGTCGAAGGCGTTGCTGCACGTCGCCGCCGTCACCGACGAGGCGCGCGCGCTCGCCGCGCACGGCGTCGACTTCGGCGCGCCCACGTTCGATCTCGCGAAGCTGCGCGGCTGGCGCGACAAGGTCGTCGGCAAGCTCACCGGCGGCCTCGCGGGCATGGCGAAGATGCGCAACGTGCGCGTGGTGCGCGGCGTCGGCCGCTTCGTCGATCCGCACACGCTCGAGGTCGACGCGACGAGCGGCGACGGCATGGCGACGACGGGTGCCAAGTCGACGCTGCGCTTCGCGCGGGCGATCGTCGCGGCGGGCTCGCAGGCGGTCCGCCTGCCGTTCGCGCCGCAGGACCCGCGCATCGTCGACTCCACGGGCGCGCTCGCGCTCGCGTCGATCCCGAAGCGCATGCTGATCGTCGGCGGCGGCATCATCGGCCTCGAGATGGGCAGCGTCTACTCGACGCTCGGCACGCGGCTCGACGTCGTCGAGATGCTCGACGGCCTGATGCCGGGCGCCGACCGCGACCTCGTGCGCGTCTGGGAGAAGATGAACAAGTCGCGCTTCGACCGCATCATGCTGAAGACGAAGACCACCGCGCTCGACGCTCGCAAGGACGCCGTGTATGCGACGTTCGAGGGCGAAGGCGTGCCGAAAGACCCGCAGCCGTACGATCTCGTGCTGCTCGCGGTCGGCCGCGCACCCAATGGCCGCGCGATCGGCGCGGAGGCCGTCGGCATCGGCGTCGACGCCCGCGGCTTCATCGACGTGGACGCGCAGATGCGCACCAACGTGCCGCACATCTTCGCGATCGGCGACATCGTCGGGCAGCCGATGCTCGCGCACAAGGCGACGCACGAGGGACACGTCGCCGCCGAAGCGGCGGCCGGCATGAAGTCGTTCTTCGACGCGCGCGTCATCCCGTCGGTCGCGTACACCGATCCCGAGATCGCGTGGGTCGGCGTGGGCGAGGACGAAGCAAAGGGCAAGGGCGTCGCCGTCGAGAAGGCGGTGTTCCCGTGGGCGGCATCGGGCCGCGCGATCGCCAACGGTCGCGACGAGGGCTTCACGAAACTCCTGTTCGACAAGGAGACGCACCGGATCGTCGGCGGCGGCATCGTCGGCACGCACGCCGGCGACCTGATCAGCGAGATCGCGCTCGCGATCGAGATGGGCGCCGACGCCGTCGACATCGGTCGCACGATCCACCCGCACCCGACTCTGTCGGAATCGATCGGGCTCGCCGCCGAGGTCGCCGAGGGCGCGTGCACCGACCTGCCGCCGACGCGTCGCAAGGCGTGAGTCAGGAAACGCAGAAGCAGGCGGTCGCGCGCGAGGCGCTGCGCTACGTCGTCGACGACGCGTGGATCGGCGTCGGCTCGGGCTCGACCGCGAACTTGTTCATCGACGCGCTCGCCACGATCCGGCATCGGATCAAGGGCGGCGTCGCCAGCTCGGTGAAGACCGCCGAGCGGATGAAGTCGCACGGCATTCCGGTCGAGGAGCTCAACGACGCGGGCGACCTCGCCGTCTACATCGACGGCGCCGACGAGGTGACGCGCGCGGGCGCCATGATCAAGGGCGGCGGCGGCGCGCTGACGCGCGAGAAGATCGTCGCCGCGGCGTCGCGCAAGTTCGTCTGCATCGTCGACGCCAGCAAGGTCGTCGACGTGCTGGGTCGCTTCCCGCTGCCGGTCGAGGTGATCCCGATGGCGCGCAGCTACGTCGCGCGCGAGCTCGTGCGGCTCGGCGGCCAGCCGGCGTGGCGGCAGGGCTTCGTCACCGACAACGGCAACCTGATCCTCGACGTCGCCGGGCTCGCGATCGCCGACCCCGTCGCGCTGGAGGCGACGATCGACGGCATCGCCGGCGTCGTCACCGTGGGCCTGTTCGCACGGCGCGGCGCCGACGTGGTGCTCGTCGGCAGCGAACGCGGCGTCGAGACGATCGCGGCGCGTCGCTGACCGGCACGTCATTCCCGCGGATGCGGGAATCCAGTCCTGGCGCGAAACGAAGCCACGCTGCTCACGCAACAAGGCGTCACGGCTGGATCCCCGCTTTCGCGGGGATGACGGCTGCGCCCTCGCCACGACATCGACCCAACGAGGCGCCACGGCTGGATCCCCGCTTTCGCGGGAATGACGGCTGCGCCGCGTCGGACGACGGGTGCGCCATCGTCAGCTGCGCAGCCTGCGCAGCACGCCGCCCTTGTGCATCGCGACGTGGTCGGTCTTGTCGCTCTTGATCTCGTATTGCGGCTCGGCCTCGCTCGCGTGATGGATGTAGCCCTTCCAGTCGACGTCGAGGGTATGCACGCGCAGGACTCGGCCGCGAACCCGGCCCGCCTCCGAGTTCCATGACACGTGATCGCCGACCCTGAAACGCATCGCATCCACTCCTTCCCGTCTTGCGACGATGTCCCGATGATGCGCCAGTCCGCCTGCCGCCGCCAAGTCGGCGCGTCCAACGCCGGTACAATGGCCACATGAACGACGTCGCCCTGCCCAAGGCCGCCGCGCTCGACCCGGCGCGCTATGCGCGCGACACGGGCATCGCCGCGCGCGTCGCGGCGCGCGCGCTGGCGCGCTCGGGCACGTCGGTGCGCGACGCGGCGCTGCGCGCCATCGCCGCGGCGATCCGCGACGACGCCGCGGCGATCCTCGCGGCGAACGCGCGCGACGTCGCGCGCGCGCGGGCCGAGAATCGCGACGCCGCGTTCGTCGACCGCCTCGCGCTCGACGCGGCGGCGGTCATGGCGATGGCCGACGGTCTAGCAGCGGTCGCTGCGCTGCCCGATCCCATTGGCGCCATCGACGACCTGCGCCCGATGCCGAGCGGCATCGCCGTCGGCCACATGCGCGTGCCGCTCGGCGTCGTGCTCATCATCTACGAGTCGCGGCCCGACGTCACCGCCGATGCGGCCGGCCTTTGCATCAAGTCGGGCAACGCGGCGATCCTGCGCGGCGGCTCCGAATCGCTCGAAGGCAACCTCGCGATCGGTGCGGCGATCGCGCGCGGCCTCGTCGCCGCGGGCCTGCCACGCGACGCCGTGCAGGTCGTCGGCGCCGCCGACCGCGCGATCGTCGGCCATCTGCTCGCCGACGACGTGCACATCGACGTCGTCGTGCCGCGCGGCGGCAAGGGCCTCATCGAGCGCGTCGCGCGCGAAACGAAGGTGCCGGTGCTGAAGCACCTCGACGGCGTCTGCCACGTGTACATCGATGTGAGCGCCGACGTCGACATGGCGCTCGCCATCGCCGACAACGCCAAGACGCAGCGCTACTCGACCTGCAACACGATGGAGACGCTGCTCGTCCATGCGGGCATCGCGCCGCGCGTGCTGCCGCGGCTCGCCGCGATCTACGCGGCCAAGGGCGTCGAGCTGCGCGGCTGCGAGCGCTCGCGCGCGCTGGTGCCGGCGATGAAGCCGGCCGCCGAGGACGACTGGTCCGCCGAATACCTGGCGCCGATCCTCGCGGTGCGGATCGTCGACTCGCTCGACGAGGCGATCGCGCACATCGCGCGCTACGGCTCGCAGCACACCGACGCGATCGTGACCGACAGCCACGACGCCGCGCAGCGCTTCCTGCGCGAGGTGGATTCGGCGTCGGTGATGGTCAACGCCAGCACGCGGCTCGCCGACGGCTTCGAATACGGCCTTGGCGCCGAGATCGGCATTTCCACCAACAAGCTGCACGCGCGCGGTCCGGTCGGCCTCGAGGGGCTGACCAGCCGCAAGTGGATCGTGCTCGGCAGCGGCCAGCTACGCGAGCGCTGAAGCCACGCCGGGCGTCGCCGCGCGCGGCCGCGCTCGTGCGGCATGCGCGCCTTGCAGGTCGCGCGTACCGGCACGCGCCGCACCCATGAGCGATACGACCACTCCCGGCGACGTCCTCGCGTTCTGGTTCGGCGCGCCTCCGCACACGGAGCGCGGCGAGTGGTTCCGCAAGGACGCCGCGTTCGACGCGGCGATTCGCGAGCGCTTCGGCGACGCGCTCGCGCGCGGGCTCGCCGGCGCGTTCGGCGAGTGGTGCGGCGAGCCCCGCGGCGCGCTGGCGCGGGTGGTGCTGCTCGACCAGTTCACGCGCAACGCATTCCGCGACACGCCGCGCGCATTCGCCGGCGACGCGCGCGCGCTCGCCACCGCCGACGATGCGATCCGCCGCGGCTTCGACGCATCGCTCGACCGCTACGAGCGCTGGTTCCTGTACATCCCGTACGAGCACAGCGAGGATCTCGCGATGCAGCGCCG
>JAICUU010000224.1 GCA_025935675.1 Burkholderiales bacterium
CGAGGCGCGACGGCGCGAAGCCCAGCAGCGCGAAGAGCTGCGCGAGCTCGCGGCGCGCATGCGGCGGCAGGCCGTCCATCGCGGCGAGCGCGTCGTGTACGACCTCGTCGCGCGCGGCGGCAGCGTCGGCGGACGAGGCCGCGATGTCCGGCAGCGCGCCCGCGAGGAGCGACGGCACGAGCGCGCGCACGATCCGCGACGCGTCGGCATCGCTCGACAGCATCGACGCGGGTCCCGTCAGCCGGCGCCACGCCAGCGCGCCTCCGGCCGCAAGCAGCGCAGCGGACAAACCGCCGACGGCGAGGAAGCGGCGGCGCGACGGATCGTGCGAAGGCATGGCAATGGTGTGCGATTGTGCGGGCACGCGTCGTGCGACGATAGCGGCCGCGTCCTAGAGCAATCCAACTAGAGCGATCCACATGGCCGAATGCGCCCGATGACGAACGATACCGCCCGCGGCGCGCGAGCCCGGGGATGAGCGCTACCTCGACGGGCGAGCGTCTTGCCGCCGAGTTGGCGAGCCTGCGCGCCGATCATGCCGCGGCTTCGAAGGATTCTGCGCTCGGCGCCACGCTCGCGCGCCTGCGCGGCTGGCAATCGCGGCGCCTGCGCGCCACGTATGCCGACCTCGCGCGCTCGCCGCGCTATGCCGACGCGATCGTGTTCTTCGAGAGCGACCTCTACGGGCCCGGCAACGCGAGCCGGCGCGACGCTGACCTCGAGCGGATCGTGCCGATCGCGACGCGGATGCTGCCGGCCGGCATGCTCGAGGTCGTCGCCGACGCGACCGAGCTCAACGCCTGCTCGTCGCGGCTCGATCGCGCGCTCGCCGCGGCGCTGCCCGCAACACCCGCGTTCGACGTCGCCGACTACTGCCGCGCCTATCGCGCGACGGACGACCTTGCCGCGCGGCGGCGCCAGATCGAGCTCATCGGCGTCGTCGGGCGCTCGATCGATCACTATGGTCGCAAGCGCGCGGTGCGAGAGACGCTGCACCTGATGCGGAGGCCGGCACGCGTCGCCGGCTTCGGCGTGCTGCAGGATTTCCTCGAGCGCGGCCTCGCATCGTTCGCGAAGATGCACGGCGCCGAAGAGTTCCTCGCCACGGTGGATGCGCGCGAGAAGGCGATCCTCGAGGCGATCGTCGCCGGCGACGACGCGCCGTTCGCAGACCCCGGCTGGCCGGCCTGATCGGTCGCGCGGTCAGCGCCGCTTGCGCACCGGCGCGAGGCGGTCGAGCGTCGCGTGGATCTCGCGCTCGATCGTCGGCTTGAGCGCGGACAGCAGGAACCCGAGCGTCACGTCGAGCGCGATCGACTTGCGGCCGACCTGCATGCGGCCGGTCAGGCCCGGCCGCTCGAACGCGATGTCGTTGCCGTCCCACGCATAGGCGAGCTCGAAGCGCTTGCTCAAGTCCCGGGCGAGCTTCTCGGCGGCCGCGCGGGCCTTGGCCTGGGTGAGGCCGTGATCGCGCTCGATGTGGATGTTCGCCATGGGCCACGTGCTGCGGAAGGGCGGCGAGTATAGCGCGCTGCGCCGCACCCCGCGCCGCCGCGGAATTGCGGCAGAATCGGCTTCGCCGAGCGTATCGAGGGGACGACGATGCCCGCCAACATCGCACACTATTTCAGCCAGCATTTCCGGGATGGCCGGCGCTCGCTGCACCGGCACTACACGGGCGACGCGTGGCGGGACGTCACGATCGACGAAATCCGCCATGAAGCGCAGCGCTGGCAGGCGGCGTTTCGCCGCGAAGGGCTGAAGCCCGGCGAGCGGGTCGCGCTGTGCGCGCGCAACGGCGTCGCGTGGGTGGCGATCGACCAGGCGGCGCTGGGGCTCGGCCTCGTCGTCGTGCCGCTCTACGCCGACGACAATGCCGACAACATCGCGTGGTGCGCGGTCAACGCCGAGGCCCGGCTTTTCATCGCCGACAATCGACGGATGGCCGATGCGCTCGCGGCGTTGGCGGGCACGTACGCATTGCCGCGCGTCATCGTGCTGCGCCCGGACGCCGACGACGATCCGCAAGCGGCGCAGCGCTTCCTGCCGGTGGACGGGCCTGGATTCGAATGCCACGAGCTCGCGCCGGAGACGCTCGCGACGATCTGCTTCACGTCGGGCACGAGCGGCCGGCCGAAGGGCGTGATGCTGTCGCACGCCAACATCGTCGCCAACGTCGAGCAGTGCCGCGCCACGGGAATGGGTCGCGCCGACGACCTCTTCCTGTCGATCCTGCCGCTGTCGCACATGTTCGAGCGCACCGGCGGCTACTACCTGCCGCTCGCGCTCGGCGCCAGGGTCGCCTACGCGCGCGGCATCGCGCAGATCGCCGACGACCTCGTGTCGCAGCAGCCGACGGCGATGTTCGCCGTGCCGCGGATCTTCGAGAAATTCCACGCGAAGCTGCAGGAGGCGCTCGCGGCATCGCCGATGAAAAAACGCTTGTTCGACGCCTGCGCGACGCGGGGCTACCGTGTCGCGAGCGGGCAGGGCAACCCCATCGATCGCCTCGCCGTGCCGTTGCTGCGCAAGCTCGTGGCGACGCCGATCCTCGCGAAGCTGGGCGGGCGGATGCGCCTCGCCGTCGTCGGCGGCGCCGCGTTCGACGCGGAGATCGCGCGCGCGTTCATCGGACTCGGTCTTACGGTGCTGCAGGGGTACGGCATGACCGAGGCGTCGCCGGTGATCTCGGTCAACCTGAGCGACGACAACGTGCCGGAGTCCGTCGGTCCGCCGCTGCCCGGCGTCGAGGTCAAGCTCGGCGACGGCGGCGAGCTCCTCGCCAAGGGCGGCAATGTCATGCTCGGCTACTGGCGCAACGAGGAGGCGACGCGCGCGACGCTCACCTCCGACGGGTGGCTGCGCACCGGCGACATCGCCGAGATCCGCGATCGCCACATCTTCATCCGCGGGCGCGCCAAGGACATCATGGTGATGTCGAACGGCGAGAAGCTGTCGCCGCAGGACGCCGAGCTCGCGATCCTGCACGACCCTGCGTTCGAGCAGGTGATGCTGGTCGGCGAGGGCAAGCCGTACCCGATCCTGCTGGCGGTGAGCAAGGAGACCGACGAGACCGCGTTGGCGCGGCGCGCCAACGACCTGCTGAAGGGCTTCCCCCGCTGGGTGCGCGTGCGGCGCGTGATCGCGGCGAGCGCGCCATGGACCGTCGAGAACGGACTGCTGACGCCGACGTTGAAGCTCAAGCGCCCGCTCGTGCTCGCGCATTTCAAGCAGGCGATCGACGCGGCTTACGCGGCGCCGCCTCCGCGCGACGGCGCATAGCCTTGTCATCCCCGCGGCTGCGGGGATCCAGTTCTGGCGCCACGATGACTGCACTCGCACTTCGGTCACGCCCCGAGGCTGGATTCCCGCCTGCGCGGGAAGGACGTGCGCACGATCCGCATTGACAGCGCGTGCGCTGCGGCGCAGAATTCAAACAAACGTTTAAAAGAATTCGCGAGCCCCCGCGTGCCGTCACCTGCGGCACGCATCGCCACGCGGACGCATTGAGCGAGGCCGTCATGTCCGGAAAAGTCATCGCGATGGCACGACGCAGTCCTTCGGCGACCAAGGACCGCGTCCTCGACGCGGCCGAGGCGCTCTTCATGGAGCACGGCTACGAGGCGACGAGCCTGCGCGCCATCACCACCGATGCCGGTGTCAACCTCGCCGCGGTCAGCTACCACTTCGGCGGCAAGGAAGAACTGTTCCAGGCCGTGCTGACGCGCCGGCTCGATCCGATGAACCGCCAGCGGCTCGCGCTGCTGACCGAGTACGAGCGTGCGTCGGCGCCGCAGCCCGTGTCGTGCGAGCGCATCCTCGCGGCGCTCTTCATGCCGGCGCTCGCGCTGGCGCGCGACCGCACGCAGGGCGGCGAGAATTTCCTGCGGCTGCTCGGCCGCGCGTACGCCGATCCCGCGCCGTTCATCCGCCAGTTCCTGTCCGACCAGTACGCGCTGATGATCGCGCGCTTCAAGGCGGCGTTCGGTCGCGCGCTGCCGTGGCTGCCCAGGAAGGAGCTGTCGTGGCGGCTGCATTTCATCATGGGCGCGCTGTCGTACACGCTCGCGGCGACCGACGCGGCCAAGCTGATCGCCGAATTGACGCCGCGCCAGATGAACGATGACGAGGCGTTGCTTAAGCGCCTCGCGCCGTTCCTGCTCGCGGGCCTCATGTCGCCGGTAATGGACCTGCCGGACGCCGGGCGCGAGCCCGCGGCGCGCAAGCGATGATCGCGCGCAATCGCCACCGTCGCGCGAGCGCCCAAGCAAGGAGAATTGCATGCTCCTGATCCTTTGGCTCGTCCTGGTGCTGCTCGGCGCGCTCGCGCTCGCCTACGTGAACGCGCGCGGCCTCGCCTGGCTCGCCGCCATCGCACTGGCGCTCGTCGTCGCCGCGGCCGCGCATTTGATGCCGATCCTGCTCGTCGTGCTGATCGCGGCGGTCGTGCTCTTCTTCGCCGCGCCCCTCACGATCCCGCCGCTGCGACACGCGCTGGTGAGCGCGCCGCTGTTCGCGCTGTTCCGCAAGGTGATGCCGCCGATGTCGCAGACCGAGCGCGAGGCGATCGAGGCCGGCACCGTCTGGTGGGACGCCGAGCTCTTCACCGGCCGCCCGAACTGGAAAAAGCTGATCGACATGCCCGCGGCGGCGCTGACCGCCGAGGAGCAGCGCTTCCTCGACGAGGACGTCGAGGAGCTTTGCGCGATGGTCACCGACTGGGAGACCACCAACGTCTACCGCGACCTGCCGCCGCACGTGTGGCAGTTCATCCGCGAGCGCGGCTTCCTCGGCATGATCATTCCGAAGGCATACGGCGGCCTGGGCTTCTCGGCGTTCGCGCATTCCGAGGTGATCACCAAGCTCGCGACGCGCTCCGGCACCGTGGTCGTCACCGTGATGGTGCCGAACTCGCTGGGTCCCGGCGAGCTGCTGCTGCGCTACGGCACCGACGAGCAGAAGCAACACTACCTGCCGCGGCTCGCCAAGGGCCTCGAGCTCCCCTGCTTCGCGCTCACCAATCCGTACGCCGGCTCGGACGCCGCGGCGATTCCCGACACCGGCATCGTCTGCTGGGGCGAGCACGAGGGACAGCGCGTGCTGGGCTTGAGGCTCACCTGGGAGAAGCGCTACATCACGCTCGGTCCGGTAGCGACGCTGCTCGGCCTCGCGTTTCGCGCGCTCGATCCCGATCACCTCGTCGGCGACGTCGACGATATCGGCATCACGTGCGCGCTCATCCCGACCTCGCACCCGGGCGTGCACATCGGCCGGCGCCACATGCCGCTCAACGCGGTGTTCCAGAACGGCCCGAACTGGGGCCATGACGTCTTCATCCCGCTCGACTGGGTGATCGGC
>JAICUU010000036.1 GCA_025935675.1 Burkholderiales bacterium
GAACACCGACCACACGCTCGAGGAAGTGGGCAAGCAGTTCGACGTCACGCGCGAGCGCATCCGCCAGATCGAGGCCAAGGCGCTGCGCAAGCTGCGCCACCCGTCGCGTTCCGAGAAGCTCAGGAGCTTCCTCGAGGGCGAGGGCTGACCGGCCGCTGATCGCCGCATTGACGCCCCGCCTCGTGCGGGGCGTTTTGTTTTCGGCGCGCCGCTTGGGGTTGATCACATGCCGGCAATGAGTTCCACCGTCTCCTGTTGCGATTGCCCGCCTGTCGGCGCAGCATGCGCTACCTACGGCCGACACCTTTCGGCTCTACGCCCTTAAGTGCCATGGCTACCGACAATGACAATACATACCTTCCAAGCCGTGGAACTCGTGCGATGGTGGTCGCCTTCGCGGTTCCCGGAACACTGCTCATCGCCTGGATCGGGGCGGCAATGATGTTGAGGGCTCAGATCGCGGGCGCGGCGTTCGCAGCAGTCGCAGTCGGCGTGGCCATTTATTCGACGTTCCTGCTCACGTGCCGCGTAACGTTGAATTCAGACGCGATCACTCGAACATGGATCTGGAGCACATACACCATTCCCGTACGAGACATCACTCGACTTGATTGGACCTCCACTCGCGGCCAGAAGTGGCTCGTCATCAGTACTGGACGCCACCGGATGAGCATTTCGGCGACTGTCGTCGGAAACGAGGCGCTGACAGAAATTGAAAAGTACATCCTCGCGGCTCGCGGCCTCGACGGCCAGACGAGATTGCCCCGCTACGCAGAATGGGTCGATATCGCCGCGATGATCAAGCAACTGCCATCACACGATGAGGGCAGCCGCACGGCTCTGCCTTCTGACTAGCCGCGTCGACGACATAATCTGCAGAGATGGTGCGTTGCCCTTGCGTCCACCCCACCGTGCGGGGTGGCCCGCCGGAGACCCGCATGATCCGCGAACCGAGTCGAATTCGCCACTTCGTCGGCATGGCGACGCTGCTCGCCGCCACCGCGACACTCGGCGCAGGCGACATATCCAAGCAGGCAGCGCCTGCACCTGCTCAGGCATTCATGTTCGGCGGCCTCCTATACACCCACCGCTGGTCGCAGAACGGCCAGAACGAGTTCACGCCGCCGAACGACGCCGACCTCGCGCGCTGGCGCGACATGGTGACGATCAACGTGCACGACAACGTGCGCGACGGCGATGACCTCGCCGCGCTCGCCAACGGCGTTCTCGGCAACTACCGCAAGTTCGGCAAGATCGTGCGCACCGATTCGAAGCCGCGCACCGCGCAGCATCCCGCCGAGCACCTCGTCGTCGCGGTGCTGGGCGACGCGGGCTTCCTCGAGGCCGCGTTCGCGCGCTTCGTGCTGGTCGATGGCGGTGCGCAAGTCATCGTCTATTCGCACCGCATCTACGACAGCAAAGCGGGCGACGCGATGAGCCAATGGCTTGCGGCCAATGGCCCGTCGATCGAGCAGACGCTGATGGGCTGGGACAAGGCGCCGTCGATCGCGGCGCTGAAGAAGCTTCCGCAGAACACGGCCAAGTCGACGCCCTCACCCCGGCCCTCTCCCGCGAAGCGGTAGAGGGGGAAACGCGCCGTCCTCAGCCCAACCCTCTCCTGCCAGGGCGGGAGAGGGCGTCATGCATCAGTTCGTGGCGAAGCAGTAGAGGTAGCCGTTGCCGCCGGTCGACTTGAGTCCCGCCGCATCACAGCCACGCGAGCCGTGCGTCGAATTCCACGACATCGACGCAGGCGGCTGGTTCGTGCCCTGCCGGTCGAGGTGGCCGAGCATTGCCGAGCCGTCCGTACCGCTCTTCGTCCAGTTGCCGCAGGTGTGATCCTTGCCGTCGTCGGGGAACGCCGTGCCGTCGGGCTGCGAGCCGGTGAGGATGTCGTGCTCGTTCGGCGTATCGCCGCGGCCGTTGACGACCGTGCCCTTCTCGGTAAGGCCGGTCTGCTTGTCGAGGTGGTTCTCGCCGTGCAGCTGCGCGACGTCGTTGGCGATCACGACGCCCTTGACGTTCTTCCACGGCCCCTTGCCGATGCGGTCGCGTGCGTTGACCGCAGGCTTGCCGTCCATCGCGCTGTCGGAAAGATACGCGTGCCAAGTCTTGCCGCCCGCGCCCACGGCCGCGGCCAGCGCCTGGCAATGCTTGTCGGCGCCGGCGAGGCCGCCGTAATCGGCGCCCTTGCCGCCGTTGGTGCTGGTGACGAAGAACGACATGTCGCCGGCATCGGCGAACGCGAGCGCGGCGGCTCCCAGGGTCAGCGTGGCGACGAGCGCGCGGGCAAGGCTGGATGGCATGGCGATTTCCCCCGATTGAGAAGGTCGTGGCGACGGCAGGCTCGGCGAGCCTTCGATTGCCGCAACCTGACCGAAATCAAACAGCGCGCGATCGTCCGCTATTCCGGCGCTCCTCGTCAAGCGAGGGCTTCAAGTCGAGCGCCACGATCACCTGCTCGGGATTCTCGGGATCTTCGCGTATGGCGAAGCCGAGTCCCGCGGTGAACCGCAGCATGTTGCCGTTCGCGCGCAGCACGGCGCCCTCGACGCGGCGCACGCCGTTGTCGCGCGCGGCGGCGATGAGGCGTTCCATCATCGCGCGGCCGAGGCCGCGCCCCTGCCAGGCGTCGCCGACGACGATCGCGAACTCGGCGGTGTCGCGATCGGCCGCGCGGATGAAGCGCGCGACGGCAGCGAATGCCGGCTCGACCCGCCCGGCGGCGTCGCGGGGCATCGCCACCAGCGCCAGCTCGCGGTCGTAGTCGACCTGCGTGAAGCGCGCGAGCATCTGCGGCGTGAGCTCGTGAAGCTGGTAGAAGAAGCGCAGGTAGCGCGTATTGTCCGACATGCCGGCGACGAACGCGCGCTCGAGGTCGACGTCCTCGGGTCGCATCGGCCGCACGAAGAGGCGCGCGCTGCCCAGCTCGAGCTCGCCTTCGAGCTCGAGCGGATACGGATGGATCGCCATGTGCGCGTAGCGCGCGACGCCCGCGCGTGCCACGTCCACCTCGATGGCCGCGTCGGCGACCACCGCCTCGCCGCCGCCGACGGCGACCGGCTCGAGGCGCATCCGCACCACCCACGGCAACGCCGCAACGATCGCCGACACCGCAAGCGCCATCCGCGCGAGCGCCGCGCGCGACGCGGGGTCGAGCGCGCGCGCCGGCGCGCCGCAGGCATCGACGAGATCGCCGGCAAGGCGCGGCGATAGCGGCGGCAGCATCGTCGCGCCGCGCGCGCTGCCGAAGTAGGCGGCGGCGCCCATCGTGATGACCGGGCCGAACACCGGATCGACGTGGACGCGGATCGCGAACGGCCGCGCCCCGGTCACGCGCGGCACAGCCATTACGCGCATCGAGCCGCCCGCCGCCGCGAGCTTCGCGTATTCGCGCTCGAGCGCCGGCGCGCTCGTGGCGAGCGTGCGCTGGTGGGGGTGCGACGCATCCGCGGCCAGCATGACCGGATAGCGCAGGCGCCGCGCCACGGCGCGCGCCTCGTCCACCGACGTCACCGCGGCGGCCGGCGCATGTGCGATGCCGAACGCCGCGAGGAGGTCGATCGCATCGTCCGGCGCGAGCGTCGTCGCGCCCGCGGCGGCCACTCGCGCACGCACGCGCTCGGCACGCGCGAGATCGGGCGCCTCGTCGACGGGCCTCGATGCCGGCGCTTCGAGCAGCCACTCCTGGTTGCGCCGGTACGCCGCGAGATACGCGAGCGCCTCGACCGCGTTCTCGGGCGTGTAGAAGTTGGCGATGCCGCCAGCTTCCAGCGCCACGCGCTCGCCATGGCCGTCGACCGAGCCGAGCCACGCGCCGAGCACCGGCTTGTGCGACGCGCGCGCGGCGTCGGCAGCCGCGCGCGCCATCGCCATCGGCGTGTCGATCGGCCGCGGCACCGCCAGCACGATCGCGGCGTCGACACCGGCATCGCCGAGCACGGCCGCCAATGCGCCGCCAAATTGCGCGGCCGTCGCGTGGCCGCGCACGTCGACCGGATTGCCGCGCGTGCTCTCGCCGGGCAGGATGCCGTCGAGCGCCGCCAATGTCGCGGCCTCGAGCGACGCGAGCGGCAACCCGAGGTCCGCGGCACGGTCGGCGGCGAGCATCGCCGCGCCGCGGCCGTTGGCGACGATCGCGAGGCGATCGCCGCGCGGGATCCGCCCCGCCGCGAGCGCGCGCGCCGCGGCGAAGAGCTGCGTGTACGTGTCGACGCGCAACGTGCCGGCGCGATGCAGCGCCGCGCCGGCGACTTGATCTTCGCCCGGCGTGTCATCGGCATGCGCCGCGGACCGCGAGCGCCCGGCCTTCAGCACGACCACCGGCTTCGCACGCGCCGCGCCGCGCAGCGCCGACAGGAAATGCCGTGCATGCGCGATCGTCTCGACGTAGAGCAGGATGCCATCGGTGTCGACGTCGACGGCAAGCGCGTCGAGCAGCTCGCCGACGTCGACGTCGATTTCGCTTCCGGGCGCGATCACCGTCGAGAAGCCGATGTCGATCGGCGCGGCGAAATCGAGCATCGCCGTCGCCACCGCGCCCGACTGGGACACGAGCGCAATGCGCCCCGGCGTCGGCGCGACGTCCGCATACGTGGCGTTGAGTCCGATCCCGGTGCGCAGGACACCGAACGCGCCGGGGCCGACGATGCGCACGCCCGACGCGCGTGCGCGCGCCGCGATCTCGCCGAGCCAGCGCTTCGCAGCGCGCGCTTCACCCGGCGGCGCGGTGACGATCAGCACGCAACCGACGCCGGCCGCCGCCGCGTCGTCGATCACCGTGGGCACGACCGCCGCCGGCGTCGCGACGATCGCGAGGTCGACCGGCGCGCCGATCGCGCGCAGCGACCGAACGGCCGCGCTCCCGAGCACCTCGCGACGTTTCGGGTTGACGACGTGGATCGGCCCGTGAAAGCCGCCGCGCAACAGGTTCTCGAGCACGACGCGGCCGATCGCGCCCGGGCGCGCCGAGGCGCCGACGAGCGCCACCGACGTGGGCGCGAGAAGCCTGTGGAGCGCGTGCTGCATGGCATGCCCGAGGGCCGCACGAGTGTACGCGCCTCGGCGCATCGAGTCGGTGCTGCGCGCGCTCCGCTATAATCGGCGCGCCGCCGGCTGCCCTTTCCCGTTCGAGCCCATTGCGTCGACGCGACCATCGGGGCCACCCACAGGGCCTGTAGCTCAGTTGGTCAGAGCAGACGACTCATAATCGTTTGGTCGCTGGTTCGATCCCAGCCGGGCCCATTCCTCGCGCCTTGCCGTAAGTCGCGGGTCGCGTTTGCGGCGATCGCGCGCCACATCGCCCGCTGACGCAGGACGGCAGTCGCGGCAGTCGTGCCCATCGCCCGCCTCGCGCCCGCGCATGCATGGGCCGCGCCGCGCAAGGCCGCGCGCGCGGGTGATCGAGGGTTGTATGCCACGCGACGCGGCTCCGGCGGGTGGCACGATGCTTGCGCCTTCAACGTTCCCATGGCCCGTCCCGTCCTCTTCCTGCTCGGCATGCACGCCGGCGGGCTCCCGGAAGTCGCTGCGCCCTTGGCCGAAGCGGGTGCCGACCTCGGGAAAGTCGTTGCGCCGACGATCGGCGACGTCGATCCGCCGGCCGCCTGTGCGCGGCTCGCCTCGGTGTCCGACGAGGCGCTGCGGCGCGTCGGCATCGCCTGGGACTCGCCGACCGGGCTTCCGGAGCGCTTCGAGCAAAACGAGGCGCTGAAGGCGCTCGCGCCGTTCGCGGCCGAAGCGGTCGCCGAGGAATTCAACGGCGCCGCGGTCGTCGTCGCCGAGCCGCGCGTGTGCCGGCTGCTGCCGTTCTGGCGCGAGGCGTTCGAGCAGAACGGCTACGATCCGGCAGTCGCGATCGTGCTGCGCCGGCCGCGCGAGGTTGCCGCGTCGCTCGCGCGGCACGCGCAATTCGCGCCGGAGAAGTCGCTGGCGCTGTGGCATCACCACGTCATCGAGGCCGAGCGCGGCTCGCGCGGGTTGCCGCGCGCGCTCGTCACGCTCGACGCCTGGCATGCCGATCCTGTCGCGGCACTGGAGCGCCTCGCGGCCGACGCGCGCTTCGCGCTCGCCGGCACGCCGGCTGCACGCAGCGCCGCGCAGAAATCGCGCCCGCGCCAGCGCCACGCGGCCGACGCGCATGCCGGCGGCGGCATGCAATCGGGGCTCGACGCGGTGCTCGACACCGCCTACGGAAAGCTCGCCGCGCTGCCCGCCGGCGCCGATCCCCGTCGCGAGATCGAGGGGCTCGCGCAAACCGCGCGGCCCGCGATGATCGCGGCGATCGCGCCGTGGCTCGCAGCCGAGCTCGACGCCGCACGCGCGGTTGCCGCGCGCCTCGCCGCCGACCTCGCACTCGCGCAGCAGCGCCTCGAGGTCGAGGCGAGCGCCGCCGCGGCGCTGCGCGCCGGCGTGCCCGACGCTTCGGTGATGGCCGCCGAGCTCGAGGCGCTGCGCGAGGAGCGCGCGCGGGAGCATTCGGTGCTCGCCGACGAGCTCACCAAGACGCGCGGCGAGATCGTGCGACTCACCACCGCCGTCGCCGAAGCGCCGCGCACGACCGAGACGCTGCGCAACGAGCTCGCGCAGGCGCACCGCGACCTGTACGACGAGCGCGCCAACATCATGCGCCTTACCGAGGAGATCGAGCTCACGCGCCGCGAGGCCGATGGCAACGCCAAGCGCTTCGATTCCGCGCGCCACCACCTGGAGGCGCTCGCCGCCGAGCTCGCGCAGACGCGCGACAGCGCGGCGGAGCGCGAGCGCGATTACGGGGCGATCGCCGACGAGGTCGACGCCTGGCGCACGCAGATGGCCGACATTCGCGCGGAGCGCGACAAGCTCATGAACGAGCGCGACCACGCGATGCGCGAGGTGACGCGGCTCACCGGCGACACCAATCGCCTGATCGCCGAGCACGACACGCTGCGCCACGAGCGCGACAACGCGGTCGCCGACCGCGAGGGCGTCTACGAGGCGATGCGCCAGTCGGCGCAGGCGCTCGCGGTGTTGCGCGAGGAGCTGCCGAGGCGCGCGGCGGCGGAGGACCAGCTCACGCGCGAGCGCGACGGACTCTCGGCCTCGCTCAAGTCGGCACAGGAAAAGATCACCGCTCTCGACGCGCTGCTCGGCGATCGCTCGTCGTACATCGCCGAGCTCGTGCAGCGGCACAACGCGCTCGCCGCGCGCCTGAACGACCTCGACAAGCGCAAGCTCGTGCGCCTCGCCGTGGGCCTCGGTGGCAAGGCGAAGCCGCGCGAGCCCTGAGCGCGAGCGCGCGGCCTGCCCGCGCGTTGGTTTCGATCAGCCAGGCTTCACGCTGCGCTCGACGGGGCGAGACTCGTGAGCTTTCGCTCAACCCGCCTTCGCGTTGCGCTCGGCTTCGGCCGCGATCGCCGCCGCACCGGCGCCGCCGCCGGCCGCGATGGCCGCCGCGTCCTCCGCGCTCGACACATTCACCGTCACCTGCCGATGCGCGAAGCGGATGCCGGCGTCACGAAACGCGCGGATGATCTTGTCGTAGGCGACGCGGCGAATCACCCATGAATTGCCGGTGGGCCGCGCGGTGAACTTGGCGCGCACCACGATCGCGCTGTCCTCGGCGGACGTCACGCCCGCCGACTTGAGCGGCGCGAGGATGTCGGGCGCGTAGTCGGGATCGGCGGACAATTCCTCGCCGATCTTCTTCAGGATCTTCTTCACCTGCAGCATGCTGGTGTCGTAGGTGAGCCGGAACTCGAGTATCTGCACCTGCCAGTCACGGCTCGCGTTGCGGAGCTGGTGGATCTGGCCGTACGGCACCACGTAGAGCGCGCCACGCTGGTGGCGCAGGAACACCGAGCGCACGCTGATCTTCTCGACGTTGCCCTTGGCGCTGCCGACCTCGATGTATTCGCCCAGGCGAAACGCGTCGTCCATCAGGAAGAACGCGCCCGACACAATGTCGCGGACCAGCGTCTGCGAGCCGAAGCCGATCGCCACGCCGACGATGCTCGCGCCGGCGAGCAGCGGCAGGATGTCGACGCCCATCGCCGCGAGGATCGACATCGTCGCCATCACGGCGATCGTCACCAGGATCGTCGCGCGCAGGATCGGCAGCACCGTGCGCAGCCGCGACGACGGCGCGTCGGTGGAGACGGTCCCCTCCGCGCGCATCCGGTTGTCGATCGCCGTGGTGGCGATCTGCCACGCGAGGTAGGTGGCCAGCACCACGATGCCGATGCCGAGCACCGAGCTCGCGATGTCGCCGCCGAGCCCCATCTGCGCGTACGCGAAGAGGCGAATGTCCCACCAGTCGGCCAGGATCAGGATGCCGCCGACGACGGTGATGATATGGATCGCGCGGCGGAAGATCGGCTCGTAGGTCGCGAGCCATCCCGGCCCGCGCGGCGCGCCTTCGACGGCGCGCGTGGCGACGAACGCGCCGAGTGCACTGCACAGCGCGTAGTCGACGATCGGCACGAGCACGACGACGAGGACGCTGGCGAGGCCGATGCCGAGCGGCCCCGTGCGGCCCATCAGCATGCCGTGGAGGCTCGCCGCGTACAGGGCAGCGAAATACGCGATCGCGATGATCGGCCAGAAGTCGGCGAGCGCGCCCCGCACGCTCGCACGGCGCGTCTCCGTGCCGCGGATCAGCGCCGCGATCGGCCGTCGCACCAGCGCGAGCAGGCCGAGCGTGAGCACGAGGCCGAGGGTCCACGCGCCGAAGAGCATCACGTCGAGCGTCGATGGGTCGATGTCGGCGGCGCCCAACACCGACCTGACGACGATGTTGACCCCGAACAGCACGGTCAGGACGAGGACGTATTGGCGGAATCGCCGCGCGGTCCGATCGTCGAGCGGAAGCAGCCGCGCGCCATCGCGCGAGCGGCCGAGCAAGACACGCGCGGCGAGCGCGGCACCGCGCACGACGACGACCGCCATCAGCGCCGCGATGAGCACGATCCGCCACAGCTCCGGAATGGCGCGGATCGTCAGATACACGCCGAGCGCGCCCGCCGCGAACACGACGATCGCGCCCACGTCGAGCGCGAGGTTCGCGCCGAGCCCGAAGGCGCGCGCGAAGTAGGTGCCGCCGGCCGTCTGCGCGAGCCGCCCGCGCTGGCCACGCAGCGCGAGTCCGTAGAGTCCCTCGACCACCAGCCCCGCGACGAGCATCAGCGCAAACGCACCGGCGAGATGCGCGATGCCGTTGCCCTCGCCGGCGCCGAGATCGAGCCGGTCGACGACGTAGCGGGCCGTTTCCGGCAACGCGTGTGCCGCCGCGATCATGTCCCGCACGCGTCCACGCAGCGTGCCGGCGTCGACCTCCATCATGCCGGCCATCCCGGCCTTCGCCATCATGCCGTCGGCGGGCGAGGCGCCGGCGGAGGCCTTCGCGGCGCGGTCGAGCTGCTCGATCAGCAGGCTGCGAACTTCCTGGTCGGACATCTTCGACAGGGCGTCGCGGATCGATTCCGGCGTGAGCTCCTGCGGCAGCGCCGGCGCCTTCGCCGCCACTGGCGGCGCATGCGATGTCGCGGCGCCGGCGGTTGCAGCGCCTGCGCGCGGCACAAGCATCGAGAGCGCCACGAGCGCCATGCAGGCGAGCGCCGCGAGCGAGCGCATCCGCGAAGCCGACTCGATGTGGGCGACCGGCATCGTTCCTCCCCTGTCTGCCGCGACGCCGGCGGCGGCGCGGCGCGCGCTGATTATAGGCACGCCGTGCGAGTGGCGCGGCGCGCGCTCAGCCGCGCAGCCGGTAGATGCACTTGATGCCGTCCCAGTCCGGATCGATCGTCGCAAGGTCGATCTCGGCGACCGGCAAGAGATCGTCGCCGAGCCCCTCGAGCTTGCCGAACGCGAGGTATTCGCCCTGGTCGGCGCGGCGGATCGCGCCGCCATGGCGCGCGAGGTAATCGCCGAGCGGCACGAGGCGGCCGCGATGCCAGATCTCGAAGAGTCGCGCGTATTCGGGCGGCAGCCGCGGATGGATCTCGTCGGCGTCGATGCGCGCGACGCCGTCGCGGTCGAGCACGCGCGCGATCTCGCGCAGCACATGCGCCTTGCGCCCGAAGTAAAGCCACGCGACCTGGCTGACGACGAGATCGAAGCTCGCATCGGCGAACGGCAGGCCGTCGGCCGCATCGCCGAAGGCGAGCGCCGGCATCGCGGCCGTATCGCTGGCGTCGACGAGGCCGCGCTCGATGCCGTTGCGACGCACGATCGCGTCGTCGCCGTCCTGCTCCTCGCGATTGAGGCCGGTCAGCGCGATGCGCTCGCCATGGCGCTGTCGCCATTCGAGCAGCACGCTGCCATACCCGCAGCCGAGCTCGAGCACGCGCACCGGCGTCGTCCCCGCGTCGAGCCGTCGCACGATCTCGGCGTCAACGTCGCCGATCCGCGCCGAAAGCTCGGCAACCCCCCGCGCCCGGAACGGCTGCTTCGCCCGGAAATGGCTGTCCCGGATCATGGTCCGCGACCCCGGTGCGGGTGTGCCGGGCTCGAAGCCGCGTCGGTCCGAATGGGCTCCTTGCGAATATTCATCGTCCTTTCCGGCCGTTTTGTGGATCATAATGCGCGGCCGCGGTCCGGAAACGAGACCGGGACTTCCGCAAGGACCCGGCGGCGCGGCTCGCTGGCAACGGCGCGCACCAGGGAGATACCGTGGAACGACTCGACAACGCCCGGATCCTGATCTACAGCCACGACAGCTTCGGCCTGGGCCACCTGCGCCGCTGCCGTGCGATCGCCCACGCCATCGTCGACCGCTACAAGGGCGTGTCGGTGCTGATCCTGTCGGGCTCGCCGATCATCGGGAGCTTCGACTACCGGCCGCGCGTCGACTTCGTGCGCATCCCGGGCGTCATCAAGCTCACCAACGGCGAATACCAGTCGCTCGGCCTGCATATCGAGCTCGACCAGACGCTGGCGATGCGCGCGGCGATCATCCGCCAGGCCGCCGAGAGCTTCAGCCCCGACGTGTTCCTCGTCGACAAGGAGCCGCTCGGCCTCAACGGCGAGGTCGCGCCGACGCTCGAGCTCCTGAAGTCACGCGGCACCAAGCTCGTGCTGGGCCTGCGCGACATCATGGACGAGCCGGCGCTCCTCGTGCGCGAATGGAAGCGCAAGCACGCGCTGCCGGCGCTCGAGCACCTCTACGACGAGATCTGGGTGTACGGCCTCCAGCGCTTCGCCGACCCGCTGGCGGGTGTGGTCTGCCCCGCGTCGGTGCGCAGCAAGATGGTCTATACCGGCTACCTGCGCCGCAGCATCCCGCTGATCAGCGCCACGCGTACGCCGCCGGTCGGCGGCCAGCCGTACGTGCTCGTGACCGTCGGCGGCGGCGAGGACGGCGTGTCGATGGTCGACTGGGTGCTGCGCGCCTACGAATCGGATGCTGCCATCCCGCTTGGCGCGGTGCTGCTGCTCGGGCCGTTCATGGCGCCGGCGCAGCAACAGGCGTTCCGCGAGCGCGCGGCGCGATTGGGGCGCGTCGACGTCGTGACGTTCGACACGCATGTCGAGCTCTTGATGCAGGGCGCGTCGGGACTCGTGGCGATGGCGGGCTACAACACGTTCTGCGAGATCCTGTCGCTCGACAAGCGCGCGATCCTCGTGCCGCGCGTCAAGCCGCGGCTCGAGCAGTACATGCGCGCCCGCCGCGCCGCCGAGCTCGGCCTCGCGCGGATGCTCGATCCCAAGGACGTCGGCGACACCGCGATGATGGCGCGCGCGCTTGCCGACCTCGCGTCGCAGCCGCCGCCGTCGGAGCGCGGCGCTTCCGCGATGCTCGAGGGCCTGACCGCGATCACCGACCTCGTCGGCGCGCACGCCCGCGAGACCTCGCCGACCGCGCGCCTCGCGTGGCGCGTCGCGGCGCGCAACGCGATCACGCTGGAGCCCTGGCAGCGCCAGTGACGATGTCGCATCGCCATGCGTCGGCCGCGCGTTCGCGGGGCAGCGGTTCGCGTCACGGCTGGATCCTCGCTTGCGCGGGGATGACGGTTCGCGCGAAGCTCCGCTGATTCCAAGCGCCATGCGCGCCGTGATGATCTATGTCCAGCACCTGCTGGGCATCGGGCACCTGATGCGCGCACGCGTCATCGCCGAGGCGCTCGCCGACGCGGGCTTCGCCGTCCACCTCGTCAGCGGCGGCACCGCAATCGGCGGCCGGATGCCGCGCAACGTCAACGTCGTGCAGCTGCCGCCGATCCGCGTCGCGGACGCGAGCTTCAACCCGCTGCGCGACGCCGGCTTCACGCCGATCGACGACGCCTATCGCGAGGCGCGGCGCACCGAGCTCCTCGCCGCCTACGACGCGGCGCGCCCCGACGCCGTGCTGTTCGAGACGTTTCCGTTCGGCCGCCGGCAGCTGCGTTTCGAGCTCGTGCCGCTGCTCGAGCGCATCGACGCGACGCGGCCGCGGCCGCTCGTCGTGTCGTCGGTGCGCGAGATCCTGCAGGTGCAGGCGAAGCCCGAGCGCGAGCGCGAGATGCAGGAGTGGGCGGCGCGCTGGTTCGACGCCGTGCTCGTCCACGGCGACCCCCGTTTCGCGCGCTTCGAGGAGACGTACCCCCTCGCGGGCGCCCTGGCGCCGCCCGTGCATTACACTGGCTTCGTGCTGACGCCCGGGCCGCGCGGAGACGGTCCCGCGCCGCCGCGCGACGAGGTCGTCGTGTCGGCCGGCGGCGGCGGCGTCGGCATCCAGCACCTCGCCAACGCGCTCGCCGCGCAGAAACTGTCGCGCCACGGCCATCTCACGTGGCGCGTCCTGGCCGGCCCCAACATCCCCGACGAGGGATACCGCCGCCTGATGGCCGACGCCGCACCCACGGCCATCGTCGAGCGCTCGCGCGCCGATTTCCAGGCGCTGTTGCGCCGCGCGCGAGTGTCGGTCTCGCAGGGCGGCTACAACACGGTGCTCGACGTGCTGTCGAGCGGCACGCGGCCGGTGATCGTGCCGTTCACCGGAAACGGCGAGACCGAGCAGCGCGAGCGCGGCGAGCGCCTCGCGCGCCTGAACGTCGCCGTCGTCCTCGACGATCGCGCGCTCACGCCGCAGGCGCTGGCGGACGCCGTCGACGACGCCGCGACGCGGTCGTTCGCGCGCTTCGACTTCGATTGCGAGGGCGCCGCCGGTACCGCCGAGTTCTTCGTGCGTGCGCTCGCCGGCGGGCGTCCTGCAACGCGTCGTACCAGCGGTTCGTGAGCGCGACGTCACGCACGCGCAACGCCGTCTGCAGGCGCAGGTCGCGGTCACGGCAACCGTTTGCGCGCACATCGCCGGGGCTGGTCCGGTGAGCGCCTGGGACTCGCTCGCGCGCGAGCTCGCGCACTGGCGCGAAGCCGCGCGCACGCCGACGTTCTGGTTGCGTGACGACGACGCGTGCCGCGACACGCCGGCACTCGGGCGCCTTTTCGCCGCGAGCGCGCGCCACGGCGTACCGCTGTCGCTTGCCGTCGTGCCGGCTGCGCTCGAGCCGGGCCTCGTGACATCGGTCGCACAGGCGCCGCTGGTGACCGTCGTCCAGCACGGATTCGCCCACGTCAATCACGCGCCGGCGCGCGCGCGCGCCGCCGAGCTCGGCGACGACCGTGCCGGCGCGGCCGTGCTGGGCGAGCTCGCGCAAGGCGACGCGGTGCTCGCGCGTGCGTTCGGCGAGCGCTACCTGCACGTGCTGGTGCCGCCATGGAATCGCATCGGCGAGGCGATCGTGCCGCAGCTTGCCGCCGCCGGCTACCGGGGCCTGTCGACGTTCGCGCCGCGCACGGCGCCCGCAGCGGCGCCCGGGCTCGCGCAGTGCAATGCGCACGTCGACCCGATCGCCTGGCGGCGCGGCCGCGCATTCGTCGGCGACGACGCGGCGGTGACGCGTGTCGTCGATCACCTCGCCGCGCGGCGCGAAGGCCGCGTCGACGCCGGCGAGCCCACCGGCCTCCTCACCCACCACCTCGTGTTCGACGACGCGGCGTGGGCGTTCGTCGAGGCGCTCTTCGCGGCGACGCGCGCGCAGGGTGCGACGTGGCTCGACACGCGCGCGGCCTTCGGCCTCGCGCGAGGCGCCGCCGCGCCTGCTACTTGCGGCCGATCAACATGAAGCGCGTGTAGCGCCGCATCCGCTGCGCGCCCTCGAACAGGCGCTCCCGCATCGGCGCCTGCGCGGCGAACGCCGCGAGGTCCGGCACGCAGCCGACGTGCTCGGCACAGGCGAAATAGTCGTTCGACTGCAGCACGAGGAGCTGGCCATCCGCAATGCGTGCGTACCAGCCCGTGAAATCCGGCAGGTGCTCGGAGCTCGTGTTGATGACGAGGTCGGCGCGCAGCCCCGCGTAGTCGAGCGCAAGCATGTCGGCGGTGCGCGCCGCGAAGCGCCCCTCGCGCACGTGGGTCGCATTGAGCGCGAGCGCCACCGGCGCGCAGGCCGCGTCGATGTCGACGCTCTCGACGCGGCCGATCGCGAAGCGCTCGTCGTGCAAGAGCGTCGCCGCCAGCACGCCGTACCAGCCCCCCAGCACGACGACGCGCGCGAACGCCGGCCCGGCGGACGCCAGGAGCGCGTCGGCCAGCCAGCGCTTGCTCGCGACCTGGTTGCGGTTGAGCGCCGCGCCGAGGCGCGGCACGTCGTGGCGCGAGAGCGTGGCGAGGACGTCGGCGACGAACGACCCGTGGTCGCCGTGCGCAAGCCCGTCGAGGATGTCGCGGTAGAACTCGTCGTCGTACGTGGTCACGCTGCGTCTCCCCCCTTGTCGGCGGTCGCGGTCGCTGCCGCAGCCCGCATTCTGCGGTACGATGCCCGGCACAGGGAGGCGCGCGGTGACGGTTTTCCAGGAAGCGGAGATGCTGCGCCAGGTTCCGCTCTTCGAGAAGGTGGACCTCACGCGGCTCAAGCTCATCGCGTTCACGAGCCGCGCGATGCGCTATGCCGCCGGCGACGTGGTGATGCAGAAGAACGAGGTCTCGGACTGCGCGTTCGTGATCCTCGAGGGCGAGGTCGAGGTGGTCGGCGAGACCGCCGAGGGCGAGTTCGTCGTCGCGCGCTTCGGCCGCAACTCGCTGGTCGGCGAGATGAGCCTCCTGCTCGACGCTCCGCGCGTGGCCACCGTCCGCGCCACGACGCCGGTCCGCGCGCTGCGCATCGCCGGCGACCAGTTCCTGCGCCTGTTGTGCGAGAACCCGAGCTGCTCGCTGCACGTGATGCGCGTGCTGTCGTCGCGGCTGACGCGCGCCACGCGCCGCGTCGAGGAGCTCACCGGCAAGCTTCAGGAGGCGGGCAACGGCGACGCGGTGACCTAGCGACGAGCGGCGCGACGGCGCGCGCTCGCGCGTTCCGCAACCACGCCGCGCAGCAACGCATCGAGGAGCGACGCGGCCGACGCGAGCCCGTGGCGCTCGCGCACGTACGCCGCGGCCCGTTGCCCCATCGCCTCGCGCAGGCCCCCGTCGGTGACCACCGTCGCGAGCGCTGCGCCGAACGCCGCGGCGTCGCCTGGCGCGACGAGAATGCCGCTGGCGCCATCGTCGACCACCGCGGCGACGCCGGCCGAGCGCCCTGCGACGACCGGCAAACCGCAGGCCTGTGCCTCGAGCAACGCCATGCCGAACGCCTCGTCGATCGCCGGCCATGCGAACACGTCCACGGCGCGCAACAGCGCCGCCACGCCGCGCGCGTCGAGCGCACCCAGCAATCGCACACGTCCGGGGTCGAAGCCCGCGAACGCCGCCTCGACGTCGGCACGCGCCGGACCGTCGCCGGCGATCGCGAGCGTCCAATCGGCGTCGGCGATGCCGCGCAGCGCGTCGGCCAGCAACCGGTAGGACGCGAGCTTGGCGCCGTCGCGCATCATCGCCACGCAGGCGATGGTCACGCGGCGCTCGCGCCGATCGGCAGGTTGGCGCGCCGGCGCGTCGCGCAGGAACGCGTCGACATCGAGGAAGGGTGGCATCAGCCCATCGTGCGTGCGAAGGCCGCGCGCGTCACGGATCCGCTCGACGTCGCGCGGATTGACGCTGACGATCGCGTCGGCGGCATCGATCGCGCGCAATGCCGCGGCGTAGCCTCGCGACCAGCGCCCCTGCGCCGCCGCGGGCGCGATCGACGCCTCAGCGACGACGTACGGCAGGTCGAGCGTGCGGCTCACCGCCGGCCCAAGCAGGTCGGGCGCCTTGTGCCACAGGTGATAGGTGAACCAGAGGTCCGGGCGCCACGCATCGTGCCGCACGCGCGCGACGTAGCGCGCGGCGAGCGCGGCACCCACGGTGGCGAGACGCGCCTGACGCGCATCGTCGCCGCGCGCATCGAAGCTGCGAAAGCGCGACGCGAGCCGGACGTCGTGACCGCAACGACCGAGCGCGGCGACGAACGCGCGGGCGAGCGCGCGATCGCCCGACGCGACCGGATGATCGGGACTCTTGAGCGGCGCGTGGAACGCGATCTTCACCGCGCGCGCAGCGCGGCGGCGAGGCGTTGCGCGAGACGGTCGGCGCCGGTGTCGAGCGAGAAGTCGGCGAGCACGCGTGCGCGCCCCGCTTCGCCGAGGCGCGCGCGCAGCACCGGGTCGGCCGCGAGCCGCGCGAGCATCGCCGCGAGCCGAGCGGGATCGCGCGGCGTCACCAGCACGCCGGTGACGCCGTCCTCGATGAGCTCGGGGATGCCCGACACGGGCGTCGAGACACAGGCGAGGCCCTGGCTTTGCGCCTCGAGGAGGACATTGGGGAGCCCGTCGCGATCGCCGTCGTCGCTGATCCGGCACGGCAGCACGAAAAGGTCCGCGTCACGGTAGGCAGCGAGCACTTCGTCGTGCGCGCGCGGCCCGAGCCAACGGATGCGCGCAGCGATGCCGAGGCGTTGCGCGAGCCGCGCTAGCGCCGGCGCAAGCGGGCCGTCGCCAATGTGCGTGAAGCGCCATGCCACACCTGCGTCGAGCCGAGCGAGCGCTTCAAGCAGGTCGTCGAAGCCCTTCTTGTCGACCGCGCGACCGACCGCGAGGATCTCGACCGGATGCGCGGGATCGCGACCGTCGCGCGCGGGCCGCGCCGCCGTGCCGTCGGGCGCGGCGAAGCGCGCGCCATCGAGACCGTGATAGACGAGCTCGACGCGCGCGGCGGGCCCGCCGATCGAGCGCAAATGATCGGCGTTGGCGCGCGTGCAGGTGACCGTCCAGGCGCCTTCGGCGAGCTTCTCGCGCTTTTCCCACTCCGGCGTGGTCCAGATGTCCTTGGCATGCGCCGAGCAGCTCCACGACGACGCGCGCATCGTCGATGCGTAGCGCGCGACCGACGCCGGCGTATGCATGAAGTGCGCGTGCAGATGGATGACCCCGGGCGGCATTTCCGCGGCGAGCACCAGCGCCTGACCGAAGCGCCGCACGCGGCTGCGGCTGCAGTCGCGCCTCAAATCGCGCCAGAACGCCGCGCGTGCGGCACGATAACCGGGCAGTTGGCGCGCGCGGCGCCACGCGCGCAACACGCGCCATGGCTCGCGGTGCAGGTACTCGGGAAGGTAATGCACGGGCGCCGCGATCGCGTCGTGGATCGGGTGACGGCGCGATTCGGTGGGATGCCGCAACGAATAAAGCACGAGCGGCAAGCCCCGCTGCTCCAGCGCGAGGAGCTCCTGCGCGATGAACGTCTCGGACAGCCGCGGATAGCCCTTCAGCACGACGCCGATGACGGGCTTCGCCGGGCTCGCGCCGCCGGTCATGCCGGGACGGGCGTGCGAAGCCCTGGCGGCGGGCGATGCTAACATCGTCGGCGCGGCCTCCTGTCCGGTGTGTCGCGCGGCGCGCGGCTTCCGCGAGCGGCGCGCGCGCGGCCGGTGGCGAGGCCCTTTCGGCATGGAACGCTCCCTGCTCCGCTACATCCTGAAGCACACCTGGCGCGACCAGCTCGCGATGCTGGTGCTGACGGCCGCGAGCTTCCCGGTGCTGTACTTCAATCTCGAGATCCCGAAGCGCATCGTCAACAGCGCGATCGGCGGCAAGCACGTGCCCGAGACGTTCCTCGGCTTCCACGTGACGCAGGTATCGTACCTGATGTCGCTGTCGCTCCTGCTGCTCGCGCTGATCACGCTGAACGGCGGCCTCAAGTACTGGATCAACGTGTACTCCGGCGTCGTCGGCGAGCGCACGATGCGCCGGCTGCGCCACGACCTGTATCAACTGATGCTGCGCTTCCCGCTGCCGCACTTCAAGACGACGTCAGCCGGCGAGCTCATCCCGATGATCGTCGCCGAGACCGAGCCCATCGGCGGCTTCATCGGCGAGTCGATCAGCCTGCCGCTGTTCCAGGGCGGACTGCTCGTGACGTACATGGTTTTCATCTTCAACCAGGACCTCTGGCTCGGCCTTGCCGCGATCGCGCTCTACCCGCCGCAGCTCTACCTGATCCCGAAGCTGCAGCGCAAGATCAACCAGCTCAACAAGGAGCGCGTGACGACCGCGCGCCAGCTCTCCGACCGCATCGGCGACTCCGTGGCGGGCGCCGCCGAGATCCGCGGCAACGACACCTACCACCTCGAGAGCGCCGACATCAGCGACCGCCTCGGGCGCATCTACGCGCTGCGCTACGACATCTACAAGCGCAAGTACTTCGTCAAGTTCCTCAACAACTTCCTGGGCCAGGTGACGCCGTTCTTCTTCTACTCGGCGGGCGGCTACCTCGTCATCAAGGGCGACCTGACACTGGGCGCGCTGGTCGCCGTGCTCGCCGCGTACAAGGACATCCTCAACCCGTGGAAGGAGCTCCTCACCTGGTACGCGTCGAAGGAGGACGTGCGCATCAAGTACGAGCAGGTGATCTCGCAGTTCGAGCCGCCCGGGTTGATCGACCGCAAGCTGATCGAGGAGCCGCCGGAAACGATCCCGTCGCTCGCCGGCCCGATCAGCGCCAACGCGGTCGCCTACGGCGAGGACGGCTTCGCGCGGCGCGTCGACCGCCTGTCGTTCGCCGTCGACAAGGGCGAGCACGTCGCGCTGGTCGGCAGCGACCAGAGCGGCAAGGGCGACGTCACCAAGCTCCTCGCGCGGCTCGTCACGCCGGTCGGAGGGCGGGTCAGCGTGGCCGGCATCAACTTCGCCGACATCCACCAGGCCGTTCCCGGCCGGCGCATCGCCTACGCGACGCAGAACGCGCACATGACGTCGGGCACGCTCGCGCACAACCTCTACTACGGCCTCAAGCACCTGCCGATGCGCCCGGCGACGTACGAGGGACCCGCCGCGCTCGAGGAACAGCGCCGCGTGCGCGACGCGATCGCCGCCGGCAACACCCCGCTCGACATCCGCGCCGACTGGATCGACTACGCCGCGGCGGGTGTCGCCGATCGCGCCGAGATGCACGAGGTCGCGCTCGCGGTGCTCGCGACCGTCGGCATGGAGCGCGACGTCATCGACTTCGGGCTCGCCTCGATGGCGCCCGACGACACCGCGATCGAGACCGCATGCGTCGCCGCGCGCGCGCGCATCCGCGACGAGGTCGGCAAGCGCAAGCTCGCCGACTACGTCGAGTTCTTCGACGTCGACGCGTACAACACCAACATGAGCGTCGCGGAGAACCTCTTGTTCGGCACGCCGCACCGCCCGGATTTCGACCCGGCCAATCTCGCGCGCAACGCCGAGATGATCGCGCTCCTGCGCGAGGTGCGGCTGCTCGACGACCTTTACGCGGCCGGGGCGCGCGTCGCCGAGGCGATGCTCGAGCTCTTCGCCGGCGTCGCCCCGGACAGCCCGCTGTTCGACCAGTTCAGCTTCATCAGCGCGATCGAGCTGCCCGAGTACCGCAAGATGCTGGGCAAGGTGACGAAGGGCCGGCTCGGGTTCATGACCGGCGAGAACAAGGCGCGGCTGCTCGACCTCGTGTTCCGGCTGGTGCTCGCGCAGCATCGGCTCGGCGTCATCGACGACTCGCTGCAGGGGCGGATCGTCGCCGCGCGCGCGGAGTTCCACCGCCGCTACAAGGCGCGCGACGACATCGTCGAGTTCTTCCTGCCCGATCGGATGAGCGCGACGCTGTCGATCGAGGACAACCTGCTGTTCGGGCGCATCGCCGCCGAGCACGCCAGCGCGCGCGGGCAGGTGATCGCGCTGGTGCGCGACATCGCCGTCGAATGCGGGATGAAGGACGCGCTGGTGGGATTCGGCCTGCGCTACGAGGTCGGCATCGGCGGCGCGCGGCTGTCGTATTCGCAGCGCCAGCGGCTCGCGATCGCGCGCGCGCTGATCAAGAATCCCGACGTGATCGTGTTCAACGAGCCGACCTCGGGCCTCGACCCGGCCAGCGAGGACCGCCTCGTCAAGGCGGTGCTCGCGTGGGCGAAGGATCGCACCGTCGTCTGGGCGCTGGGCCGCGCCGACCTGGCGCGCCACTTCGACCGCGTGCTGGTGTTCGACGGCGCGCATCTCGTCGAGCAGGGCCCCTTCGGCGAGCTCGAGCAGAACGGCAGCGCGCTGTC
>JAICUU010000333.1 GCA_025935675.1 Burkholderiales bacterium
AGCGCATCGCCTGGGTGGTCGCCGACACGGGCGGGCGCTTCCCCGAGTCCGACGACGTCACCGCGGACTTCGTCTACATGCGGCTGCACGGCGCGACCGAGCTCTATCGCAGCCGCTACGACGACAAGGGACTGCGCACGTGGGCCGCGCGCATCGGGCGCTGGCGCGACGGCGGATCACCGCGCGGCGCGCGCCTCTTCGGCGACGCTCCGCGCAAGCGTGCCTCGCGCGACGTGTTCTGCTACTTCGACAACACCGACAAGGTTCATGCGCCGCGCAATGCGGCGCGCCTCCTCGAGATGCTGGGGCTCGGGCGCGACGCGCCATCGCCCGCGAAGCCTAGTCGCCGGCGAGCCTGACGAGGTAGCCGCCCGACTTGTCGTCGCGCGCGAGCGTGAGGAGGCCGGCGCGACCCGCGTCCTCGAGCACGTCGTTGAACGAGCGGTAGCCGTAGTACGACTCGTTGAAGCCGGGCATGCGCCGCTTGAGCGCCTGCTTGACCATCGATCCCCAGATCTTGTCGTCCTCGCCGCGCTCGGCGACGAGCGCCTCGACGGTCTCGACGACGAGGTCGATCGCCTCCTGGTGGCGCTCGTCGTCGCGGCCGCCGCCGTTGTCGGCGGGCTCGGCGTCGTGGGGGGGCGATTCGGCCTTCGCCGCGGCGGCCTTCGACGCGGCCTTGGCCGCGGCGGTCTTCGCCGGCCTGCGCGCCGCCGGCCGCTTTTTCTCGCGCACGAGGTCGTCGTAGTAGATGAACTCGTCGCAGCACGCGATCAGGAGGTCCGACGTCGAGTTCTTGACGCCGACGCCGATCACGCGCTTCGCGTTCTCGCGCAGCTTGGACACGAGCGGCGAGAAATCCGAGTCGCCGCTGATGACGACGAACGTGTCGACGTGCGACTTGGTGTAGCAGAGGTCGAGCGCGTCGACGACCATCCGGATGTCGGCTGAGTTCTTGCCCGACTGGCGCACGTGCGGGATCTCGATCAGCTCGAAGTTGGCCTCGTGCATCGGCGCCTTGAAGCTCTTGTAGCGCTCCCAGTCGCAGTACGCCTTCTTGACGACGATGCTGCCCTTCAGCAACAGCCGCTGCAGCACCTTGCCGATGTCGAACTTCTCGTACTTGGCGTCGCGGACGCCGAGCGCGATGTTCTCGAAGTCGCAAAACAGCGCGAGGCTCGCGTCGTCGTTCGATGTGGGTTGCATGGCGGGCGCCTGCCGGGGGATCGACCGGCAACGATAGCAGAGGCGCGCGCGCCGCGCCGCCTGCGCTACACTGTTCGTCCCGCCCCTGCCGGAGACCGGCATGCCGTCACGCCCGCAGATTCCACGCCTCGCCGCCGCCGCCCTCGTCGCGACCTTCGCGCTCGCGCCCTGCGCGACGGTGCTCGCGGCGGATCCGGCGCCGCCCAACCGCGTCGTCATGCAGGTGAGCGACAATGATCCCGGCAAGTGGAACCTCGCGCTCAACAACGCGAAGAACATCCAGAAGGACCTGGGCGCATCCAACGTGGCGATCGAGATCGTCGCCTACGGGCCGGGAATCAACATGCTGAAGATGGACTCGGCGGTGGCGGGGCGCATCGACGAGGCACTCGGCGCCGGCGTGAAGGTGGATGCCTGCGAGAACACGATGCACAACGCCAAGCTCGCCAAGGGCGACATGCTGAACGGCATCGGCTACGTGCCCTCCGGCGTCGTCGAGCTGATGCAGAAGCAGCAGCAGGGCTGGGCGTACCTGCGGCCCTGACGGCTCGCGCAACCAACACGAGGAGACGACGATGGGACTGCTCGACGGCCTGCTCCAGAGCGTGCTCGGCCAGGTGATGAGCGGCGGTCGCGGCGGCATGTCCGGCGCGAACATGCCGCAGTCGGCGAACCCGATGCTGCAGATGGTACTGTCGATGATCCAGCAGAACGGCGGCCTCGGCGGCCTCCTCCAGCAGTTCGAGCAGGCGGGCCACGGCCAGGCCGCGCAATCGTGGGTGCGACCGGGCGCGCCGAACGCGCCGATCAACGCCGACGTCCTGCAGCAGGTGCTCGGCAGCGGCGCGCTGTCGCAGATCGCGCAACAGTTCGGCCTGTCGCCGCAGGCGGCCGCCTCGCAGATGGCGCAGGCGCTGCCCGGCGTCGTCGACCACATGACGCCCGACGGTGTCGTGCCGCCCGACCACCATGACCAGGTGTCGCAGGTCCTCGCGCAGCTGCAGGCGATGAAGGCACAGCGCACGTCCTGAGCCGAAGCGCATGCTGACGCCGGCGCCGCCTCGCGCCGCCGGTGATGCGCGCGCGCCCACATCAATCGCTTGGATCCCGTTTCGCTGACCGTTGCGCTGGTCCTCGGCGTCGTCGAGGGACTCACCGAGTTCCTGCCGATCTCCAGCACGGGCCACCTGATCGTCGCCGGCTCGCTGCTCGGCTACACCGGCGACGAGGCGAAGATGTTCGAGATCGTCATCCAGGCCGGCGCGATCCTCGCCGTGTGCTGGGAGTTCCGCCGGCGCCTGATGGACGTCGCCGTCAATCTCGGCCGCGAGCCGCGCGCGCGGCGCTTCGTCGCCAACCTCGTGATCGCGTTCATCCCGGCCGCGATCCTCGGGCTTTTGTTCGAGCACGCGATCAAGGCGCGGCTCTTCGCGCCGGTGCCGGTCGCCTGCGCGTTCATCGCCGGCGCGCTGGTGATCTTCTGGGTCGAGCGCCGTGACGCGCGCCGGGCCGCGC
>JAICUU010000211.1 GCA_025935675.1 Burkholderiales bacterium
GAAGGGCTTCGCGTCGGGGCTTTCGGATGCCGAAATGGCCACGCTCGGCGAGTACTACGCGAAGCAGAAGCCGGTCGCCGGCAAGGCGAAGGACGCGGCGCTCGTCAAGGCCGGCCAGAAGATCTACCGCGGCGGCGTCGCAGCGGCGGGCGTGCCGGCGTGCATGGCCTGCCATTCGCCGGACGGCGCGGGCATCGCCAAGAACTATCCGCGCGTCGGCGGCCAATCGTCCGACTACACGTACGCGCAACTCAAGGCGTTCCACGACGGCACGCGCGGCAACGACAAGGCCGGCAAGGACGTCAACGGCCACATCATGCACACGATCGCGGCGCGGCTCTCTGACGACGAGATGAAATCGGTCGCCGAGTACATGCAGGGCCTGCACTGATCGACGAATCCCGCGGCGCGCATCCCCTGCGCCCGCGAAGCCGGGCAGCCGCACGCCGCCCATCGCCGCCGCAGCGCTCCATCGCCGCACGCGCCCGCCCCGGCAGAGGACACCGATGACCGCGCGCATCGCCTCGCTCCACGTCTACCCGGTCAAGGGCATGCGCGGCGTCGACCTCGCGCGCGCCGACGTCGACGCCGAGGGGCTCGCGACGCACGGCGTCGGCGACCGAGAATGGATGGTCGTCGACGCGACCGGCCGCTTCATCAGCCAGCGCTCGCACCGGCGCCTCGCGCTCGTCGTCCCCGCGATCGCCGACGGCGCGCTGGTGCTGCGCGTGCCCGGCCATGGCGACGTGCGCGTGCCGCTCGATGCGAAGCATGCCCCGGCGCGTGACGTCGTCGTCTGGCGCAGCACGGTGCGCGGCTTCGACGAGGGCGACGCCGCCGCGGCGGCGCTCTCCGCGTTCCTCGGCGAGCCGCTGCGCCTCGTGCGCTTCGATCCCGCGATGCCGCGCGCCTGCAATCCCGAGTACGCCGGCGATTCGGGCGCGCACACGCGCTTCGCCGATGGCTACCCGGTGCTCGTAATCGGCTCGGCGTCGCTCGACGATCTCAACGCGCGGCTCGCCGACAAGGGCGAGGACGAGGTGCCGATGGACCGCTTCCGGCCCAACCTCGTCGTCGAGGGCCTCGAGGCGTTCGACGAGGATCACCTCGACACGCTCGCGATCGGCGGCGTCGTGCTGAAGGCCGTCAAGGCCTGCATCCGCTGCGAGGTGCCGACGATCGACCAGCGCACGGCTATCGCCGGCAGCGAGCCGCTGGTCACGCTGTCGGCCTACCGTCAGCACGCGACGCTCGACGGCATCGCGTTCGGCGTCAACGCGATCGTCGCCGCGGGCGCCGCACGCGCGATCGCGATCGGCGACGCGGCCGTCGCCGAGCTCGCGTTCTAGTCCGCTACGCGCCGTTCGGCGCGCACAGGTTGACCGAGTCGGGCCCGTAACCTTCGGGCGCCCAATCCGGATCGGCGACGAGCTGGTCGTGGATCGACACGTCGTCGGTGTAGCGGTGGTTGATCGTCGATGCGTTGAAGAAACGCCACACCGGATGCGTGCCGGCCGGGCAGGCGCCCGTCGTCGTGTTTGGCACGACCTCGTAGAACACGCTGGGGCTTTCGAACACCCAGTTGATGAAGCGCGGATCCTTGCCGAGCAGCGCGCATTCCGACGGGATCGCCGAATAGAAGTGCGTGTTGCCGAAGGGATCGGGCAGGTAGCCGCGGCACACCGGGCCCGCGCCGTTGACCGGCGCCGTGTACGCGAGGAAGCGCAAGCCCGTGCGCACCCAGCCGGGGAAGAGGCCGGTGTCGAGGTCGTTGATCTCGCCGGCGTTCTGCGTCATGAAGTAATGCTTCAGCGTGACGTTGTAGTACTCGACGACCACCGCGACGTTCGGCGGGTTGGTGCCCGGCGCGAGGTAGTCGCGCAGCGTCGGGATCGCCTGGTCCATCCGCGTGAAGTAATCGGGCTCGCTCGGCGCATTGCACGACGAGCGCCCGCCGGTCAATCCGCCGCGCAGTTCGTAAAAGCCACCCCCCGTATTGAGCGTCAGGAGGCCCGAGCCGCTCGAGCCGCCTTCGGTGACGCCTTTCGACCACAACACCTCGACGAGCTGGTCGTTGATCTGCGGATCGCCGGTGTCCTCGTTGTCGATGACGACATGCGCGTAGCCGTTCATGTCGCCGCTGCTGAATTTCGTAAGGTCACCCGCCGGATGGTGGAGGTCGATGACGGGACCGGTGTTGATCGCCGTCGAGTTCCACGCCGAGAACACCACGTTCGACGGCGGCGGCTGATTGAGGCGCACCAGCGCCCAGTCCTGCGCGACGCTGCGGCCCAGCAACGTCGAGCCGCCCTGCTGCAGCACATAGCCGTCGCTCAGCGTCTGCGAAGAATCGTCGCCCGGTCCCGTCGAGCATCCGACCGAGTCGAAGAACCAGTAGACGTTGAGCGAGAGCGCCGCGAAGTTGGTGTCGATGCAGTGGTCGGCGGTGAAGAAGTACGGCGTCTGCGAGGCGATCGAGTCGTTGAGCAGCGTACCGGTGCACAGGAAGCTGTTGCCGTCGAGCTCGGTGAACACCATCTTGCCGACCGCCTTGGCGGCGTTGACCAGCGCTGCGGTGGGCACCTCGCAATGCCAGTCTTTCTCGCACGCGCCGGAATCGCCGACGTCGTTGATCCTGGCGAGCGCACTCGGCGACAGCATTGCGCCCGCCCGGGTGAGGTGCGACACGCGCGTGAGGCGGAGCGTCACCTTGCCGATATCCACGCCCGGACCGACGGCGATCTCGATCGTTGCACGAGCGCCCTCGAGCACCGGCGACCACCATTCGCCCATCTTCGATACCGCCTCGGCGATCACGTTAGCCGGCACCGGGCCCATCGGCTTGGCGTTCGCCGCATCGCCCTGCATGCGGATCACGACATCGGGATCGGTCGCGGCGATCGACATCGCGAGCCGCAGCGCCGCGGCGCCCGGCGAAGTCACGACCACCTGCGCGGCGCGGCCGCCATCGGCAGTCGGCTGCCACGCGAGCGATGCAAGCGCGATCGATTGCTGCGCGGCGGGCACGTCGCGGCCGAAGCCGATCGGCATCGGCTTGGCGCGCATGCCGACGCCCGGGATCGTGCGCACGCTCGCGAGCTCGGCCTCCGTGGGCGCCGGCAGCGCGATCGTCAGCGACGGCGCCGCGGCCGTGAGGCGAAGCGCGCTCTGCGATTTGGCGGCTGGGCTCGCGGGCGTCGTCGAGAACGCGGGCGGCACCGCATCGAGCGGCGCTGCCTGCGCGGCGACCGCCGCAACGGCGACAACAAGGATCAGGGCATGCTTGACGATGCGAGCCATCGGTCCCTCTCAGTCGAATTGCACCCAAGCGGGATCGCCCGCTGCGCCGGCCTGGCCACCGAATAACGCATCGGTCGGCACCGGCGTGCACAACCGCGGCCGCGCTCGCGGTCCTTCGCTCACGCCGCGCTGTCGTCCATCCCCGACAGGCACTCGGTCAGCGCCTCGCGCCAGTCGGGCAACGCGAAGCCGAACGTGTGGACGAAATGGCCATCGTCGAGCACGCTGTTGGCGGGACGCGTCGCCGGCGTCGGATATTGTGCCGTATTTATCGGCACGACACGTGCAACGCGCGTTCCAATTGGCGCGCGCGCGGCGACGTCGTCGACGATCGCGCGCGCGAAGCCGTACCACGTCGTCGTTCCGCGCGAGGTGAGGTGATACGTGCCGCTGCGCGCCGCCAGCGCTTCATTGGCCTGCGACAACACCCGCGCCGTCGCACGCGCCAGCGTGACGCTCCAGTTGGGCGTGCCGCGCTGGTCGTCGACGACGCGGATCTCGTCGCGCTCGCGCGCGAGCTTGCGCATCGTCAAAAGAAAGTTGCGGCCGCGCGCCGCATACACCCAGCTCGTGCGGAACACGATCGCCGCCGCGCCCGACGCCGCGATCGCGCGCTCGCCCTCGAGCTTGCTGCGCCCATACGCCGACAAGGGCCCGACCGGCGCATCTTCGGCATACGCGCCGTCCGCACGGCCGTCGAACACGTAGTCGGTCGAGTAATGGACGAGCAGCGCGCCCGTGCGCCGCGCCTCCTCGGCGAAAATGCCGGGCGCGATGCCGTTGACCGCGCGCGCCGCGTCCTCGTCGCGCTCGGCCTGGTCGACCGCCGTGTACGCGGCGGCGTTGACGACGACGTCGGGACGATGCGCGCGCATCGCCGCGACGATCGCGTCGCCGTCGGCGAGATCGAGCGTCGCGCGGTCGGTCGCGATCACGGTGCCAAGCGGCGCCAGCGCGCGCGCGAGCTCGAACCCGAGCTGTCCCGCCGCGCCGGTGACGAGAAAGCGCCGCGGCGCGGCGCTGCCCTTCTCGCTCACGCGTAGGTTTCGGCGGCGGCGAGCGGCACGCCGGCGCGGTCCTTCGCCGCGAGGATCGGCTCGCCGTCGAGCGGCCAGTCGATGCCGAGCGCGGGGTCGTCCCATTTCAACGTGCGCTCGTGCTCCGGGAACCAGTAATCGGTGGTCTTGTAGAGGAATTCCGCGGCATCCGACAGCACGAGGAAGCCGTGCGCGAATCCCGGCGGCACCCACAGCATCCGCTTGTTCGCGGCGGACAGCCGCTCGCCGACCCAGCGCCCGAAGGTCGGCGACGAGCGCCGCAGGTCGACGGCGATGTCGTACACCTCGCCGGCGACGACGCGCACGAGCTTGCCCTGCGCGTGCGCGATCTGGTAGTGCAGCCCGCGCAGCACGTTGCGCGCGGAGCGTGAATGGTTGTCCTGCACGAACGCGGCGTCGATGCCCGCTGCCGCCATCCGCTTGGCGTTGAAGCTCTCGTAGAAGAAGCCGCGGTCGTCGCCGTAGACGGCGGGCTCGATCGCGAGGACGTCGGCGAGCGCCGTCGGCGTGACCTTCATCGCGCGCCTGCCTGCAAGGCCATCAACGGATCACCGGGTCGCGCAGGAGGCCGAGCAGGTACTTGCCGTAGCCGTTCTTGGCGAGCGCCGTGCCGAGTCGCTCGAGCGTCGCGGCGTCGATCCAGCCGAGGTGGTAGGCGATCTCCTCGGGGCAGGCGATCTTGAGCCCCTGGCGGCGCTCGATCGTCTCGATGTACTGCGAGGCCTCGAGCAGCGTCTCGTGCGTGCCGGTGTCGAGCCACGCCATGCCGCGGCCCATCACCTCGCAGGCGAGCGCGCCCCATTCGAGGTACGTGCGGTTGACGTCGGTGATCTCGAGCTCGCCGCGCGCCGACGGCTTCAGTCCCCGCGCGACGTCGAGCACGCGGTTGTCGTAGAAGTAGAGACCGGTGACCGCGTAGCGCGACTTGGGTTTCGCCGGCTTCTCCTCGAGGCTCACGACGTTGCCGGCGGCGTCGAACTCGGCGACGCCGTAGCGCTCGGGGTCGGACACGGGATACGCGAACACCGTCGCCCCCGCGGTCGCCGCGTTGGCGCGCTGCAACTGCAGGTGCAAGTCGTGGCCGTAGAAGATGTTGTCGCCGAGCACCAGTGCCGCCGGGTCGCGGCCGATGAAGTCGCGGCCGATGACGAACGCCTGCGCGAGCCCGTCGGGCGACGGCTGCACCGCGTAGGTGATATTGAGCCCCCACTGGGCGCCGTCGCGCAGAAGCTGCGAGAAGCGCGGCGTATCGTCGGGCGTCGAGATCAAGAGGATGTCGCGGATGCCGGCGAGCATCAGCGTCGTCAGCGGGTAGTAGATCATCGGCTTGTCGTACACCGGCAGGAGCTGCTTGCTGACCGCCTGCGTCACCGGCCACAGCCGCGTGCCCGAGCCGCCGGCGAGGATGA
>JAICUU010000335.1 GCA_025935675.1 Burkholderiales bacterium
GCGCGCTTCTGCGCCTCCTGCTGCTGGCGCTGCTCGCGCTGGCGCGTCAACTCGGCGATGCGCTTCTGCTCCTCGGCCTGCGCGCGCCGTTGCGCCTCGACGCGCTCCTTGCGCGCCGCCTCGGCCTTGAGCGCGATCTCGGCCTCGCGCGCGTCCGGGACCTGCGGCGCGGGCGCGGGACGCGCGGCCGGCGCGGGCGCCGGCAGCGCCTGCATCTGCGGTGGGGGTGTCGGTGTCGGCGCGGGCGCGGGCTCCGGCGGGGCGGGCGGCGGCTGCGGAGCCGCCTTCTGCGGCACCGGCGTGGGCGCATAGAGCTCGGCGGTCACCGCCTCCGGCGCCTGGTTGCGCCAGCGGATGGAGAAGATCAGCACGGCGATGAACGCGAGGTGCACGAGGATCGCCAGCGCGAGCGCGAGGCCGCGCCCCGGCGTGCCCCGGCGCGTGCGGATCGCGCTGCGCGGATCGGCGTTGAGCGTCGTCGCCACGCTACTTGGCCTTGGTCTGGGCGAGGAGGCCCACGCGCTGGACGCCGTTCTGCTGCAAGAGGTCGATGAGGGAGATCACGTCCTGATAACGCGTGGACCCGTCCGCCGCGATGACAACGGGTCGCGGGCTGCTCCCCTGGCGGGACTTGAGCTCGGCGACGAGCTCGCTCGTGCCGATGTCCCTGATCTCGACCTTGGCGAGCGTGTCGTTGAGCGTCATGCGGCCGCCCTTGGCGATTTCGATGCGCAGCGGCAGGGGCGCCGAGGTCAGCTTGGAGCCGACGCTCGGCAGGTCGATCTGCCCGGGATTCACGAGCGGCGCGGTGATCATGAAGATCACCAGCAGCACCAGCATCACGTCGATGTAGGGAACGACGTTGATCTGGTTGATCGACTTGCGTGCGCGGCGCATCGCTAGCCCTGGCGCTGCAGGATGTTGGAGAACTCCTCGATGAACGTCTCGTAGCGCGTGGCGAGGCGGTCGACGTCGTGCGTGAAGCGGTTGTATGCGACGACCGCGGGGATCGCCGCGAAGAGGCCGATCGCCGTGGCGATCAGCGCCTCGGCGATGCCCGGCGCCACCTGCGCGAGCGTCGCCTGGCTCACGTTGGCGAGGCCGCGGAACGCGTTCATGATCCCCCACACGGTGCCGAAGAGGCCCACGTACGGCGACACCGAGCCCACGGTCGCGAGGCCGGCCAGGTGCGCGTCGAGCGCGTCGACCTCGCGCTGGTAGGCGGCGCGCATCGCGCGCCGCGCCGAGTCGAGCGTGATCAGCGACGAGCTTCCCTGGCGGCGATGCTTGGAGAACTCGCGGAAGCCCGCCGAGAAGATGTGCTCGAGGCCGCTGCCGATGCGCGCCTGGCTCGCGCGCTGGAACATCTCGTTCAAGTCGCCGCCTTTCCAGAAGCTCTCCTCGAACGTGTCGGCATCGCGCACCGCGCGCTTCAGCTGGAACATCTTCTGGAAGATGTGCCACCAGCTCCACATCGACGCGATCGCGAGCAGGATCAGGATGCCCTGCACGACGACCGACGCCGTGACGATCAACGACAGGAACGACAGATCGGGGTGAACGTTCACGAAGCGGGCTCCAGCAGCCCGGCCGGGATGCGGCGCGGGCGCAAAGTGTTCCTGTCGACGGCGGCCAGCGTGATCGTCGCGTCGACGACGGTGTCGCCGCCGCGGCGGATCGGCTGGCGCACCATCCAGCGCGCGCGACCTTGCTCGACGACGTCGACGCCGACCGCGAGGAGGTCGCCGAGGCGGGCGGGCTGCCGGAAGGCCACGTCGGCGTGCGTCACGACGAATACGATGGCGGCGCTGTCCGCGAGTTCCGCCACCAGGTGGCCGCGCGCCGCCAGCCATTCGGTGCGCGCGCGCTCCATGAACCTCAAGTAGTTCGCGTAGTAGACGACACCGGCGGCATCGGTGTCCTCGTAGTAGACGCGCACGTCGTGCGTGAACGGCGCGCGCGTCATTCGCCGGGGAAGAGCTCGGCGGAGGGCGTGGGCGGCGCGAGCCCGAAGTGGCGGTACGCGAGCGTGGTGGCGACGCGGCCGCGCGACGTGCGCTGCAGGTAGCCCTGCTGGATGAGGTACGGCTCGAGCACGTCCTCGATCGTGTCGCGCTCCTCGCCGATCGCCGCGGCGATGTTGTCCACGCCGACCGGGCCGCCGTCGAACTTGTCGAGCACCGTCGTCAAAAGCTTGCGGTCCATGACGTCGAGGCCGGCGGGGTCGACGTCGAGCATCGCGAGCGCCGCATCGGCGACGGCGCGCGTGATCGCGCCGTCGGCCTTGACCTCGGCGTAGTCGCGCACGCGCCGCAACAGGCGGTTGGCAATCCGCGGCGTGCCGCGCGAGCGGCGCGCGATCTCGAGTGCGCCGGCAGGGTCGATGGCGATGCCGAGGAGCTTCGCCGAGCGCACGACGATCCGCGCGAGCTCCTCCGCCGTGTAGAACTCGAGCCGTGCGACGATGCCGAAACGGTCGCGCAGCGGGTTGGTCAGCATGCCGGCGCGCGTCGTCGCGCCGACCAGCGTGAACGGCGGCAGGTCGAGCTTGACGCTGCGCGCTGCCGGTCCCTCGCCGATCATGATGTCGATCTGGAAGTCCTCGAGCGCCGGGTAGAGGATCTCCTCGACGACGGGCGACAGCCGGTGGATCTCGTCGATGAAGAGCACGTCGCGCGGCTCGAGGTTGGTCAA
>JAICUU010000223.1 GCA_025935675.1 Burkholderiales bacterium
AGGCGATGGTGCCCGGGGAGCCTATCACGCGCCGATGCGGGATTCGCGTCGCGCCGGTCAATGGCGGCGCAGCGCGATCCAGTCGGCGATTTCCGCCAACCTGCGGGCGCGGGCGCCGAACGGCAAGAGCGCGGCATGCGCCTCGCTGCGCAGCGCCGCGGCGCGCTCGCGCGCGGCGTCGAGGCCGAGCGTGGTCATGTACGTCGGCTTGCCGCGCGCGGCGTCCTTGCCGGCGGTCTTGCCGAGCGTCGCCGTCGAGCCCTCGACGTCGAGGATGTCGTCGACGACCTGGAACGCGAGGCCGGCCGCCGCGGCATAGCGGGCGAGCCCGGCGAGCGTCGCCGCGTCGGCGCGCCCGGCGCGCGCGCCGAGCTCGACCGCCGCCCCGATCAGTGCTCCGGTCTTGTGGCGATGCATCGTCTCGAGCGCGTCGAGCGACAGCGCCGAGCCGGTCGCGGCGAGGTCGATCGCCTGGCCCGCCGCCATGCCGGCGACGCCGGAGGCCTCGGCGAGGATCGCGACGGCGGCGGCAGGCTGGACCTGCGAGCGCGCGAGCGTGCCGAATGCGAGCGCCTGCAGCGCGTCACCGGCGAGAAGTGCGGTCGCCTCGCCGAACGCCACGTGACAGGACGGCTTGCCGCGGCGCATCAGGTCGTCGTCCATCGAAGGCAGGTCGTCGTGCACCAGCGAGTACGCGTGGATCAGCTCGACCGCGGCGGCCGAGGGATCGACGTCGAGCGGATTGGCGTCGGCGAGCTCGCCCGCGGCGTACGCGAGCAGCGCCCGCACGCGCTTGCCGCCGCCGAGCGTCGCATAGCGCATCGCGTCCGCCAGCGCCGGCGCCGCCGTCCCGCCGGCGAGGACGGTGCCGAGAACAGCCTCGGTGCGCTGCTGGCGATCCGAGGCCCAGACGGCGAATTCGACGTCAGGCTTCATCGGCGTCGCCCTCGAACGCCTTCAGGACACCCTTTTCGAGGACCAGCACCTGCTGCTGCGCGTCCTTGAGCGTCGCCTGGCAGAACTGCAAAAGCTCGGCGCCGCGCTTGTAGGCGGCGAGCGCATCCTTGAGCGGCAACTCGCCGCCTTCCATCCGCTCGACGATCGACTCGAGCTCGGCGAGCGCCGATTCGAAAGTGGGAGATGGGGCTTCGGGCATGAAATGACGGGCATTCGCGCGTGCGCGGGACGGATGTGGCTGCCTGCCGAACGGCCTCTTGCAATCGGCGCAGGCGCCTCCAATATCGCGTAAGGTCTTGACCTGATTGCAATAAACGCCATATACTAGCACGGTTGACGATGCAGCCGAAGTCGAAGTTCACGCTTTCGCACGGCTGACTTGGCATGGCGGTCCGGAGTGCGGGGTTTTCGCGCACCGGGTTGTTGGGTTGGGTTGGTTTGCTGGTCCCGGATGCCCGGGTCGAAAGGGTTTCGGCTGATGTCCAATCTCGCGACGGTGGCGCGCCTCTCCGAGGCGACGCCGCAATTCCCCGTATCGTGGTATTGCGATCCCCGCGTGTTCGCGGCGGAGATGCGCACGCTGTTTCCGCGCGCGCCCGGCTATGTCGGGCATGCGCTGATGGTCCCCGAGGTCGGCGACTACCAGGTGCTGCCTGGGCGCGGCAACGCGCAGGCGCTGGTGCGCAATGCGTCCGGCATCGAGTTGCTGTCGAACGTCTGCCGGCACCGGCAGGCGATCATGCTTTCGGGCAAGGGCAATGCGCCCAACATCGTCTGCCCGATCCACCGCTGGACGTACGATCTCAAGGGCGAGCTGCTCGGCGCGCCGCATTTCGCCGAAAAGCCCTGCGCGAGCCTCGCGCGCACGCCGATGCGCGAATGGAACGGCCTCTTGTTCGACGGCCCGCGCGACCCGGTGCGCGACCTCGCCGGCCTCGACGAGCCGAAGCTCGACTTCTCGGGCTATGTGTTCGATCACCTGCGCATCCACGAGTGCCGCTACAACTGGAAAACCTTCATCGAGGTCTACCTCGAGGACTATCACGTCGGGCCGTTCCATCCGGGGCTCGGCCAGTTCGTCAGCTGCGACGACCTCGCCTGGAAGTACAACGAATGGGCGAGCGTGCAGACGGTCGGCGTCAACAACGCGCTGCGTAAGCCCGGCACACGCGCCTACCAGCGCTGGCACAAGGCGGTCGTCGACTTCTATCGCGGCGAAGTGCCGCCGCACGGCGCGATCTGGCTCACGTACTACCCCAACATCATGGTCGAGTGGTATCCCGAGGTGCTGGTGGTGAGCACGCTCGTCCCGCAGGCGCCGGATCGCACGCTCAACATCATCGAGTACTACTATCCCGAGGAGATCGCCCTCTTCGAGCGCGAGTACGTCGAGGCCGAGCGCGAGGCGTATGCCGAGACCGCGAAGGAGGACGACGAGATCGCGGAGCGGATGGACGCCGGCCGGCGCGCGCTGTTCGATGCCGGGCGCAGCGAGATCGGGCCGTACCAGTCGCCGCTGGAAGACGGCATGCAGCACTTCCACCAGTTCTACCGGCGGCAGATGGGCGCAGCCCTCGCCACGCTTTGACTCCCTCTCCCGCAATCGGAGAGGGTTGGGGTGAGGGCATCCGCCGGCGAGAGAGGGTTGGTGTGAGGGCCGCGAGCGTGACAGGGTTAGGGTGAAGGTTCCCGGTCGCGTAACATCCATTCGATGCTCCGCACGCTGATCTCCACCGCCGATCTCGCGGCGCGTCTCGACGATCCGGCGCTCGTCGTCGTCGACGTGCGCCACGACCTGATGCAACCCGAGCGCTGGGGCGCCGACCAGTACGCCGCCGGGCACGTGCCGGGCGCGCGCTTCGCGCACCTCGACCGCGACCTCTCCGGCATCAAGAGCGGCCGCAACGGACGCCATCCGCTGCCCTCGCCCGAGGACGCCGCCGCGCTGTTTGGCCGCCTCGGCATCGACGCGTCCACCGACGTCGTCGCCTACGACCAGTCGAGTGGCATGTTCGCGGCGCGGCTGTGGTGGATGCTGCGATGGCTCGGTCACCGCGGCGTCGCCGTGCTCGACGGCGGCATCGAGCGATGGACGCGCGAAGGCCGGCCGCTCGCGCGCGATGCAGCGGCGCACGCGCCGCGTACGTTCGCGATCGGCGAGATGCTGCCGACCGCGGGCGTCGACGACGTGCTCGCGAGCCTGCCGACGCACGCGCGCTTCCTCGTCGACGCGCGCTCGCCCGAGCGCTTCCGCGGCGAGGTCGAGCCGATGGATCCGGTCGCCGGGCACATTCCCGGCGCGCACAACTGGCCGCACACACGCAATCTCGCCGCCGACGGCACGTGGAAGTCGCCGGCCGAGCTCGCCGCGGGCTTCGCCGAGTTCCTCGGGCCGACACCCGCCGCGCGTGTCATCCATCATTGCGGCAGCGGCGTCACCGCCTGCCACAACATCCTCGCGATGGTGCACGCAGGCTATCCCGAGTCGCGGCTGTATCCGGGCTCGTGGAGCGAGTGGGTCGCCGATCGCACGCGACCCGTCGCGACCGGCGAGCGCTGACCCCGGCGTGCTCCATCGCGACCGGCGAGCGCGGACCCTGTCCCGCCTCCGGACGACCGGCGAGCGCTGACGTCGGCGGGCCCTCGTCGACCGTCCGCGATCCTGTCGCCGCTCGCCACGCGGCCGTCGCGCGCCGCTTTCGTCGCCGCTCCGGCGATTTCATCGGCCGCATCGCGGTACTCGTCGCAACCCGGTGGATGCAGCCACCTGCGCTCCGTAATGTTCGTGCAACGGCAGGCCAGCACACGTCGATGCCCGCCAACGCCGTGCCGAGGAGATCGCAAATGGACATGCATCACGGACACACGCTTCCCAGCCTCGCGGCCGCGGCGAGCGGGACCGCGCTCGGCGCAGCGTTCGTGTCGCTCTACGGCTTGAACGCCGATCTCGCCGCGTCGTCCGGCGCGCTCGCGATGGTGATCGCGGCCTTCACCGGTCCCGGCATCGCCGGTGCGCTCGCCTCCGCATGGCAGGCGCGGCGATCGCGGGTGGCGGTGAAGACGCCGGTCGCACCGACCGTCGCGCCGGCGATGGCGCCGTTCGCACCGGCGGAGGCGGTCGCGGACATCCGCTCTCTCACCGAGGCGCGCGTCCTGCGCGCACGCCGCGATGCGCGCGGCAACCGCAGGGGTACGGCACTGGCGAGCTGACCACGAGCAACGGCGCGCCCGTCATCGCGACGGGTGAGGGGCGCGCGGCGCGACCGGACCCTTGAGCCCGCGCGCCGCGCGCACCGCGCCTCGAGATCGCGCGGCCTCGCGCGCGTGAGCCTCGCCTATCGCGCAACGTCCGAACGCTTCGGCAGGTCCACCATCACCGGCTGTCCCGGTTTCGTGCATCCCGTGTCGCAACAGCGTCCCGGCTGGCGGTTGCGCGTGATTGGCCGGCTTTGGTCGTGCAGCACGCCGCGGTCGAGCAGCCGCTCGACGAGCTCGACTTTCGAGCCGAGCGGGTAGTTGCGCCAGATTTCCTGCTTCATCGCCGCCGGCGAGCCGCCGCCGTGCAGGCTGATCAGCGAATACCAGCCGCCCTGGTACGACGCGGTCAGGTCCTCGATGAAGCGCGCGGTCTCGATGCGCTTGTCGTAGGGAATGTCGGGGTTGGCCCTCAGCACCTCCGCCAGCGTCGCCGCCGTGGCGGGGTTGTGGTCCTCGTCCGGCCCGGGCAGCGCGACGATGAGACCGCCCGAGACCTCGTGCGCGATGCGATGCATGTCGTAGATCTGCGTCGACAGGAGGAGCTTGCCGATGTTGCTGAACACGGGGTCGGGCATGAACGTCCCGCTGTGCTCGTCCTGGGTCGCATAGACGCTGGCCGCGACGCCGCAGGCGTAGAAGCCTTCGATGATCTTGATCAGCTCGACCATCGGCTCGCGCAGGTTGCTCGTCGCCCCGGGATCGAGGCCGTTCGCCTCGCACATCAGCGCGCCTGCGCCGATCAAGAGGTCGCCGAAGCCCGCGCGCGCGCCGATGCAGCTGTGGCGATGGTGCGTCGCGTAGCTGTAGGTCAGCACGTGGCTGTGCTGCCACTCGCCCGCGTAGAACACCCGGTCCCAGGGAACGACGACCTTGTCGAAGACGACGACCGCGGTCGCCTGGCCGTACTTGCGCGAAAAGAGCGCGTCGCCGTGCTCGAGCTTGTCGCCCGGGCGGCCGGCCGGGCGCGAGACGATGGTGATGCCGGGCGCGTCGACGCGCACCGCGCAGCAGACAGCGAACGCTTCGTCCTCGCGCCCCATGCTGCGGCCCGGCATCACGAGGAGCTCGTGCATGTACGGCGCGCCGGTGACGATCGCCTTGGTGCCGCTGATGACGATGCCCCTGGCGTCCTGCTCGACGACGTGGACGTAGGTGTCCG
>JAICUU010000251.1 GCA_025935675.1 Burkholderiales bacterium
CGCCGGCTATGCCTTCGACGACGTCGCCAATCTCGTGCGCAAGGCGCGCATCGACTTCGGCGCGCGCATCGAGTTCATGTCGCGAGCGGAGCTGTGGGCGTTCGTCGACGCGTCGGTGCGCGAGCATTTCGGCGCGCCACAGGACTTCGCGCCGGGCAGCGCGTCGCGCGCGTATGCAATGCTCGCGCGCATCCACTACGACGACGGCAGCACCGGGCTCCTGATGGTCGTCAAGCCGCGCGTCACCGGCCTCGAGTCGATCGACGTCCGCAACTACCACGCCACCAGCGCGGACTTCCCGCAGCAGACGACCAACGACCAGTTCTACGACGAGGCGCAGTGGGAGAGCTACCGCGCGCTCGGCGCGTTCATCGCCGAGACGCTGTTCGCGGAGCGCACGCCGGTCGATCCGCGCAAGTGGATCCCGCGGCGAATGTTCGATTGAGGCGGCCGTGGCTCCGCGCGCATCGCAAAAGGGGCTCGGAGTCAGATCAAGGCGCTCGGGCCGAGCGCGCTACGGCTTGAGCGCCTGCAGGACATGGTCCGGATCCTTCTCGATGGCACGCAACAGCGCGCGCGCCGACCCCGCGGGCCTCGTGCGCTTCTGCTCCCAGTTCTGCACGGTCCGCAGCGGCATGCCGATAACCGCGGCGAATTCGCGTTGGGACAGCTTGGTGATCGCCCTGACTTTGCGCGGCTCCGGATCCGGAATGATCCGTTCTCGCACGCCCTTCACGCGCTCGCCGCGCATGTGTCCACTCATGTCGCGAACGCTTCGCACCAGATCGTCAAAAACCTGCTTCTTCATTTCCCGAACTCCTCGCTCATCACGGTCACTAGTGCCTTGAGCTGCTTCGCGGTCAGGTCGTCCATCTGCGTTTTGAGGTAGGCGAAGACCAGGTAGAGCGGGAGCTCTATGAAGACCATCCGGACTATACGCTTGAAGCGTATACGCTGCAAGCGTATGGGCAATAGCAGCAGCTGGCCGAGGCGCTCAGCGGATCCCTCGGTCTCATTTCGGCGCCAGCGGTTGGGCCGATGCAACGGAACGCCCGGGGAATTCGTGCTCGGCGGAGCGTTCCGGGCGCCCTGGCTTGAAAATGAAAAGCCCGGTCAGAAGCGACAGGGCGCAAAGGTGTTGGTGGCCAAGGGCGGAATCGAACCACCGACACAAGGATTTTCAGTCCTCTGCTCTACCAACTGAGCTACTTGGCCGTGCCCCGGCGGCATGCAAAGCCGCCGGGCGATTCGGCGCACCGGTCCGGGGGACCGCGCGCGAAAGTCCGGCATTTTACCTGATCGGAGGGGCGCGGTCGCTTGACGCCCGATCGCCTTGGCCGCGCCGACCCGCGAGCTCACTGCGCCGCCAGCATCGCCTCGAATCGCTCGCGGCCGATGCCCACGCGGGCGGCCGCATCGACCAGGTCGTCGAGCGTCTTGCCGTCGAGCGGCACGCCGTGCGCGAGCCGCGCCGCGCGCGTGCGCCGCTCGATTTCGCCGGGCGCGAGCACCGGTGACGCCGGATCGAGCGGCGGCGACGCCTTGACGTAATCGACGAGGCGCCGCGCCTCGCGCAGCACCGCGCCGTCGCGATCGTAGACGGCGGGCGCGATGTAGATCGACAGCATGTTGTTGCGCAGCACCGTGTCGGCGGGATCGGAGCTGCGTCCCGTCGTCACGGCGCCGGCGAGAAGGTCGGTGATGATCGACAGCCCCGAGCCCTTGTGCGCGGCGATCGTGAGGAGCGCGCCGCCGTCGTAGAACGCGTCCGGGTCGACGGTCGGACGGCCGTGCTTGTCGACGATCCAGCCCGCCGGCACCTGCTCGCCCTTGTTGCGCGCCACCATCAGCTTGCCCTCGGCGACCACCGACGTGGTGATGTCGAGAATCGCCGGCGCTTCGCCCTCGAGCGGCACGCCCACGGCCATCGGATTGGTCGAGAGGCGCCGGTCGCTGCCGCCGTGCGGCGCGACGCGCTGCGCGCCCGACGTGTTGAGGAAGTGCAGCGACACCTGCCCCGCCTCCGCCGCCATCTCGGCCCAATCCCCGAGGCGCCCCAAGTGCCCGCAATTGCGCAGGCCGATCATCGCGATGCCGCTCGTCGCAGCCTTGGCGATGCCGAGCTTCGCCGCGTGCTCGCCGATCACCTGCCCGAAGCCGCGCTGGCCGTCGACGATCGCGAGCGCCGGGTTGTCGAACACGACGCTCGGCGTGGCGTTGGGCACGAGCCAGCCGTCGCGCACCCATTCGAGGTACTTGCCGACGCGCAGCACGCCATGCGATTCGTGGCCGGCAAGGTTCGAATCGACGAGGCGGCGGGCGATCGTCGTCGCCTCGCCGCGCGCCGAGCCGGCCGCCTCCATCACCGCGGCGACGGCGGTCGCAAGACACGCCGCGTCAAACGTGCGCGTGCCGGTCATCGTGATGCGGTGCGCGCGTCGCCGGCAGCAGCTCGGCACGCATTGCGTCGCGGCATCGGACGTCGGAGCTCCATGCGACTCTCCTCCATGAATTCGCGACGATTATAGGGACACCCGTGTCCATCGGCGCTTCGCAGGATGCGTCCGACGATCGCCCCAGGCGACGCGCGCCGGCGCCGTGCCGGCACGTCGAAGGGCGGCGCGATCGTACAATGCGCGACCATCCGCCTATTCCCATGCCGCTCTACGCCTGCACGATCTTCCTGTCGGCGTTTCTGCTGTTCCTGGTCCAGCCGATCGTCGCCAAGGAGATCCTGCCTTGGTTCGGCGGCTCCGCGGCGGTGTGGACGACGTGCCTCGTCTTCTTCCAGTCGGCGCTGCTCGCGGGCTACGCGTATGCCGACCTGCTGGTACGCCGGATTCCCGCGCGTCATGCGATCGCCGTGCACGTCGGGCTGCTCGCCGTCGCCGTGGCGCTCCTGCCGATCGTGCCCGCCGCGCATTGGAAGCCCTTGGGCACCGAGAATCCCTTCGGGCTGATCCTGGGGCTTCTCGCCGCAACGATCGGCCTTCCATTCTTCGTGCTCGCGACCACCAGCCCGCTGCTGCAGGCGTGGCTCGCACGCCGGTACGCGGGCAGGAGTCCGTACCGTCTCTTCGCTTTGTCGAACGCGGCATCGCTCCTCGCGCTGATCGGCTACCCGCTCCTCATCGAGCCATGGATCGCGACGCGCGTCCAGGCCGTCGCGTGGTCGTGGCTCTTCGCCGGCTTCGCGTTGCTGTGCGCTGCTTCCGCATGGACGACGCTGCGCGCGCTGCCGATGGACGCGGGCACGCAGCCGATCGCGCCATCGACGGCATCGGCGATCCGCCGCGAGCCGCCGCCTTCGCGCGCCCGGCAATGGCTGTGGGTGGCGCTCGCCGCGACAGGCTCGCTGCTGCTCCTCGCCGTCACCAACCACCTCACCGAGAACGTCGCCGCGGTGCCGCTCCTGTGGGTCGTGCCGCTGTCGATCTACCTGCTGACGTTCATCCTGTGCTTCGACTCCGAGCGCTGGTATCCGCGGGCGTGGGTGTTCATCGCCGCGGCGGCCCTGCTTGGCGCGATGGCATGGACGGTTGCCGACGATCGCGTCACGCACGAGCTCGCGCTGCAGTTCGGCGTGTTCGTCGCGGGCCTCTTCGTCGCGTGCATGTTCTGCCACGGCCAGCTCGCGAGCCTGAAGCCGTCGCCGCGCCACCTGACGCGCTTCTACCTGATGGTCGCGCTGGGCGGCGCGCTGGGCGCGGCGCTCGTCGGGATCGTCGCGCCGCTCGTGCTGCCGGCGAGCTTCGAGCTCGCGTTCGGCCTTTGCGCCTGCGCGGTGCTGCTGGTGCTGCGATCGCGGCGGATGGGACCGGCCTTCGCCACGCTCGGCGTCGCCACGCTCGTCGTCACGCTGGGCGCGGGCGGCTACGCGATCGCCGATTTCTACGCGTCCACGATCGTCGCGACACGCAACTTCTACGGCGTGCTGCGCGTGCTCGACACCGGCGAAGGCCCGACGCACCACCGCTCGCTTATCCACGGTACGATCGTCCACGGCACGCAATACCTCGCGGATGGACGTGCGCGCGGTCCGTCGAGCTACTACACGCGGACCTCGGGTATCGGCCTTGTCCTCGAGTCGCTCAATCCGAGCCTCACGCCATTGCGTGTCGGCATGATCGGCCTCGGCGCCGGCACGCTGGCCGTGTATGGCGCCAGGGGCGACGTGTTCCGCATCTACGACATCAATCCCGCCGTCGTCGACATCGCGCGCACATGGTTCACGTACCTGCGCGACAGCGACGCGACGATCGAGTTGGCACTCGGCGATGCGCGCCTCAACCTCGAGCGCGAGCCGCCGCAGCGCTTCGACCTGCTCGCCATCGACGCCTTCTCGAGCGACGCGATTCCCGTCCACCTGATAACGGCCGAGGC
>JAICUU010000002.1 GCA_025935675.1 Burkholderiales bacterium
GGCGACGTGCGACGTGGTCGCGAACGCGAGCCCCGCCTGCAGGCCGGCGAGCGGGCCCGCGAAGCCGCCCACCGCGTCGGCGACGACGGCGTAGCCGAATGCCGCGTAGCGCTCGGCGTTCTGGTTGGCGTTGACGACGATCGTCGCGACCTGCGGGGCGAAGCGATCGATGACGTGCGCGACCATCGGCCGCCCGTCGAAGTCCACGAGGCCCTTGTCGACGCCGCCCATGCGGCGGCCCTGGCCGCCGGCGAGCACGAGGCCGGTGATCGAGCTCGTGCCGATCAACGGGTGGCCCCCCGAAGCGCGCTGCGCGCGCTTTCCACCTCGGTGGCGCGAGCGCCCCGAGTGCCCGATGCGAGCGGCCGGTCGGCGCTCATCCCCTGAACCGCTCGGCGCCGGTGAACAGCAGGAAGTGGCGGTTGGTGGCGCGGCCGATCATCGTCATGCCGACCTTTTGCGCGATCTCGTAGCCCATCTGCGTCAATCCCGAGCGCGACACGAGGAACGGGATGCCCATCTGGGCGGCCTTGATCACCATCTCGGACGTGAGCCGCCCGGTCGTGTAGAAGATCTTGTCGCCGCCGTCGATGCCGTCGAGCCACATCTGCCCGGCGATCGCGTCGACGGCGTTGTGGCGGCCGACGTCCTCGACGAACATCAGGATCTCGCTCGCGTCGCCGTCGTTGCTCGCGAGCGCGCAGCCGTGCACTGCGCCCGCCTGCTTGTAGATCGTCTCGTGGAGTCGCACGCGCTCGAGCAGCGCGTACAGCGCGTCGCGCGTGAGCGTCGCGCCGGGCGGCAGCTTCACGTCGTCGATCTCGGCCATCAGGTCGCCGAACACGGTGCCCTGGCCGCACCCCGATGTCTTGGTGCGCTTCGCGGTCTTCTCCGCGAGGTCGGCCAAGCCGCCGCGCGTCTTCACCGCAACCGACTCGGTGTCCCAGTCGACCTGCACGGCGACGATGTCGCGGATGTCGTTGACGAGGCGCTGGTTGCGCAGGTACCCGATCGTCAGCGCCTCGGGCGCGGCGCCCAGCGTCATCAGCGTCAGGAGCTCCTGCTTGTCGACGTAGATCGTCAGCGGGTGCTCGCCGGCGATCGACACGTCGCGGCGCTGGCCGTTCTCGTCGACGGCCTCGACGTCGAAGGTGGCGGGCCGCGCGTTGTGCGTGAGGACGGGGCGGTAGCGGGTGCCGCCGGCGTCGGCCGCGTCGCGCCCGGGGCGACCTTGCGCGCTCATCCGCCGATGTAGCTCATCTCGACCTTGTCGAGCCGGCGCGTCGCCTCGCTGCGGAGCTCCGAGTAGCGGTCGGCGCGCAGCGACCAGATCGCGCGCACCAGCGCGGCGATCTCGTCGTCGCTCGCGCCTGCGCGAAGCTGCGCGCGAACGTCGTCGCCGCTGCGCGCGAAGAGGCACGTGTAGAGCTTGCCGTCGGTCGACAGCCGCACCCGCGTGCAGTCGCTGCAGAACGCCTGCGTCACCGACGCGATCACGCCGACCTCGCCGCTGCCGTCGCGATAGCGCCACCGCTTGGCGACTTCGCCGGTGTAGTTGGGCGCGACCGGCTCGATCGGCATCTCGCGGTCGATCGCCGCGACGATCTCGCCCGCGGGCACGACGTCGTCCATCCGCCAGCCGTTGGTATGGCCGACGTCCATGTACTCGATGAAGCGCATGATGTGGCCGGTGCCCTTGAAGCGGCGCGCCAGCGGCACGATCGCGTGCACGTTGACCCCGCGCTTGATCACGGCATTGACCTTGATCGGCGCGAGGCCCGCGGCGGCGGCGGCGTCGATGCCGGCCAGCACGTCGGCGACCGGAAAGTCGACGTCGTTCATCGCCTTGAACGTCGCGTCGTCGAGCGCATCGAGGCTCACCGTGACGCGCTTCAACCCCGCGTCACGCAGCGCGCGCGCCTTTTTGGCGAGCAGCACGCCGTTGGTCGTCAGCGTGAGCTCGACGGGCAATTCGGCCAGCATCGCCACGAGTCGCTCCAGGTGCCGGCGCAGCAGCGGCTCGCCGCCGGTCAGGCGGATCTTGGCGACACCTGCAGCGACGAACGCGCGCGCGACACGCGCGATTTCCTCGAACGTCAGCAGCTTGTCCTGGGGCAGGAACTTGTAGTCGCGGCCGAAGATCTCCTTCGGCATGCAATAAACGCATCGGAAGTTGCAGCGGTCGGTGACCGAGATCCGCAGGTCGTGCAGCGGCCGCCCGCGCATGTCGAGCGGCTGCGCGTCGCGCGTGCCCGCGGCGTCGCGCTCGGCCAGCAGGCGGGCGCGGCGCTCGGCATCGCGGCGGTCGGCGAGCGGAATGACCTTCATGACCATAGGTGATTGCGTCAGCGAGCGTCCTTTGACCGATGGTAGCAGAGCGAAACGACGCGTCGCACCGGTTGTCAAACGCGGTGCGTCGCGATACCTTCGGACGCATCGGACACGCATTGCCGATTTGACCACTGACCGAGGGCGATGTCCCTGCGAACGCAGATGACGACTTTGAAGATTCCGCGATTCCCGGTGCACATCGTGATGCGCCGCACACCGCTCGTGAGCCGATGGGCCGACGAGAAGTGGGCGCCGTGGGGCATCGAGATCGCCGGCGTGCCGCAGGACGATCTCGACGTCGTCGCGGCGCCGCCGGTGTGCTTTCGCGACGACGCGGAAATGACGCTGTGGCGCTTCGCGGGCTTCGCGCTCGAGATCCATCGCAGCGAGGGCGAGGGCTACTACCTCAACGTGCGCGAGGACGCGCCGCAGGTCTTCGTGATGTGGCGGCGCGACGACAGGCGCACGCCACCCGTGTACCCGGTGTTCGCGACGGTGAGCTACCACGAGGCCGCGCGCTCGATGGACGGCGGCGAGACCGTCGATCCGGTGCCGATGCCGATCGAGATCCTCGCGTGGCTCGATGCCTACGTCGCCGCCAACTACACGCCCGAGGTCAAGGGCAAGCGTCGTCGGGTGGGCCCGTACGCCGATGCGCCGCCGGTGGGCGCGAACGCGCCGCGTCGCGAGTCGTGAGCGTCCCCGGGAATCCCGCGGAAAAGCGCTTCTCGCTGTCGCGCTGGTCGGCGCGCAAGCGTGACGCGCGGCGCGGCCGTGCGAACGTCGCGGGCGATGACACTCGGCTGCGACAGGACGGTGTCGCCGCCGATCGCGTGCCGGCGCAAGCACCGGCCGGCGCGGTTTTGCCGGAGGCGGGCGACGCGCCGGTCGCGGTGCCTCTCCCCGATGTCGACGCGCTGACCTTCGATTCCGATTTCTCCGCATTCATGGCCAACGGCGTCGACGCCGACGTGCGGCGCGCGGCGGTGCGCAAGCTCCTGCGCGACCCGCGCTTCAACGTGATGGACGGGCTCGACGTCTACATCGACGACTACACGAAGCCGGATCCGATCCCGCCGTCGATGCTGGCGCAGCTTCAGCACGCCGTTGCGACGCTGGCGCCGACGGCGGCGCCGGCGAGCGACGTGCCTGACGCCGGCAGCGCCGAATCGCCCGTGGAAATCGCCGACGCGGGCGATGACGCAGCGCTTGCGTCACCGGTGTCGCTCGAAGCGCCGATCCCGCTTCCGGCAAGCGTCGCCGAAATCGATCCCGACGCCATCGGCGCGGACGGCGCCGTACAACCCGCCATTTCGCGCGAGCATCTCGCGCCTTCACAAAAGACATGACCGACGTCGCCGACAAATCGCTGTTCCTGTGCTCGTGCAACGGCACGCAGCCGCTCGACGCTGACGCGCTCGGGCGCGCGCTCGCGCTGCCCGAGGCGCCCGCGGTGCGCACCATGCTGTGTCATCGCGAGCTCGGCGACTTCACCGACGGCGCGCGCGGCGACGTGCTGGTCGCGTGCACGCAGGAGGCGCATCTTTTCAACGGCGCCGCCGAGCGTGCGGGACACGTGCGCACGATCCGCTTCGTCAATGTCCGCGAGAACGGCGGCTGGTCGAGCGACGCGCGCGCGGCGACGCCGAAGATCGCCGCGCTGATCGCCGCCGCGGCGCTGCCGGAGCCCGATCCGGTGCCGGTCGTCACGTACCGCTCGGGCGGCCAGGTCCTCGTCGCCGGGCCCGCGGCCGAGGCGCTGCGCTGGGCGCGCGCGCTTGACGGCCACGCCGCGGTGACCGTGCTCGTCACCTCGCGCGACGACGGCGTCGAGCTGCCCGCGACGCGCGACTTCGCCACGCACGCCGGTGCGCTCACCCGCGTCGCCGGCTGGCTCGGCGCGTTCGACGTCGAATGGCGCGTCGACAACCCCATCGATCTCGACGCGTGCACACGCTGCAACGCCTGCATCCGCGCCTGCCCCGAGCACGCGATCGGCTTCGACTACCAGATCGACCTCGACGCCTGCCGCGACCACCGGGCGTGTGTCGCGGCGTGCGGCGAAGTCGGCGCGATCGACTTCGAGCGCGAAAAGACCACGCGCAGCGCGCGCTTCGATGCGGTCGTCGACCTGCAGCGCGTGCCGTCGCTCAGGGGCTTCGACACGCCGCAGGGCTACTTCGCTCCCGGCGACGACGTCGCGGCCCAGGCTCGCACGCTGGTCGAGGTGGCGTCGCTCGCCGGCGAGTTCGAGAAGCCGCGCTACTTCGCTTACAAGGCGTCGATCTGCGCGCATTCGCGCTCGCAGGTCGAGGGCTGCAGCGCGTGCATCGACGTTTGCTCGACGCGCGCGATCCGCGCCGATGGCGACCATGTCGTCGTCGAGCCGCACCTTTGCATGGGCTGCGGCGGCTGCGCGACCGTGTGCCCGAGCGGCGCGATGCGCTATGCGTACCCGTCGATGCCCGATCTCGCGCGGCGCGTGCGCACGCTGGTCGACACGTACACCGCCGCCGGCGGCCGCGACCCGGTCATTCTGCTGCACGCGGCGCAGGGCGCCGCGTCGATCGCGCAGGCCGCGCGGCATCGTCGCGGGCTGCCGTCGGCGGTGATCCCGGTCGAGGTCCATCACGTCGCGTCGGTAGGGCTCGACCTGTGGCTCGCGGCGCTCGCGTCGGGCGCTTCGCGCATCGCGGTGCTCGCCGGTCCCGACCTCGCGCCGAGCTACCGCGAGGCGATCGAGGCGCAGATGCGCTTCGGCGAGACGATCGCCAACGCGCTCGGCTACCAGGGCGAGCATTTCCGCCTCGTGGACACCGATCCCGCGCGCTTCGACGACGCGCTGTGGCGCTGGGCTCCGCCGCTCGCGCCGCGCGTCACGGCGACGTTCGCCGTCGACGCGGACAAGCGCACGACGCTGGCGATGGCGATCGAGCATCTCGCGCGCCACGCGCCCACGCCGCAGACGCACATCCCGCTGCCGGGCGGTGCACCCTTTGGCGCGATCGAGGTCGCGGCGAGCGCTTGCACGATGTGCCTCGCTTGCGTCGGCGCCTGCCCGGTCGGTGCGCTCGCCGACGGCCAGGACACGCTCGAGCTGCGCTTCATCGAGTCGCGCTGCGTGCAATGCGGCATCTGCGAGGCGACGTGTCCCGAGCACGCGATCACGTTGCGGCCGGGCCTCTGCCTCGAGCCGTCGGCAAAGGCGCTGCGCGTGCTCAACGCGGCACGCGTCGCGGCGTGTACGCGCTGCGGCAAGGCGCTCGGCGCTGCCAAGCTGATCGACGACATGGTGGCGCGCCTCGCGACGCATTCGATGTTCGCGACACCGGAGGCGCTCGCGCGCCTGCGGATGTGCGCCGACTGCCGCGTGATCGACCAGTTCGCCGCCACGGCGCGATAGCCCGGTGACCGCCACGGCGACCGTGCATTTGCCGATCGCGCCCGAGGACCGCGCGCGCGCCGACCTCTATGCGCTGCTCGCGCGGCTCTACGCGCGGGGGCCCGACGCCGCGCTCCTCGCGCGGGTCGCGGCGGCGCCAGCATTGCCGCCGGGCGAGGGTGATTCGCGGCTGTCCGAGGCCTGGAACGGGCTGCGGGCGGCGAGCGCCGCGATCGGTGCCGAATCCGCGGACGAGGAATACACGTCACTTTTCATCGGCATCGGCAAATCCGATCTCGACCTGCACGCGTCGCACTGGGTGGTGGGCGCGCGCTCCGAGCGGCCGCTGGTGCGCGTGCGCGCCGATCTCGCGCGCCTCGGGCTCGCGCGCCTTCCCGATGTTGCGATTTACGAGGATCATCTTGCAACGCTGTGCGAAGCGATGCGCGTGCTGATCGTCGGCGATGGATCGCGACCACCGTCGCCGATCGACGAGCAAAAGCAGTTCTTCGACGCGCATCTCGGGCCGTGGATCGACGCGTGCTGCAATGCAATATGCAAACATGCTCTTGCAAACCTATACCGATACGTTGCACAATTGACTCAAGTACTAGTGGCGATCGAGCGCGACGCGTTCGCCATTGACCAATAAGCACGTCGCAGAGTTGTTTCCTTCGGAGGACGCCATGCACGAATCTTCGCGTCGTGATGGGCGCCGCGCCGGGTCGCCCCAAGCCGCGATCGACGCGCCCGTTCCCTCCGGGATCCGTAGCGATCCCGTGCCACCCCAGACGTCGCGCCGGCGCTTCCTGTTCGCCCTCGGTGCGTCGAGCGCCGCCGCGATCGGCGCCGAGACCACTGCCGCCGCCGCTGCCGTCGGCGCACCGGCGCCGACGCGCGCCGCTGCCGACGGCTACCGCGAGACCGACCACGTGCGCCGCTATTACGCCAGCGCCAGGAACTGAACCCACCAGCCCGGAGTTGCCATGCTTCTGACGCGTAAATCCCGAGGCGACACCGCGACGCCCCCGCTGCGACGGCTCGCCGCGCAGGCCGCGACGATGGACCGCCGCGCCTTCCTTCGTCGCTCAGGGCTCGCCGCAGGTGCCGGCGCGTTCGCGACGCAACTGCCGCTCGGCACCGTGGGCACCGCCGAAGCCGCGGGCGAGGGCGACACCGTCAAGCGCGAAGTGCACCGCACGGTGTGCACGCACTGCTCGGTGGGCTGCGCCGTCGACGCGACGGTCGAGAACGGCGTGTGGACGCGCCAGGAGCCGGTGTTCGATTCGCCGCTTTCGCTGGGCGGCCACTGCGCGAAGGGCGCCTGCGTGCGCGAGCACGGCATGCACGACCATTCGCAGCGCCTCAAGACGCCGATGAAGCTCGTCGGCGGCAAATGGCAGCGTCTGTCGTGGGACCAGGCGATCAACGAGATCGGCGACAAGCTCCTCGCCATCCGCAAGGAATCGGGGCCCGACGCCGTGTACTGGGTCGGCAGCTCCAAGCACAGCAACGAGGGCTCGTACCTGATGCGCAAGTTCGTGTCGTACTTCGGCACGAACAACATGGACCACCAGGCGCGCATCTGCCACTCGACCACCGTCTCCGGCGTCGCCAACACCTGGGGCTACGGGGCGATGACGAACTCGTACAACGACATGCAGAACACCAAGTGCGCGCTGTACATCGGCAGCAACGCCGCCGAGGCGCATCCCGTGTCGATGGTGCACATGCTGCATGCCAAGGAGAACGGCGCGAAGATGATCGTCTGCGACCCGCGCTTCACGCGCACCGCGGCGCACGCCGACCACTACATCCGCTTCCGCTCCGGCACCGACGTCCCGGTCCTGTTCGGCATCCTGTACCACATCTTCAAGAACGGCTGGGAAGACAAGAAGTACATCAACGACCGCGTCTACGGCATGGACAAGGTCCGCGAGGACGTGCTCGCCAAGTGGACGCCGGACAAGGTCGAGGAAGTGAGCGGCGTGCCCGAGGCGCAGATCTTCCAGGCCGCCGAAATGATGGCCAAGAACCGGCCGTCGACACTGGTGTGGTGCATGGGCCAGACGCAGCACACGATCGGCAACGCGATGGTGCGCGCGTCGTGCATCCTCCAGCTCGCGCTCGGCAACATCGGCGTGTCGGGCGGCGGCGCCAACATCTTCCGCGGCCACGACAACGTGCAGGGCGCCACCGACATCGGCCCCAACCCCGACTCGCTGCCGGGGTACTACGGCGTTTCCGAAGGCGCATGGAAGCACTTCGCGACGGTGTGGGGCGTGCCGTACGACTGGATCCTGAAGCGGTTCGCCTCCAAGGAGATGATGGAGAAGCCCGGGATCACCGTGTCGCGGTGGATCGACGGCGTGACGGAGAAGAACGACCTGATCGACCAGGACTCCAACCTGCGTGCGATCGTCTACTGGGGCCACGCGCCCAACAGCCAGACGCGCGGCAAGGAAATGGCCGAGGCGATGAAAAAGCTCGACGCGATCGTCGTCGTCGACCCCTATCCGTCGGCCACCGCGGCGATGGCGGCGATGGTGCGCCAGGACGGCGTGTATCTCTTGCCCGCCTGCACGCAGTTCGAGACGTCGGGGTCGGTGACGGCGTCGAACCGCTCGCTGCAGTGGCGCGAGCGCGTGATCTCGCCGATGTTCGAGTCGCAGACCGACCACGCGATCATGTACGCGTTCGCCAAGAAGTTCGGCTACGGCCCCGAGTTCGTCAAGAACTACAAGATCGTCAAGCCCGACGGCGACCGCAAGTTCGAGGAGCCGGAGATCGAGTCGGTGCTGCAGGAAATCAATCGCGGCATGTGGACGATCGGCTACACCGGCCAGTCGCCCGAGCGGCTCAAGCTGCACATGAAGAACATGGCGACGTTCGACGTCAAGACGCTGCGCGCCAGCGGCGGTCCGTGCGACGGCGACTACTTCGGCCTGCCGTGGCCGTGCTACGGTTCGCCGCAGATCAAGCACCCGGGCTCGCCCAACCTCTACGACGAGTCGCGCAGCATGATGAACGGCGGCGGCTGCTTCCGCGCCAACTTCGGCATCGAGCGCGACGGCGTCAGCCTGCTCGCCGAGGACGGTTCGCATCCCAAGGACAGCGAGCTCACCACCGGCTATCCCGAGTTCGACCACGTGCTCATGAAGAAGCTCGGCTGGTGGACGGAGCTCACCCCCGACGAGCAGAAGGCGGCCGAGGGCAAGAACTGGAAGACCGACCTGTCCGGCGGCATCCAGCGCGTGACGATGAAGCACGGCGTGCACCCGTGGGGCAACGCCAAGGCGCGCGCGATCGTCTGGAACTTCCCCGACGGCATCCCGCAGCACCGCGAGCCGCTGTACTCGCCGCGGCCCGACCTCATCGACAAGTACCCGACGCACGACGACAAGAAGGTGTTCTGGCGGCTGCCGACGCTGTTCAAGACGGTCCAGCAGCGCAACCACGACATCAGCAAGGAATTCCCGCTGGTGCTGACGTCGGGCCGCCTGACCGAGTACGAGGGCGGCGGCGAGGAGACGCGCTCGAACCGCTTTCTGGCCGAATTGCAGCAGGAGAACTTCGTCGAGATCAACCCGAAGGACGCGAACGACCGTGGCGTCAAGGCCGGCGACTACGTGTGGGTGAAGACGCCCACCGGCGCGCAGCTCAAGGTGCGCGCGCTGGTCACCCAGCGCGTCGGGCCCGGCACCACGTTCGTGCCGTTCCACTTCTCGGGCTGGTGGCAGGGCAAGGACATGCTGGCGTTCTATCCGGAAGGCTCGCATCCGATCGTGCGCGGCGAGGCCGTCAATACGGCCACCACGTACGGTTACGACTCGGTGACGATGATGCAGGAAACCAAGACCACGCTGTGCCAGGTGGTCAAGGTCTAACGGAGGTCGCAACGCCATGGCGCGAATGAAATTCCTGTGTGATGCCGAGCGCTGCATCGAATGCAACGGCTGCGTCACCGCGTGCAAGCAGGAGCACGAGATTCCATGGGGCGTCAACCGCCGCCGCGTGGTGACGATGAACGACGGCGTCCCCGGCGAGCGCTCGATCTCGGTCGCCTGCATGCACTGCTCGGACGCGCCATGCATGGCGGTGTGCCCGGTCGACTGCTTCTACAAGACCGACCAGGGCGTCGTGCTGCACGACAAGGACATGTGCATCGGCTGCGGGTACTGCTTCTACGCATGTCCGTTCGGCGCGCCTCAGTTCCCGCAGCTCGGCGCGTTCGGCGTGCGCGGCAAGATGGACAAGTGCACGTTCTGCGCCGGCGGCCCCGAGCCCGACGGCTCGGCCGCGGAATTCGAGAAGTACGGCCGCAATCGACTGTCCGAAGGCAAGCTGCCGGTGTGCGCCGAGATGTGCTCGACCAAGGCGCTGCTCGCCGGCGACGGCGACGTCCTCGCCGACATCTATCGCGATCGCGTGCTTCGCCGCGGCAAGGGCGCCGAGGTTTGGGGCTGGGCGACCGCGTACAAGGCGCCCGCCGGCGGCAACGGCGCCCCGCGACCCGCGGGCGCGACGCCTGCGCCTTCCGCAGGGCCCGCAGCACCCCAGGGAGGCAAGTCATGACGCGCCGGCTCGAAGCAATCGTGGTGCCGCTGGCGGCGGCGTTGTCGGCGTTGATGCTGGCGGGCTGCGGCGAGCGTCCGCAGGTCGTCGATTACAAGCAGGGCACGTATTCGGGCAAGCCCGATACGCCGGCTTGGTCCAACGCGCCGTTCAATGGCAACGAGCAGGAGTGGACGAACGTGCTCAAGCAGCGCGCGCAGAACCAGAACGAGTACAAGCGGATCGGCGGTTGACGCAATGGCCGGCCACGATGATCCCGTGATGTCGCGCGCGATGCGTGCCGCGAGGTCCCTCGCGGTCGTCGTCGCCTGGGCAGCGCTGTCGGCAATGCCGGCGCACGCGCAATCGCCGGCGCTCAACGCCGACGATGCGGCGTCGGCCAAGGCCCAGCAGCTCCAGCAGGAGACCCAGCCGCTCAACAACCAGCCGGTGTGGTCGGAGGTACGCTCCGGCCGGCCGCAGGTGACGCAGGTGCGCGGCCGCGAGACCAACGTGCTGATCCAGCAGGGCGGGCAGACGTGGCGCGCGCTGCGCAACGGCCAGGTCGCCGTCTACGGCGGGTGGGCCATCGTCGTGATCCTGGTCGCGATCGCGGCGTTCTACCTGTGGAAGGGGCCGTTGCGGCTGCATTCGCCGATGACCGGGCGCAAGATCCGTCGCTTCCTGCCGTTCCAGCAGCTGATCCACTGGACGACGGCCACTGCGTTCGTCGTGCTCGCGATCACCGGCATCATCCTCGGCTTCGGCAAGAGCATGCTGTTGCCGATCCTCGGCCACACGCTGTTCTCGTGGCTTGCGCAGATCGCGAAGCCCCTGCACAACTTCATGGGGCCGGTGTTCGCGGTCTGCACCGTCATCATCTTCTTCACGTTCGTGCGCCGGAACTGGTGGCGCGCCTACGACATGGTGTGGATCCGCAAGTTCGGCGGCATGTTGTCGGGTCACGACGTGCCGTCGGGCAAGTTCAACGCGGGCGAGAAGCTGTGGTTCTGGGGTGGCGTGCTGTTCCTCGGCGTCGTCGTCAGCGCCTCGGGGTTCGTGCTCGATTTCGCCAACTTCGACCAGACGCGCCAGACGATGCAGTGGGCGAACATCATCCACCTCGCGGCGGCATGCCTGTTCATGATGGCCGGGCTCGGGCACATCTACATGGGCACGATCGGCATGATCGGCGCCTACCAGGCGATGAAGACCGGCTACGTCGACGAGACCTGGGCCCGCGAGCACCACCTGTACTGGTACGAGGACGTCAAGGCCGGCCGCGTCGATGTCGAAGCGGTGCCGTCGTCGAAGGAGCCCGCGGTGAAGCCGCGGCCCGCCTGAACTTCAACGAACGCGAGCGCGCTCGCCCGGATGGAGACCTGCCGATGAATGTACTGCGCCCCGTCGTCGTCGCCGCGATCGCCGTCGCGTGCAGCGCCGCCTACGCCAAGCTGCCGCCGGCGCCGCCGATGACGGACGCCCAGAAGGCGGAGGCGGAGGCCAAGAAGACGGCCACTGCCGACAAGGAAAAGAACGAGCTGACCAACGCGCAGAACCGTGTCGCGCAGATCTACATCGCGCAGCAGAAGGCCAAGGGCGTGACCGTCACGCCGCAACTGCCGTCGACAGGCGGCAGCGCCGAGCCGCAGAAGCCGCCGTCCTCGCGCGCCGAGCCCGAGAAGGCGATGGCGCATTCGCCGCCGAAGAAGCACTAGCGCGCGGCCGCGGCGTAGCGAGCGCCGCGTCGTCCTCGAGTCGTACCGCGCGGCCCCGCTCAAGCGAGGCGAGCGCCGCCTCATCGTTCCCGTGCGGGCGACCCGCGCGATCGCGCTGCTATAATCCGCGGTCCGGAGAGTTGGCCGAGTGGTCGAAGGCGCCTGACTCGAAATCAGGTATACGGCAACGTATCGGGGGTTCGAATCCCTCACTCTCCGCCATTTCCTTCGCCGCTTCCTACCGCATTGTCGGCATTTGTCCGATTGCACGTTGTCAACCACACGGGCGACGATCCGGGCTCGACGTACCGAGCCTTGCGATGAGCGACGAATACGAACCCCGCGTGCCCCACGACCGATCCCACATCAGCCTGTCCGAGGACGGCGACGTCCGCTACTGGACGTACCGGCTCGGCTGCACGGAGCCGGGGCTTCGCCTTGCCGTCGACGCCGTCGGCCATCGCTCGGAGGCGGTGTGCGAATATCTCTCCGCGTCGCATCGCAGCGCGATCTTGTTTTGACGCCGCGGCCGTGAACGGCCGCCGCGGATCACAACCCGCAAACGGGTTGCGCCTTTCGGCCCCGAGCCGCGCGACGGCGATCAAGGCCTCGTCACGATCATGAAATAGGCGTCGGTCTCGCCGGTCGGGAACGGCGCGAAGGCGGACAGCTTGCGGCCGTCCGCCGACAGGAACGCGAGGCCGGTGATGGGACCCGCGCCGAAGCGGCAGGTCGTGCCGGCCGTGGCATGAATCGTCCACGTGAAGACGGGCGCATCGCCGCGCGGCGTGAAAGCACCCGCGAACGAGCACGCGCCGTTGCCGCCGCTGAAGCTGCCGTCCGCCTGGATCGTGACGCCGGCCCCTTGGCGGCCGTCGGCATGCCCGGTGTAGCCCGCGTAGCCGCCTGCCAGCGTCGCGAGGCTGGCCGCCGACACAGCGCCCGGCGCGTACGTCGCATCGAGCGTGCGTCCGCCGCTTGTGCCCGCCATCGTCACGTGTAATGTGCCGCCCTCGGTAAACGTGCCGCTGACGGCGATCGCGCGGGCGACGCCCCGTGTCTCGGCCGCATCGGCGATCGGCGAATCGGTCGCCGCCGAATCGAAGCGGCCATCGGTCGTTTCCGCCGTGCCGTAGACGACGTCCGATTCGATGGTTTGGCCGGCCTTCAGCATCTCGATGTAAAACGTGCCGTCGTCGAGCACCATCGCCAGCGCCGCTTCGCCCGCGCTGGTCGTGCCGGTCCACACGCCGGCCGCCGACGCTTCGGGCGGGGGCGGGATCACCGCCGGCGGCAGCGACGTCGTGCACCAAGCCGGTCCCTCGGACGCGTAGCCCTTGGCAACCATCCGCTGGACCACTTCGGGACTGTTGGTGAAGCGATGGTTCGGCGCGCCGCCCATGCCGTTGTTGAAGACGCGAAAGACCGGGTACTCGCCGATGGGGCACGTTCCCGCAGCGTTCCCCACATCGGCGTCGAACAGCTCGGGGTCCTCGAAAGTCCAGTCGGGAAACAGTTGCTGCGTGACCGCGCAATCGCCGTGAAGCGTGCCGTAGAAGTGCGAGCTCGTGCCGTTGTATTTGTCGTTGTACATTCGGCAGATCTGCACCGCGCTCGGCGGGTGCGACGCCGGATGGTAGGCGTCGAACGCCAAGCCAGTGCGAACCCAACCGGGAAACTGGTGCGTGTCGAGAAGCTCGATCTCGTTGGACCTCGGCGTCATGAAGTAATGGCCGAGGCTTGCGTTGTAGTACTCGACGACGGTGACGGTCGCCGCGTGCGCGACGACGCCGGCCAGCGCGAGCGCGCCGGCCATGATGAGGCGCAGATACATGTCGGTTTCCCCTTGGCTGTCGGCACACCGCGCCGGCGAACGGCTGCCAGGCCAGCGCTGTGCCGCGACGACCCCTTGACCCCCGGGCGCGGATGGTGAACGCGGCCATGCGCCATGTCAACGTGCGCTGCGATTCCCTTCCGCGGCACTGTCGGCGCAGCGCCGATCGCGGGAAGCGGCGTCATCCGATAGCGGCCGCGACCGCCGGCCGGCGAACATGCGGCCGTGAGCGAGCGCGATGCCAGCACGAGGATGAAGTCGCGGCCCGGTCGATGGCTGCGGCGCCGACGCGAGCCCGCGGCGCATCCGCTGCCGGCGCCGCATGAGCGCGACGAGAGCGCCGATCCCAAGGCGCCCGCCGAGGGACCGAAGCTCGACCGCGCCGAGCAGGACGTTCGCGAGGGTCGCGTCGACACCGATAACTACGGGCGTACGCGCGAATCGTTCGAGCAGGCCGGCAAGCGTGGCACGCGCCGTCGTTGAGCGCGCACGCGGCGGCGCGCGGCGCCCGGACGAACCCGGCTTGCAGCGCGCCTAGACGAGCTCGCCCTTGCGGCGCATCGCCAGTGGAATGAGCACCAGCGCGAGCGACGCGCCCGCGATCGGCACGAACGCGAGCGCGGGCACGCCGAGCGCGTCCCACAGCGCACCGCTGGCGATCGACAGCACGACCGCGCTTCCATAGCTGATCGTGAACGTGCCCGCGGCTGTGCGCGCGACGTCGTCGCGATGGCACAAAAGCGGCGGCAGCGTGAGCCCGATGATCAGCGCGGCGGCGTTGGCAAAGCCCACCATCGCCGTCCACAGGATCGTCCGCGATCCGACGTCGAGCACGATGCCGGCGACGCCGATGACCGACAGCACGCCGCATGCGATATAGGGCCACGCCTTGCGCTCGATGCGGCCCGCGGTGCCGAGCAGCAATAGCGACGCCGGGAGCTGCGCGAAGTTGAGCGCGGTCAGCGCGGGACCGATCAGGTCGGAACGCCCGTGGCTCGCGAGGTAGATCGGCAGGAACGCGTTGGTGGAGAAGTACGTGGTGTTGAAGCAGCAGAAGAGGCCGCCCAGCCGCCACACGAGGCCCTTGTGCCAGTCCGGGAGCCACTTCGACGGCAGCGCGCGGCTCGTCGCGGATGGCGTCGCGTCATGGGGCGCGCAGACGGCGACGACGAGCGCGATGATCACCACCGGCACCGACCACAGCACCAGCGAGCCGCGCCACGAGCCGCCGACCAGCGGCAGCACCAGCGATGCCGCGAACATCACCGGCAGGATCTCGCCGATCAGGAGCCCGTTGGTGTAGAGCGCGGTGCCGGTGCCGACGTGCGCCGGCATCCACTGGCGCACGGCCGTGGGCATGATCGGCTGCATGATCGCGATGCCGACCGACATCAGCACGGTCATCGCGAACAGCATCGCGAACGACGGCGACACGCCGCGCAGCGCCGAGCCCACCGCGATCACCACCAGTCCTCCGACCAGCGCGTGCTTGACACCGAGCTTCGTGACGAGCAGCGAGCCCAGCAGCGCAGCGATCGCGAAGAGCGCCGGCGGCACGCTCGACAGCATGCCGACCTGGGTGGCGGACAGGCCGAAATCGTCGCGGATCGTCGCCAGCACGGGCGGCACGGCGAGGATCGTCAGTCGGAGCGTGTTCCCGGAGAGCCACAGGAGCGTGGCGGCGAGCCACGCCGCGGGCGGCGCGTCGGCGTTGCGGTGCATCGGCGGCGGCGTTGTCGTTGTTCGAAAAGCGCCGCGACGTGCGGGCCGGGCCACGCGCGAGGCGCGCGTGCCGGCGGCTTCGAGGCAACCGCTACGATAGCAAACCCGCGCGTCACCACGCGTAGCCGAGCGTGAAGAGGAGCGTGCGGTCGGCGCTGAAGCGGCCGGCCGGCGGGTCGCTGGTCCAGTCGTAGTTGTACTGCAGCGTGGCGTTGATGCCGAGGCCGATCGGTGCGCGCACGCCGGTCTGCGTGTGCAGCACGATCGAATTGCGCGAATCGAGGCTCACCGTGCCGTCCTGCTGGTGGAAGAACTGCATGTTGAGGCCGAACGGCTTCTGGTCGTAGCGCAGCACCCACGCCGGCGCCGCGTAGTTCTGGTCGGGCACGCCGATGTTGTCGACGACGACGTAGTCGAGGCCGCCCTGCAGCGACAGGTTGAGCGCCGGCGATTCGTAGAACTGGTAGCCAATCCCCACGCCGAGCGTCGAGCGCAGCTCGAGCGCCTTGAACGGGTCGTGCTCGAACGTCGCGCGCGTGTACGAGAAATCCTTGTTGCGATAGAAGCGGTCGTACTCGCCGCGCGCCCGCCAGTTGGACGCCGACTCGATCTCGTTGCTGGTCGCGCGGTTGTACTCGCCGCCGGCGAGCACGCGGGAATGGCGTGCGCGCCCGGTGACGTCGGCTTCGACGTGCAGTGTGCCGTTGGTGCTGTTGCCGCTGGTGGACGCGCCGCCGGCATTGACGTGCCCGGTCCACAGGATGCCGGCGCCGCTCTCCTCGATCGTCGGGTTGACGAAGCGCACGTCGGCGAGCGCGATGTCGCGCGCCGGTGGCGCCTCGCCCTTCGGCGCGCCGGGTGGCGGCGCGGGAATGAACACCGCATGGCCGGCCGACGTGCCGGCGCCGAGCGTGCCCTTGAGCACGCGCTCCTCGCTGATCATCAACGACACGGGCTTGGGCGTGGCGAGCGCTGCGATGTCCGACCATTTGAGCTTCAGCGTGCCGGCGTAGTCGGTCGCGAACGTCAGCTCGTCGCCCATCTTGTGCACGACCTTGCCGGTCAGGCGGTCGCCGTTCTTGAGGACGATGACGTCGGCGTGCGCGGCGCAGGCGAGCACGGCGGCGCCGAGCACCAGGGCGAGGCGGGCGATCCGGGCCGGAGGGGGCGAGGGAAGGCGGCGCTTGGACGCGCGTTCATCGATCATCCAAGCGCAGGATGCCGCGCGACGGCGGGCGCCTTAACCCGCCGTCGTCCGATTGGCTTGTAGGGATCGGCTGACGCGATGCGTTCCAACGTCATTCCCGCGGATGCGGGAATCCAGCCTTGACATCGCGACTCGAGGCGTGTTGCTACCCGTGCAACGCCAAGGCGGGATCCCCGCATTCGCGGGGATGACGGGGATGCGTCAGATCGGCGCGCAGAACACCGCGCCCGTGCCATTGTCGGCGTCCGCGACCCACGCGCGGTTCTGCATCGCGCGCCGCTCGGAACGATCGACGGTGAAGCGCTGGTTCGCGTCGCGGCGGTTGTCGAAGAAGCGGTACACCGGCACATGGCCATCCATGCACTGGCCGCTTGCATCGGCCACCTCGATCCAGAACGCGGCGGGCGTGTCCTCGGTCCAGCCGCCGGCGGCATTGGCCTTGACCGCCGCGCATTGCGACGGATCCGCCGACCAGTAGTTGGAATTGACGAGGCCGGCGGCCGAGTAGCGGCAAACGGCGCGCGCGCCAGGGGGCGCGGTCGCACCGCTCGGGTACGCGTAGAACAGGCCGCCCGTGCGTTGCCATGTCGCGGCGAGGAACGTGTCGTAGTACGCGATCTCCGCGGCCGACGCGGTGACGAAATAGTGGTCGAGGTCGGCGCGGTAGTACTCGACGACCGGTACGCTGCCAGGCGGCGCGACCGACGAGGACGGCACGGTGCTGGCAACGGCGATGCCGGCGTCGAGCAGTCCCATCCCGCATACCGCCGGCGCGTTGCAGCGCGTGCCGCCGACGAAGTTGCGCGTGCTGCCGGTGAGGATCGACAGCGCGCGCCCCGATGTCAGGTTGACGTTGCGCGCGAGCATCAGCGACAGCGTGCCGCTCACCATCGGCGCCGAGAAGCTCGTGCCGGCCGCTTCGGCATAGCTCGGGTTGCCCGGCACCGTCGTGCCGTCGTTGGCCGTCGACACGATGAATCCTGCATCGTCGCCGGCGGCGTCGACGTCGCCGCCGGGTGCCATCAGGTCGACGCGGCTGCCGAAGTTGGAATAGCTCGCGAGGTCCCCGCTGCGGCCGATCGCGCCGACGGTGATCACGCCGCCGCAGTTGCCCGGCGCGTAGTTCGCCGCGAGGTCGCTTGCGTTGCCGGCGGAGGCGACCACCATCGCGCCTTGCGCCAACGCGACATCGACCGCTTCCTGGATCGCGTTGTCGCACGCGCCGTAGCCGCCGAGGCTCATGTTGATGATGCGCGCCGGCGTCGTGTTCACCGGCACGCCGTCGATCGGCACGCCCGCCGCCCACATCATTGCCGCGAGCACGTCGTCCATCGTCCCGCCGCACTTGCCGAGCGCGCGTACCGGCAGGATGCGCGAATGCCAGTTGAGGCCGGCGATGCCGATGCCGTTGTCGGCGCTGGCGCCGATGAGCCCCGCGACGAACGTGCCGTGCCAGAACGTCGCCTCGGCGGGCATGCCGTCGCATTCGCCGGCGTCGTGCCAGTCGCCCTCGTCGGTCGGATCGGGGTCGCGGCCGTCGCCGTCGCGCGCGCTCGCCGGATCACTGATGAAGTCGTAGCCGGGCAGCACGCGATCGTCGAGATCGGGGTGCGGCAGGATGCCCGTGTCGATCACCGCGATGGTGAGATCGGGAAGGCCCGTCTCGACGCCCCACGCCGCCTCGGCGCCGATGCCGCTCACGGGATCGGTCAGCGCCCATTGCTGCGCGAGCAGCGGATCGTTCGGCGCGCGCGCGACCTTGACGCGGCGCACGGCGTCGGCGTACTGGACCACGGGCAGCGCGGCCAGCGCGCCCGCCATCGCCGCGATCTTCGGTTGCGGCTCGGCCGTCATCAGCGTCAGCACGTCGATGCCGCCGATGCGGCGCTCGTGCGCGAGCGGCGCGCCGATGGCCGCCGAGAGCGTCGGCAGCAGCGTCGCCCAATCGGGCGTCACGCCCGGCGCGAGCTTCAGCATGAAGCGGTTGCCGGTACCCTGGCCGTCGCCGGTCGCGGCGGCCGACTTCGCCACGGTGACGCGCGGCGGCACTTGTGCCCACAGCACGGCGCGGTCCTCGCGCATGCGCCGCGCCAGTGTGGCGGCCGTCGCGTCGTCGACGGTCACCGGCAGCGCGATGTCGACCGCGCCGGTACGGGAATAGCCCGCGATCCCGAGCGATACGCCGGCGAGCGCCTCGAGACGCGACTTGCCGGCTGCCGAGAGCGCGCCGGGTGGCGAGAACGACGGATCGAGCATGACGCGCAGCGTGGCCGTGTCGGCCGCGGCGCCGGCCGAGGCGGCAAGCGCCGCGATCGCGACGGTCGCAACGAGGGGTGCGCGCAACGCGCGGGCGAAGCGTGACGTCATGACGGGATCCCGGTACGCGCCCGGACGAGGCGCAACAGGCTCGCGCTGCAAATGCGATGCCAAGCGCCGGGACGGCACCCGAGCAAGGGCGTCGTGCCGCCGCTACTCGGACGGCACGTGCGCGGGAGGGGCGGGCCGCTTGATCGCGGCGCGGAACGGTTCCATCAGCGCGACGATCTGCGCGAACGCCTTCGGATTCGCCGCGATCACCTCGCCGCCGTTGAGGTAGCTGTCGTTGCCGGCGAAATCGCCGACGAGGCCGCCGGCCTCGAGCACCATCAGGCTGCCCGCGGCGACGTCCCAGGGGTTGAGGCCGAGCACCCAGTAGCCGTCGTAGAAGCCGGCGGCGACATAGGCGAGGTCGAGCGCGGCGGCGCCGGGTCGGCGCAGCCCGGCGGTGGACACGGTCATCACCTTCAGCATCTCGAGGTACGTCTCGAGGTTGCTGCCGTCGCGGAACGGGAAGCTCGTGCCGACGAGGCAGTCGCGCAAATGCTGGCGCTTCGACACGCGGATGCGCCGATCGTTGAGGAACGCGCCGCGCCCCCGCGACGCGGTGAAGAGGTCGCCACGCACCGGATCGAGGATCGTGCCGTGCGTGACGACGCCGCGGTGCGCGAGCGCGATCGACACGCAGTACTGCGGCAGGCCGTGCAGGAAGTTGGTCGTGCCGTCGAGCGGATCGATGATCCACACGTAGTCGGCGCCGGCATTCGCGCCCTTCGCCGTGCCTTCCTCGGCGAGGATCGCGTGATCGGGATAGGTCTTGAGCAGCGTGTCCACGATCGCCGCCTCGGCCGCGCGGTCGACCTCGCTGACGAAGTCGCGCGGTCCCTTGACGCTGACGGACAGGAGGTCGAGGTCGCGCGCGCCGCGGTTGATGACGTTGGCGGCACGGCGGGCGGCCTTGACGGCCGTCGTGAGCATCGGGTGCATGGGAGGGCGAACGCGCTCGACGCGCGCCGCGAGGCGGCAGTCCGCGTATTCTAACGGCCGCATGAGCGCGACGGGCCGTCCCGAGCGCGAATCAACCCCGCAGCGCGAATCAACCCCGCAGCGCGTAGCGCGAAGGCTAGTAATGAGCGCGAAGGGCAGTCCAATGACCGACCCGACCCCGCCGATCGACGTCGCGGCGCGCGCCTTGCGCGTGCGCGTCGTCCTTTCGAACACGTCCCATCCGGGCAACATCGGCGCGACCGCGCGTGCGATGCTGACGATGGGGCTCGCGCGCCTCACGCTCATCGCGCCGAAGCGCTTCCCGGACGCCGAAGCGACCGCCCGCGCGTCCGGCGCGACGGCGATCCTCGACACCGCGACGATCGTCGACACGCTCGACGCCGCGCTCGCCGGCTGCTCGTGCGCGATCGGCCTGTCCGCGCGGCCACGCGAATTCGCCGGCCGCGTGATGAACGTGCGCGACGCGGCGTGCCTCGCGGTGTCGACGGACGCCGGCGACGGCGATGTCGCGCTGGTGTTCGGCACCGAAATGAGCGGCCTCACCAACGACGAGCTCGCGCGCTGCACGCTAATCGCGACGATTCCCGCGAACCCCGCCTATGCGTCGCTCAACCTCGCCGCCGCCGTGCAGGTGGCGACGTACGAATGGCGGATGGCGGCCGAGGGCGGCGCCGTGTGGCGCGCGCCGCGCTTCGCGCCGGCAACGCGGGACGAAATCGAGGGCCTGCACACGCACGCCGCGCGCACGCTCGCGGACATCGGCTTCCTCGACCCGCGCCGTCCGCGCCGGCTGATGCCGCGGCTGCGGCGCCTCTTCGCGCGCGCGGGCCTCGAGCGCGAGGAGATCAACATCCTGCGCGGCATCCTCGCCCGCGTCGATGCGCTCATGATGCGCGACAGCGGGCGCATGCCATGAGGACGAACGCTCGTCGCGGGTGCCCGGCGCGCAGCGCCAGTTCTCTCGCGCGCGACGCGCGGAGCACCGACCGGTGACTGCTGGCGCGCCGGTGCCGCCAGCGGAGGCCCAGGCCTGCCGCAATTGCGCACACGCGCTTGCCGCGGGCGACGTCTTCTGCGCGCATTGCGGACAGGAAACGAAGATCGCGCTACCGACCGCGCGCCAGTTCATGCGCGAGGCAGCGGGCCGCTACGTCGCCTTCGACGGCCGGCTGTGGCGAACGCTGCGGGCGCTCCTCGTCAGGCCGGGTTTCCTCACGCGCGAGTATTTCGCCGGACGGCGCCGTCGCTACGTGCGTCCCGGCCGGCTTTTCCTCGTCACGTCGATCGTCGCGTTCGCGGCGATAAGGCTCGCGATCGACGCGCCGTTCAACGCCGTCGTCGAGCGCGACCTGCGTGAATCCGCGCATCCCGCTCAGAAGGATGCGGCGAAGTCCAAGGCTGGCGATGGTGGCGCGCAACACGCGGCGCCAACATCCGGCGCGCCATCCGCGCCATCGGCGGCCGCCGCCGCGCGCGACGCCGCACGCGCCGATGCCGACGCGCCGCGCAAGGGCGGACCCAAGCCGGCCAGGGACGCCGGCCGCGACGCCGGTGATGACGACGACACCGCGCACGTGCGCATCGGGCCGGGCGGCGACGTCGACCTGACGATCGACAGCGACCTCAACGTCGGCGTCGCGCGCGATCGCAACAACGTGGTCCCGGCCGCGATTCGCGAGCGCATCGAGCAGTTCAACCACCTGCCGCGCGACGTCAAGCTGCGCCAGCTGATGACCAACGTGTTCCGCTACGGGCCGTACGCGGCGATCGCGCTGTTGCCGGCGTTCGCGATCCTGCTGATGATCGTCTACCCGCTGCCGAGCCGGCGCTATCCCGAGCGGCCGCGGCGCTTCGCCGGCCACCTCGTGCTCGCCGCGCACAACCACGCGTTCCTGTTCACGCTCACGACGCTCGTCATCGCGATCGACGCACTGGCGAGCGGGCTCGGCGGCGTCGCCAAGTTCCTGTTCTTCGTCGGCGCGCCGGTGTACCTGCTGATGTCGCTGCGTGCGGTGTACGGCGGCGGCTGGACGCTGACGCTCTTCCGCGGATTCCTGTTGTTCCTGCTCTACGCGGTGCTGTTCGCGTTCGTCACGCTGGGATTGTTGCTCGCGGCGATCGTGCTGCAGTAACGGTTACGCCGCTCAGATGTCCTTGCACGCGTCGCGGCGGCTCGTGGCGAAGCGCTCGATGCGCCGCTGGTGGCGGTCGACGCGGTTGTCGAGCCATTTCAGCGCCGCTGCGTAGCGCGCGCACGTGAGCTTGCTGCGGCAGCTCTGCTGAAGCTTGTGATAGCGCGCGACGTCGGCCTCTGCCGTCTCGAGCGAGCTTTGCTCACGCTCGAGCTTGCGCGTGGCCGATACGCAGGGCTTGGCGGCGACGGGCCGGCGGATCGTCACCGGGCTCGGCGGCGAGGGCCGGGCGTCGGGCACGGCTGGGGTTGCCGCCGCGGGTGGCATTACCGGCGGGGATGTCGTTACGGGTGCGGCTGGATTTGCCGGTGCGGGTGACGTCGCCCGCGCCGTCGGCTCGCCGGCTGCGACTCCGATCCCGGCCACCAGCCACGCGACGGCGAGCAGGGACGTTCGGATCGGCCGGCGCATCGACGCGACTATACCCGCGCGTCCGCTGGGCAATAGTTGAGTAAACGACTCGGAAATGCCAGAATCGCGGCCATGCTCGACCATCTGCGCGAAGACATCGCCGTGGTGTTCGACCGCGACCCCGCGGCCCGCACCCGTTGGGAAGTGCTCACCTGCTACCCGGGCGTCCACGCGCTGATCTGGCACCGTGCGGTCACTCACCCGTTGTGGTCGAGCGGCTTGCGCTGGCTCGCACGCTGGCTGTCGCACTGGAGCCGTTTTTGGACCGGAATCGAGATCCATCCGGGCGCGACGATCGGCCGGAGGGTCTTCATCGACCACGGCATGGGGATCGTCATCGGCGAGACGGCCGAGATCGGCGACGACTCGACGCTCTATCACGGCGTCACGCTGGGCGGCACGTCGTGGAACAAGGGCAAGCGCCATCCGACGCTGAAGGCGGGCGTGGTGGTGGGCGCGGGCGCCAAAATTCTCGGGCCGATCGTCGTCGGCGAGGGCGCCAAGATCGGCTCCAACGCCGTCGTCGTGCGCGACGTCCCACCCGGCGCGACGGCCGTCGGCATCCCGGCGCGGATCCAGGCGCGCGACACCGAGGCCGCCAGCCGCCGCGAGGCGCAGGCCGAGAAGATGGGCTTCGCGGCTTACGCGATCGCCTCCGACATGAACGACCCGGTGCTGCAGGCGATCCACAAGCTCCTCGACCATGCCGCCGAGGCCGACGCGCGTTTCGACGCGCTGGTCGCGCAGTTGATGCGCGACGGCGTCGAGTGCGGCGACACGATGGCGGTGGCCGAGGCGTTCGACCCCAACCAGATCAACCGGATGCTCGGCGACGAGGACCGGCACGGCTGATCCGACAGGACTGATGACGGGAGGTAAAGCGATGCAGCGTGTTTCGCTCTGCAGCGCGGGTCGCGCACTCGCGTTGGCGACGTTCCTGATTGGCTCGCTCGTCGTCGGCGCGGCGCATGCCGCCGATGCCTTCCCGGCACATGCGATTCGGCTCGTCGTGCCGTTCCCGGCCGGCGGTCCCACCGATTTCGTCGCGCGCCCGCTCGCGCAGTTCCTGTCGGAGTCGCTGCATCAGCAGGTGATCGTCGACAATCGCGGCGGCGCCGGCGGCACGATCGGCGCGGAAGCGGTCGTCAAGTCTGCTCCCGACGGCTACACGCTGCTGATGGGCACCGTCGGCACGCAGGCGATCAATGCGCGCCTCTATCGCAAGCTCGCCTACGATCCGCGCAAGGATTTCACGCCGATCGCGGCGGTGGCGGCCGCCCCGGTGACGCTGGTGGTCTCGCCGAAGCTCGGCGTGCATTCGATCGCGACGTTCATCGCCAAAGCCAAGGCGCAACCCGGTGGCATCACGTTCGGCACCGCCGGCAACGGCACGCCGGGTCACCTGACCGGCGAGATGTTCCGCGCCGCCACCGGCGTCGACCTGAAGCACGTTCCGTATCGCGGCAGCGCGCCCGCGATCTCCGATCTTCTTGGCGGGCAGATCGACGCGATGTTCGATCCGCTGCAATCGGTGTTGCCGCATGTGCAGGCCGGCAAGTTCGTGCTGCTCGGCGTCAGCAGCGCCAAGCGCTCGGCCGCCGTGCCCGACGCGCCGACGTTCGCCGAATCCGGGCTCGCCGGCTTCGAGGCGACCGCATGGTGGGGCGTGTACGGCCCGGCCGGCATGCCCGCCGACGTCGCCGACAAGCTCAACGCGGCGATCCGGCAAGTTACGCAATCGCCGGCATTTCGCGCGCTGCTCGAGCCACGCGGCGTCGAAGTGCTGGACGGCTCGCGCGCCGATTTCGCGCGCTTCGGCGAGGCCGAGCTCGCCAAGTGGGGCAAGGCGGTGGAAGCGTCCGGCGCGACGATCGATTGACGCGACCGCGATGCGACTCACCGCGGAAGAAGAGGCGATGCTGGCCGGCGACGCGGGGCCGGTGCGCCAGCAGGCGTTGCGTCATCAGATCGCGGTCGGCGATTTCTTCGGCGCCGCGGATTTCGTCGAGGTCGGCCAGGCGCACGTGATGGCGGATACCGAGAGCCTTGGCGAGTCGGGCGTCGCATGGCTCGAATCGCTGGCGGCGCACCCGCCGGCGCAGTGCCGCGTGCGCGTGCCGACGATCACCGATCCGCGCGGCACCGATTTCTCGAACGGCGACGTGCTCAAGCAGGCCGCGTGGATGCTGAACCTCGAGCGGCGCGCGATCGCCGCGTTCGAGGGCCTCGGCGTCATGCTGACCGACACCTGCATCAACTACCAGACGATACGGCCGGCCACGCGCGGCGAGCACGTCGCGTTCGGCGATACGGGTGTGGTCATCTACTCGAACTCGGTGTGCGGCGCGCGCTCCAATTTCGAGGGCGGGCCGTCGGCGCTGTCGGCGGGTCTCACGGGCCGCACGCCGCGCTATGGGTTCCACCTCGACGCGATGCGTCGTGCGAGCGTGGTGATTCGCGCCGAATGGACGCCGCGTACGCTCGACGAGTGGGGCGCGCTCGGCGCCGTCGTCGGCCGCGTCGCCGGCAATTACTGGGCTGTGCCGGCGGTCGAGGGCCTCGAGGGCGCCCCCGACTCCGATGCGCTCAAGCATTTCGGCGCGGCGATGGCGAGCTTCGGCTCGATCGCGCTGTATCACCTCGTCGGCTTGACGCCCGAGGCGCCGCGCCTCGCCGACGTCGCCGATCGATCGTTGCCCAACGCGCGCGTGACGCGCGCCGACGTCGATGCGTTGCGTGCGTCGTACCGCGTCGGCGAGCGCAGCGACGTCGACGTCGTGGTGTTCTCCGGCCCGCAGTTGAGCCTCCTCGAGTTGCGCGACCTGGCCGGCCTGTGCGACGGGCGGCGCTTCATCGTGCCGTTGCTCGCCGTGACGAGCCCTCAGGTGAAGCCGGATGCCGACCGGCTGGGCCTCACGCGGCGAATCGAGGATGCCGGCGGCACGCTGCTCGCCGGCATGTGCTTCTACCAGTCGTACGCACGCGAGATCGCCGAGGCCAACGGCTGGAGGCGCCTCGCCACCAACAGCGCCAAGATGGTCAACATCCTCGGCGGCTACGGCTACCAGCCGATGCTCGCGTCGATGGAGGCCTGCGTCGACGCGGCCTGCTCGGGCTACCTCGAATGAGCGGCGAAGGGTTCGTGGCACGCCATGCGATGGGCGAGCGCGTCGAAGGCATCGCGCTCGTCGCCGCGGACGGGTTCTCCGCGCGCTATGACCTCGACCGGCTGCGCGGCGTGTTCTCGCGGCCGCAGCATGCGCTGGCCGGCCAGTCGTACGTCGAACGGATCCTGGTGCTCGAAACCGCGAAAGGCGGCGTCGCCTCGGCGTGGATGCTGCGCGACATGCGCGAGCGTGGCCTCGTGCCGCTTGCGCTGGTGTTCAACAGCGTCAACCCGATCATCGCGCAGGGGACGGCGTTCGCCGGCATCCCGATGCTGGCCGGCTTCGACGTCGACATCACCAAGGTGCTCGCCACCGGCGACCGGGTGGTCATCGACCCGGCGAGCCATCGCGTGTCGCGCGTACCGACGCCGTGACCGGGCCCGCGAACCTTCCAATTCAAGGCATTAGCCATCGAACTTTCCCGGCGATTACTTGACTAATTTATTCGGGAATTGGTAGAATGCGGCTTGGATGCCGGGGCTCGACCCCGGTGGTGGAGCGGCGATGAGACTGACGACCAAGGGGCGGTTTGCGGTGACGGCGATGCTGGACGTCGCGCTCAATGCGCAAGACGGCCCGGTCACGCTGGCCGCGATTTCCGCTCGCCAGAAGATCTCCCTCTCCTACCTCGAGCAGCTGTTCGGCAAGCTGCGCCGGCGCGGCCTCGTCGACAGCGTGCGCGGGCCCGGCGGCGGCTACCAGCTGGCGCGCGCGAGCGAGGACATGACGATCGCCGACATCATCCGCGCGGTCGACGAGCCGATCGACGCGACGCAGTGCGGCGGGCGCCAGAACTGCCACGACGACAAGCGCTGCATGACGCACGAATTGTGGGCGGGTCTCAACGCCCACATCTATGGATTCCTGCGCGGCATCACGCTCGCGGAGATGGTGCGCCGGCAAGCGCCGGAGCGCCACGAGGTGGTCGTGCTGCAGGATCAGCGCGCGGCGCATCAACCCGCGGACGCGCAACAGGCGTAATCACGAATACGGATCGACGATGGCCCACGGCAATGCGATGAAGTTCCCGGTGTACCTCGACTACTCGGCGACGACGCCGGTCGACCCACGCGTCGCGGAGAAGATGATCCCGTGGCTCACGACGAACTTCGGCAATCCCGCGTCGCGCTCGCACGCGTACGGGTGGCAGGCCGAGGCCGCGGTCGAGGAGGCGCGCGAGAACGTCGCCGCGCTGGTGAACTGCGACCCGAAGGAGCTCGTGTGGACGTCGGGCGCGACAGAGTCGATCAACCTCGCGGTCAAGGGCGCGGCGCACTTCTACAAGGACAAGGGCAAGCACCTCGTCACCGTCGCCACCGAGCACAAGGCGACGCTCGACACGATGCGCGAGCTCGAGCGCGAAGGCTACGAGGTCACGTACCTGCCGGTGGACGAAGATGGCATGGTGTCGCTCGAGGCGTTCGCGGCGGCGCTGCAACCCGGCACGGCCGTCGCGTCGGTGATGTACGTGAACAACGAGATCGGCGTCGTCCAGGACATCGCGGCAATGGGCGCGATCTGCCGCGAGCGCGGCGTGATCTTCCACGTCGACGCGGCGCAGGCCACCGGCAAGATCCCGGTCGACCTCGCGGCGCTCAAGGTCGACCTGATGTCGTTCTCGGCGCACAAGACCTATGGCCCCAAGGGCGTGGGTGCGCTCTACGTACGGCGCAAGCCGCGGGTGCGCATCGAGGCGCAGATGCATGGCGGCGGCCACGAGCGCGGCATGCGCTCGGGCACGCTGCCGACGCACCAGATCGTCGGCATGGGCGAGGCGTTCCGCCTCGCGCGCCTCGAGATGGGCGAGGAGCTGCCCCGCATCCGCAAGCTGCGCGACCGGCTGTGGAACGGGCTGTCCGGAATCGAGGAAGTCTACGTCAACGGCAGCCTCGAGCATCGCGTTCCGCACAACCTCAACGTCAGCTTCAATTTCGTCGAGGGCGAGAGCCTCATCATGGCGGTCAAGGACCTCGCCGTGTCGTCGGGCTCGGCGTGCACGTCGGCATCGCTCGAGCCGTCGTACGTGCTGCGCGCGCTCGGCCGCAGCGACGAGCTCGCGCACAGCTCGATCCGCTTCACCGTCGGCCGCTTCACCACCGAGAGCGAGATCGACTTCGCGGTCGAGCTGATCCGCCGCAAGATCGACAAGCTGCGCGCGCTGTCGCCGCTGTGGGAGATGCACCAGGACGGCGTCGATCTCGCCACCGTGCAGTGGGCCGCGCACTGATGTTGCGTCGCGACGCCCGATCCGGATGCGTCGCGGGTATATGAAAGGCTGAGGTAACACCATGGCATACAGCGACAAAGTCATCGATCACTACGAAAACCCCCGCAATGTCGGGTCGTTCGCCAAGGGCGACGACGCCGTCGGCACCGGGATGGTCGGCGCGCCCGCCTGCGGCGACGTGATGAAGCTGCAGATCCGCGTCGGCAAGGGCGGCGTCATCGAGGACGCCAAGTTCAAGACCTACGGCTGCGGCTCGGCGATCGCGTCGTCGTCGCTCGTCACCGAATGGGTGAAGGGCAAGACGCTCGACCAGGCGCTCGACATCCGCAACACGCACATCGCCGAGGAGCTCGCGCTGCCGCCGGTGAAGATCCACTGCTCGATCCTCGCCGAGGACGCGATCAAGGCCGCCGTCGCCGACTACAAGTCGCGGCACGCCGCGGGCGAAGTGCCGGCCGAGGCGAAGGCGGCGGCGGACTGATGATCACGCTCACCGAAAAGGCGGCGAAGCACGTCGACGCGCAGTTCGCGCGCCGCGGCAAGGGCGTCGCGCTGCGGCTCGGCGTGCGCACCAGCGGCTGCTCGGGGCTCGCGTACAAGCTCGAGTTCGCAGACGAGGTGCAGCCGGAGGACACGCGGTTCGAAAGCCACGGCGTGACGGTGATCGTCGACCCGAAGAGCCTGCCGTACCTCGACGGCATGGAGCTCGATTTCGCGCGCGAAGGCCTCAACGAGGGCTTCAGGTTCAACAACCCCAACGTCAAGGCCGAATGCGGCTGCGGCGAGAGCTTCAACGTCTAGACGGCGCCGCCACGGCGGCCTGAAAGGTCGGGCTGCAGCGGCGGCCTGAAGCGTCGGGCGGCTCGCGGGCCGCCCGTTTCGTTCACGGGACATGATCGACTTCACGCTCAACCATTTCGAGCTGTTCGGCCTGCCGGCGACGTTCCAGATCGACGGCGGCGCGCTCGAGGCGCGCTATCGCGATCTCGCGCGCGACGTGCATCCCGACCGTCACGCCGGCGACGCGTCGGAACAGCGCGCCGCGGCGCAGGCGGCGGCGCGCGTCAACGAGGCGTACCGCATGCTCAAGGACCCGGTGGAGCGCGGGCGCTACCTGCTCGCGCTGGAAGGCATCGACGCGCTCGCCGAGACCGACACCGCGCTGTCGCGCGCGTTCCTGGAGCGCGAGCTCGAGCGGCGCGAGCGCGCGGCCGACGCGCAGGATGCCGGCGACGTCGCGGCGCTCGAGGCGATGCTTGGCGACATCCGCCACGAGTCGCGCGCGCGCGAGTCGGAGCTCGCCGCGCGCCTCGACGCGCGCGACCTCGACGGCGCGCGCAACGGCGTGCGCGAGCTCAAGTTCCTGCAGAAGGTCGCCGCGGACGTCGACGCGATGATCGAGGCGATCGAGGCCTGACGTGGCGCTCTTCCAGATCGCCGAGCCCGACGCGAAGCCGGCGCCGCGCGAGAAGCGCCGCGCGATCGGCATCGACCTCGGCACGACCAACTCGCTCGTCGCCACGGTGCGCGACGGCGTGGCGGTCGTGCTCGCCGACGACGCCGGGCGCGCGCTGCTGCCGTCGGTCGTTCACTACGGCGAGGCGGGCGTCGACGTCGGCTACGCGGCGCAGGCGGAGCAGTCGAAGGACCCGGCGAACACCGTCGTGTCGGTCAAGCGGATGATGGGCCGCGGCCGCGCCGATCTCGACGACGAGCGGCGCTATCCGTACCGCTTCGTCGACACGCCCGGCATGGTGCGCATCGACACGCGCCTCGGCGTGCGCTCGCCGGTGGCGATCTCCGCCGACATCCTGGCCGCGCTGCGCGCACGCGCCGAGGCGCAACTGGGCGGCGCAATCGATGCCGCCGTCGTCACCGTGCCGGCGTACTTCGACGATGCGCAGCGCCAGGCGACGCGCGACGCCGCGCGGCTCGCGGGATTGCCGGTGCTGCGCCTCCTCAACGAGCCCACCGCCGCTGCGGTGGCCTACGGGCTCGACAATGTCGCGCGCGGCACGTACGCGATCTTCGACTTGGGTGGCGGCACGTTCGACATCTCGATTCTCGCGTTGAGCGAGGGCGTGTTCAAGGTGCTCGCCACCGCCGGCGACGCCTCGCTCGGCGGCGACGACTTCGACCATCGCCTGTTCTGCTGGATCATCGCCGAGGCGAAGTTGCCGCCGCTCGACGCGCGCGACACGCGCCTGTTGCTCGCCAAGTCGCGCGAGGCGAAGGAGAGGCTGACCGGCCGCGACGCGGCGCCGATCGTCGCCACGCTCGGCGACGGGCGCGACGTCCGGCTCACGCTGACCGCGGCGACGTTTACCGACATCACGCGCACGCTCGTGCAGAAGACGCTGCAACCGGTGCGCCGTGCGATGCGCGACGCCGGGCTCACCGCCGACGACATCGACGGCGTCGTGCTGGTCGGCGGCGCGACGCGGATGCCCGAGATCCGCCGCGCGGTCGAGGACTACTTCGGCAAGCCGCCGCTCACCAACCTCAATCCCGACGAGGTCGTGGCGCTCGGCGCCGCCGTGCAGGCGAACGCGCTCGCGGGCAATCGCGACGGCGACGACTGGCTGCTGCTCGACGTCATCCCGCTGTCGCTCGGCCTCGAGACGATGGGCGGGCTCGCCGAACGCATCGTGCCGCGCAACGCGACGATCCCGGTCACGCGCATGCAGGAATTCACGACGTACAAGGACGGCCAGACGGCAATGTCGATCCATGTCGTCCAAGGCGAGCGCGAGAAGGTCGCCGATTGCCGGTCGCTCGCGCGCTTCGAGTTGCGCGGCATCCCGCCGATGACCGCGGGCGCGGCGCGCATCGCCGTGACATTCCAGGTCGACGCCGACGGGCTCCTGTCGGTCGACGCGCGCGAGACGACCACGGGCATCGCCGCGGCGGTCGAGGTCAAGCCGTCGTACGGCCTCACCGACGCCGAGGTCGCGCGAATGCTCGCCGACTCGATCGCGCACGCCGCAGACGACGCGCGCGCACGCGCGCTCGCCGAGGCCGAGGTCGAGGCGCGGCAGCTCCTCGAGATCACCGCGCGTGCGCTCGACACGGACGCCGCGATCGTCGAGGCCGACGAGCGCGCGCGGATCGACGCGGCGACCGCGAGGCTCGGCGCCGCATTGTCGGCGGGGACGAGCGACGCCGCCGCGCTGCGCGCCGCGACCGAATCGCTCAATCGCGCGACCGCGGACTTTGCCGCGCGGCGGATGAACCGCGACGTGCGCCGCGTGCTGGCCGGGCGCACCCTCGACGCGGTGACGTCGGGCGATCGTGGCTGAGATCGTCGTGCTGCCGCATCCGGAGATCTGCCCGGATGGCGCGACGTTCGAGGCCGAGCCCGGCAAGTCGCTGCTCGACAACCTGCTCGACCAGGGCATCGAGGTCGAGCATGCCTGCGAGAAGTCCTGCGCCTGCACCACCTGCCACGTGATCGTGCGCGAGGGCTTCGCATCGCTGCCGGAGTCGACCGAGGACGAGGACGACCTCCTGGACCGCGCATGGGGGCTGACGCCGCAATCGCGGCTGTCGTGCCAGGCGAAGGTCGACGGCAAGAGCAAGCTCGTCGTCGAGATCCCGCGCTACACGATCAACTACGCGAAGGAGCGCAAATGAAGTGGACCGATTCGCGCGAGGTCGCGATCGCGCTGGCCGCGGCGCACCCCGACGAAGACCCCGCGCGCATGCGCTTCACCGACCTGCGCGCGCTGGTGCTGGCGCTGCCGGGCTTCGCCGACGATCCCGCGCGCTGCGGCGAGAAGATCCTCGAGGCGATCCAGATGGCGTGGATCGACGAGACGGACTGACGGCTGCACACCGCGGCGACGCGCCGCTACAATGCACGGGCCGAGCGGTCGCCACGCCACCTCGCGTGCCGGCCGCGCCGCGACGCATCCCCTCGATCCCCGTGGAGCCCAGCATGACCCTTTTCGCACGCCGCATGACGCGCGCGGCGCTCGCCGCGCTCGGCGTCGCCATTGCATGCCTCGCATTGCCCGCGCTCGCCGCCGACGCGTGGCCGACGAAGCCGGTCAAGATCGTCGTGCCGAGCCCGCCGGGCGACGGCTCCGACCTCACCGCGCGCGTCGTCGCCGACAAGCTGCAGGCGGCGTTCGGCCAGCCGTTCATCGTCGAGAACAAGCCGGGCGCCGGCGGCGTCGTCGCCGCCGAGCTCGTCGCGCATTCGGCGCCCGACGGCTACACGCTGATCATGGGCAACGCGGGCTCGCACGGGATCAACGCCGCCGTGTACACGAAGCTGAGCTATGACGCGGTGGCGAGCTTCGCGCCGATCTCGATGATCTCGTACTCGCCAAACGTGCTGGTCGTCAACCCGGCGTCGCCGATCCACACGGTGCAGGACCTGATCAGCGCGGCCCGCGCGAAGCCGGGCGCCATCGACTTCGCGTCGGGCGGGCAGGGCTCGTCGGCGCACATGTCGATGGAGCTCTTCAAGTACCTGACGAAGACCGACCTGCACCACATTCCCTACAAGGGCGCGACACCCGCGCTGACCGACATCATCGCCGGCACCGTGCCGCTCGGCTTCTTCAACCTGCCCCCGGCGATCGGCCACATCCACTCGGGCAAGGTGCGCGCGCTCGCGGTGACGACCGCCGAGCGCTGGCCGGCGTTGCCGGACGTTCCAACCGTCGCCGAAGCCGGCGTACCGGGCTTCGAGACGGTGGCGTGGTTCGGCCTGCTCGCGCCGGCGGCGACGCCGCGGCCGATCGTCGAGCGCCTCGCCACGGAGATCCGCAAGATCGTGGCGATGCCGGAGGTGAAGGCGCGGATCGAAGGCACCGGCGCGAAAGAGGTCGGCAGCACGCCGGAGGAATTCGCGAAGCGCATCCACGACGACGTCGCGAAGTGGAAGCGCGTCGCCGCCGCCGCGAACGTGCACCTCGACTGACCGTGGTCATTCCCGCGAATGCGGGAATCCAGCTGACCGTGGTCATTCCCGCGAATGCGGGAATCCAGTCTTGACGCAGCGATTGCCGACACCACGGCATGTTGCGCTGCCACGGCTGGACGTACCGCATCGCAATACCGCACCATCGGGTTGCCGGGCAGGGGCCCCGCATTCGCTGGGATGACGGCGGGTGCTTTGCGCCCTCTCCCACGGCGCGGAGAGGGTAGGCGCGAGGGCGCGCTTCGTCAGGCGAACAGGTTCAGCACCGCATCGAGCCCGCAGTGGTCGATCGCGTGCGTGGCCGCGGCGCGTGCCGCCGGCTTCGCATGCCACGCGACGGACACGCCCGCCACCTCGAGCATCGGGATGTCGTTGGCGCCGTCGCCGATCGCCACGGCGATCCCGCCGTCGCGCTGCGCCGCTGACGCGTACCCGGCGAGCGCCGCCGCCTTCGCGCGCGCATCGACGATCGAGCCGGTCAGCCGTCCGGTCAGACGACCGTCGACTACCTCGAGCGTGTTGGCGAGTGCCGCCGTGAAGCCGAGGCGCGCACGCAAGCGCTCGGTGAAGAACGTGAACCCGCCCGACAGCAGCAGCGTCGTCGCGCCTTGCGCGTGCAGCGCCGCCAGCAGCGCCTCGGCGCCCGGCGAGAGCCGCAGGCGATCGTCGTAGACCTCGGCGAGCGCGCCCTCCGGCACGCCCGCCAGCAGCGCGACGCGCCGCCGCAGGCTTTCCGCGAAGTCGATCTCGCCGCGCATCGCCAGCGCGGTGATCGCCGCGACCTCGGGCTTGATGCCGCGCAGGTCCGCGATCTCGTCGATGCACTCGATCGTGATCAGCGTCGAGTCCATGTCCATCGCCACGACGCGCACGCGGGGCAGCGTGTCGCGGCCTTCGACGCGCGCGACGTCGTAGCCGCCGGCGTGGCAGGCAGCGTCGACGCCCGCATCCGATTCGATGTCGTACAGCCGGCAGGCGTCGTTGCAGGCACGCGTCAGCGGCTCGACGCCCGCCGCGCCCGTCAGGGCATAGAGCGCGTCGACATCGTCGGGCGCGAGATGCGGCGCCTGGATGACGAGATCCACCTCGCGGTCAGCGACGCTTGGCGCGCTTGCCGGCGGGCACGGGGGCGCCGCGCGGCAGGTCGTCGCGCGACAGCGGCTGCGACACGCGCGGTCGCGCCGATGCGCCCGGACGTGCCTTCGCGGCCGCCTGCCTCGACTCGCCGCGGCGCGGCGCGGGCGTGGCCGGCACGGGCGTGTCGTCGAGCACGAAATCGATCTTGCTCGTCTCGAGGTCGACGCGCGCGACGCGCACGCGGATCCGCGCGCCGAGGCGCCACACGACGCCGCTGCGCTCGCCGCGCAGCTCGTGGCGCGCGGCCTCGTAGCGGAAGTAGTCGCGGCCGAGCTCGGTGACATGCACGAGGCCGTCGACGTTGAGGCTGTCGAGCGTGACGAAGAGGCCGAAGCTCGTGACACCGCTGACCGTGCCGTCGAACGTCTCACCGACGCGGTCGCGCATGAAGTAGCACTTGAGCCACGCCTCGACGTCGCGCGTCGCGTCGTCGGCGCGGCGCTCGGTCTGGGACGTGTGCTGGCCGAGCTCGCTCCATGACGCGCCTTCCGGCGTGTAGCGATTGCCCGCGAGCACGGCCTTGATCGCGCGATGCACGAGGAGATCGGGGTAGCGGCGGATCGGCGAGGTGAAGTGCGCGTAGGCGTCGTAGGCGAGGCCGAAATGGCCGATGTTCTCGGGCCGGTACTGCGCCTGCTGCAGCGAGCGCAGCAGAAGCGTCTGCAGCAGCGACTCGTCGGGCCGACCCTCGATCTCGCGCATCAGCTTCGCGTAGTCGCCGGCGGTCGGCGCGTCGGCGCCGCCGAGCGCGAGCGCCGCGCTCGCGAGGAATGCCTTCAGCTGTGTGAGCTTCTCGGTCGTCGGACCAGCGTGCACGCGGTAGAGCGCCGGCTGGCGATTCGCGGCGAGAAAACCTGCCGCGCAGACGTTGGCCGCGAGCATGCATTCCTCGATCAGCTTGTGCGCGTCGTTGCGCGGCGCCGGCACGATGCGCTCGATCTTGCCGCGGTCGTCGAATACCAGCGCGAGCTCGACCGTGTCGAAATCGATCGCGCCGCGCGCGAGGCGCGCCTTCGCCAGCACCTTGTAGAGCGCGTACAGCACGGAAAGATGCGGCATCAGCGCGCGGGCGCGCGGGTCGTCGATCCGCCCGGGCGACGACAGCCACGCCCACACCTCGTCGTAGGTGAGCCGGGCGCGCGAATGGATCACCGCGGGGAAGAAGCGGTAGCCGGTGATCGCGCCGTGGGCGTCGATCGTCATCTCGCAGGCCATCGCCAGCCGGTCGACGTCCGGCTTGAGCGAGCAGAGCTCGTTCGACAGCGCCTCGGGCAGCATCGGGATCACGCGGCGCGGGAAGTACACCGACGTGCCGCGCTCGCGCGCGTCGGCATCGAGCGCGCTGCCGTCCTTCACGTAGTGCGCCACGTCGGCGATCGCGACGACGAGTCGGAATCCGCGCCCGTCGCGCTCGCACCACACCGCGTCGTCGAAGTCGCGCGCGTTGACGCCGTCGATCGTCACGATCGGCAGCTTCGTCAGGTCCTCGCGACCCTTGCGATCGGCGTCGCGCACCTCCTTCGGCAGCCGCTTCGCCTCGCGGACCGCAGCGTCGCTGAACTCGAACGGCAGCGCGTGCTTGCGCAGCGCGATCTCGATCTCCATGCCGGGGTCGGTGACGCTGCCCAGCACCTCGACGACGTGCGCGACGGGCTCGCGGTCCGCGCCCGGCTGCTCGTCGATGCGCGCGACGACGACCTGGCCGGCCTGCGCGCCGTCGCGGGCGTCGGCGGGAATCAGCAGGTCCTGGCTGATCCTGCGGTTCTCGGCGACGACGAACCACACGCCGCGCTCCTCGTGCAGACGGCCGACGACGTCGTGCGTGCGCCGCTCCAGCACCTCGACGATCTCGCCTTCGCGGCGGCCGCGCCGGTCGACGCCCACCTCGCGCACCGCGGCGCGATCGCCGTGCAGGAGCTTGTGCATCTCGCGCGGCGCGAGGTAGAAGTCGTCGCCGCCCTCGTCGGGCACGAGAAAGCCGTAGCCGTCGGCGTGGCCGGTGACGGTGCCCGCGACGACGTCGATCCGGCGCGCGACGATGATCTCGCCCTTGCGGTTGACGATGACGTCGCCGCGGCGCTTCAGCGCGTCGAGCGCCGCGTCGAACCTGTCGCGCCCCGCACGCTTGACTTTAAGCCTCGAGGCGAGCTCGGCGGCGTCGACCGGCATGTCGATCGCGACGAGCGCGGCGAGCAGCGCGGGGGCGTCGATGGGGTGGCCGGAGCCGGCTTCAGCGGTGTTGCGCTTCTTTGACACTGTTGGAAACGGTAAGTAAAATAATGGGTTGCGGTCGCCCAGATGGCGGAATTGGTAGACGCACCAGGTTCAGGTCCTGGCGGTGGCAACACTGTGGAGGTTCGAGTCCTCTTCTGGGCACCACCCTCGTAGCGCGGCGCATCCGCGCTGTCGTTTCAATCGGCGCAAGCGAGCGCCTTCGCATCGCGATTCACTGCCGGCAACGCGGGCGGCCCGGCCGCCGCCGCGCCCTCCGTCGCGTCAACTGGCCGGCTCGGCCGGCCGCGCGAGCCGCGCCGCGACGCTTGCGGGCTCCATGCGGTCGTACACCTCGAACGGCTGGTGAATCCACGGGCTGTGGGCGAGGTACTCGACGAAATAGTCGGGACGGTACACCGAGCACGCCTTCCACCACAGCACGGCCGTGCGCATCTCGCGGATCGCCGGGAAGCGCTGCGGCAGCGTGCGAGCCACGGCCTCGAGCGTGTGGCCCGAGTCGACCATGTCATCGACGAGCAGCACGCGATCGCCGAGCGTCGGGCGCGTCATCGTCATGTGCTCGGCGATCACGAGCTCGCCGCGCACCGTGCCGCCGTCGGCGGCGTACGAATGCGTCGACAGGATCGCGAGCGGCATGTCGAAGATGCGCGACAGCACGTCGCCGACACGCAAGCCCCCGCGCGCGATGCAGATGATCTGGTTGAACGCGAAGCCCGAGCGATGCACGGTGTCGGCGAGGCGCTCGACCAGCCGGTTGTAGTCGCTCCAGGTCACCACGAGGTCGCGGCCGCCGCCCACGCCCTCGGCGGCCGCTATGACATCGTGCGCGGACCCTGCGGTGCTCGTCATCGCTTGCCCCTTCGCGTGCAATGCGGCATTCAGTGGAACGGATGGTGGACGAGGATCGTCTGTGTGCGATCGGGCCCGGTCGACACGATCGCGATCGGCACGCCCGCGAGCGCCTCGACGCGGCGCAGGTAGTTGCGGGCGTTCGCGGGCAGCGCGTCGAACGTCGTCGCGCCCACCGTGCTCTCCTGCCAGCCGGGCAGCGTCTCGTACACCGGCACGCAGCGCGCGACCGCCTCGGCGCCGGTCGGCATGCGGTCGACGCGCCGGCCGCCGTCCTCGTAGTGCGTGCAGATGCGGATTTCGCGCATGCCGTCGAGCACGTCGAGCTTCATCATGCAGATGCCGTCGACGCCGGAGAGCTCGAGCGAGCGCGCGAGCGCGGGCATGTCGAGCCAGCCGCAGCGGCGCGGGCGGTTGGTGACCGAGCCGAACTCGTTGCCGCGCTTCGCGAGCCCCGCGCCGACCTCGTCCTCGAGCTCGGTCGGGAAGGGGCCTTCGCCGACGCGCGTCGTGTACGCCTTGGTGATGCCGAGCACGTAGTCGAGCATCTTCGGCCCGACGCCGCTGCCTGCGGCCGCGGCGCCGGCGATGCAGTTCGAGCTCGTCACGTACGGATACGTGCCGTTGTCGACGTCGAGCAGCGCGCCTTGCGCGCCCTCGAACAGCAGCGACTTGCCGGCGGCGCGCGCCTTCTGGATGAGGTGCGCGACGTCGCCGATCATCGGCACGATGTCGCCGGCCAGCGCGAGCGTCTCGTCGCGCACCGCCTCGAACGACACCGGCGGCGCCTTCCAGAACTGCGTCAGGACGAAGTTGTGGTACTCGAGCACCCGCGCGAGCTTCCGCGTGAAGCGGTCCGGGTCGGCGAGGTCCTGGATACGCACCGCGCGGCGCGCGATCTTGTCCTCGTACGCGGGCCCGATGCCGCGACCGGTCGTGCCGATCTTGCCTTCCGCCGCCGACTCGCGCGCCTTGTCGAGCGCGGCATGGTACGGCAGCACCAGCGGGCAGGCGGGCGAAATCCTGAGACGCGCGCGCAGGTCGACGCCGGCGCGCTCGAGCTCGGCGATCTCGGCGAGCAGCGCCTGCGGCGACACCACGACGCCGTTGCCGATCCAGATCTGCACGCTCGGGTGCAGCACGCCCGACGGGATGAGGCGCAGCACGGTCCTCTTGCCCGCGATGACGAGCGTGTGGCCGGCGTTGTGGCCGCCCTGGAAGCGGACGACCGCGTACGCGTCGAGCGCGAGCCAGTCGACGATCTTGCCCTTGCCCTCGTCGCCCCATTGCGTGCCGATGACGACGACGTTCCTGCCAGTGGCGGTGCGTTCCATTGCGAAGCCTGGTGTGTCGGGGGTGAATGCCTCAGGCGCGCGCGACGACGCCGGCGAGCTGGCGCAGGTCGAGCGTGAAGCCGGTGGCCGGCCGCGCGCGGCCGAACGCACGGCCGATGCCGTCGTAGCGGCCGCCGTTGCCGATCGCGCCGGGCTCGCCCGCCGTGAACACCGAGAACGTCGCGCCGTTGTGGTAATGATAGCCGCGCAGGTCGGCGAGATCGATGTGCAGCGCCTCCACCTGCGCCTTTGCCGCGCGTACGAGCGCGGCCAGCGCCGCCAGCGCGTTGGCGATCGCCGGCACGTCGGGCAGCTCGCGCGCCGCGCGCGCGAGCACCTCGTCGGCGGGGCCGTAGAGCGTCGCCAGCGCGCGCAGCGCGTCGCGCCACGCGCCCGGCAGCCGCGCGGTGAGCGCATCGACCGCCGCCGCGTCCTTGGCGCGCATTGCCTCGAACATCTCGTTGTCGTCGCCGTTGTTGCCGATGCCGGCGCCGTGGGCGAGCGCGCGATAGACGGCGGCATGGCCGAGGTCGAGGTGCAGGCCCGCGACGCCGGACGCCGTCAGCGCAGACAGCAAGAGCGCGATGACCTCGCGGTCACCTTCGATGCCGGGCTCGCCGAAGAGCTCGGCGCCGAGCTGGATCACCTCGCGCGGCGCGCCGCTCGCCGCCGCGCGCGTGCGCAGCACGCTGCCGGCGTAGCACAGCCGCGTGACGCCCGTCGCGTTGAGGAGATGCGCGTCGATGCGCGCGACCTGCGGCGTGATGTCGGCGCGCAGCGCGAGCATCCGGCCCGAGAGCGGGTCCATCATCTTGAACGTCTGCAGCTCGAGGTCGCGACCGGTACCGGTGGCAAGCGACTCGACGTGCTCGATCATCGGCGGGCGCACCAGCGCGTAGCCGTTCGCGGCGAAGTGGTCGAGCAGCGTGCGGCGCAGCCGCTCGACGCGCAACGCCTCGTCGGGCAGGAGGTCCTCGATGCGCTCGGGGAGCAGCCAGTTACGCATGCACGAGCACCAGGGACAGCACGCCCGCGGCGATGGACGCGAGGCCGATGAAGCGGAGCTGGCCGTCGGAGAGCGTCGTCATCCGCCGGAACGCCTCGCGCCAGATGCCGGGTGCCGCGAACGGCAACAGGCCCTCGATGACGAGCACCAGCGCGAACGCCGTCCACAGCGGATGGGTCACGGCCATCGCGATGCGGCGGCGCGCTACTTGGCGCGCGCGTCGCGCGCGGCGTTGCCGCCGGGCGTGCGGAAGTAGCGGAACAGGTCGCTGTCGGGATCGAGCACCATCACGTCGCCCTTGCCGCGGAACGTCGAGCGATAGGTGTCGAGGCTGCGGTAGAAGTCGTAGAACTCCGGGTTGACGCCGTACGCTTCGGCGTAGATCGCCGATGCGCGCGCGTCGCCCTTGCCCTTCAGCGACTGCGCCTGCTTGTAGGCGTCGGCGAGGATCACCTGGCGCTGGCGGTCGGCGTCGGCGCGGATCTTCTCCGACTCGGCGCCGCCCTGCGAGCGCAGCTCGTTGGCGACTCGGCGGCGCTCCGACTCCATCCGCTGGTAGACGGGGCCGGTGACGTCGGGCGGCAGCTCGACGCGGCGCAGGCGCACGTCGACGATCTCGACGCCGATCGAGCGCGCGTCGGCGTTGGCCTTCTCGCGCGTCGTCTGCGTGATCTTGTCGCGCTCGGTGGAGATCGCGGCGTGCACGTCGCGCTTGTTGAACTCCTCGGCGAGGATCGAGCGTACCGTCTGCCCGAGCCGCCGGCGGGCCGCTTCCTCGTCTCCGCGCACCGAGCGGTAGTACTGCTTGACGTCGGTGATCCGCCACAGCACGATGAAATCGACGAGCAGCGGCTTCTTCTCCGACGTCGTCATGCGGTCCGGCTCGGGATTGTCGAGCGTGAGGATGCGCCGGTCGTAGGTGCGGACGTTCTGCAGCAGCGGGATCTTGGTGTAGAGCCCGGCCTCGGTCTTGGTGTCGACGATCTCGCCCAGCTGGAACTTGATGGCGTACTTGGTCTGGTCGACCGTGTACAGCGACTGCGAAGCGACCAGCAGGAGCGCGACCAGGAAGGCGAGGATGGGCATCGTGCGCATGTGCTAGCGACCCTCGCGATTGCGCAGCGCATCGCGGTTGCGAGGATCGATCGACGACGACGTGTCGGGCGGCGGCGGCGCGTTGCGCACGCTGGTGGTCGTCGACGCGCTTCCGCTGGTGTCGGCAGCGGCGCCGCCGGCGGCGCCGGCGGACGGCGACACGAGCTTGTCGAGCGGCAGGTAGAGGAGGTTGCGGCCCGACTTGTCGTTGACGAGCACCTTGTTGGTGCTGCCGAGCACCGACTGCATCATGTCCTGGTAGAGGCGCTCGCGCGTGACGGCCGGCGCCTTCTGGTATTCGGCGTAGATCTGCTTGAAGCGCGAGGCGTCGCCGTCGGCGCGCTGCACGACCTCGGTCTGGTAGCCCTGCGCCTCCTCGAGGAGTCGTGCCGCGGCGCCGCGCGCGCGCGGAATCACGTCGTTGGCGTACGCCTGGCCCTCGTTGATGAAGCGCTCGCGGTCCTGGCCGGCCTTGACGGCGTCGTCGAACGCCGCCTGCACCTTCTCGGGCGGCTGCACGCTCTGCAGCGTCACCTTCTGCACCAGCACGCCGGTGCCGTAGAGGTCGAGCATCTGCTGCATCAGGCGCTCGGTCTCGCGCGCGATCTGCTCGCGTCCCTCGTACAGCGCCGAGTCCATCTTGCTGCGCCCGATCACCTCGCGGATCGCGCTCTCGGCGACGAACGCGACGATCTGATCGGGACGGCTGCTGTTGAAAACCCAGTCCTCGGCGCTCTTGAGGTTGTATTGCACGGCGAACTGGATATCGATGATGTTCTCGTCGTCCGTGAGCATCACCGCTTCCTTGTCGACCTTGTTCTTCGGCGTGTTGCGATAGCCGATCTCGATCGTCTTGACCTGCGAGAAGTCGACGACGTCGACCGCCTCGATCGGCACGGGCATGTGCCAGCGCGGACCCGGCAACGTGGTCTCGATGTACTTTCCGAAGCGCGTGACGACGCCGCGGCGGCCTTCGTCGACGATGTAGAAGCCGCTCGCGAGCCACACGACCACTACCAGCGCGACGACGAGCGCGGCGCCGCTGAGTCGCAGGCCGCCGCCGCCGCCGTCACCGCCTTCGCCGCCGTCGCGGCCGCGCTGGCCGAGCAGGGCGCCGAAGCGCCGCGTGAGGTTGCGCCAGATCTCGTCCAGGTCGGGCGGGCCGCCCTGGGCGTTATTGCGCTTTCCCCATTGTGGATCGTTGAGCGACATGGATTCCGGACGTTTGTCCCGTGCGCGAAAAGGGCGAGTCGACGTCGCACCGCGCGTGCGCGGCGATGAGTCCCGGATCAGGCGGACACGCGGCTCCCCTCGCGCGCGCTTTCGGCATCGTCCGCGGGCGCCGCGGGGCGGGTGAATCGCTCACGCAGCGCCGCCTTCAGCTCCGCGCAACCGTCGCCCGTCAATGCGCTCGTTCGGACGGACGTGATGGTACCACAGCCGTCGCGCTCGACGCCCGGCGCGAGGCCCGCGAGGTCGGCCTTGTTCAGCACGCGGATGCGCGGCACGCCCGCCGCGCCGATCTCCTCGAGCACCGCCTCGACGGCGGCGTCCTGCGCGTCGCGCTCGGGTGACGCCGCGTCGACGACCTGCAGCAACAGGTCGGCCTCGGCGGCCTCGGCGAGCGTCGCGCGAAACGCGGCGACGAGGTCGTGCGGCAGGTCGCGGATGAAGCCCACGGTATCCGACAGGACGAGGGTATCGCCGTCGCCGCCCGTGCCGACGCGCCGCAGCGTCGTGTCGAGCGTGGCGAAGAGCTGGTCGGCGGCGTGCACGTTGCCGCCGGTCAGGCGGTTGAACAGCGTCGACTTGCCGGCGTTGGTATAGCCGACGAGCGCGATGGTGCGCACGGCGTTGCGCTTGCGCGTGCGGCTTTGCACGCGGCGCGACGTGGCGACGCGCGCGATGCGCTCGCGGATCTGCTTGACGCGCTTGCCGATGAGGCGCCGGTCGGTCTCGAGCTGCGTCTCGCCGGGCCCGCGCAGGCCGATGCCGCCCTTCTGGCGCTCGAGGTGCGTCCAGCCGCCGGCGAGGCGTGTCGCAAGATGCGCGAGTTGCGCGAGCTCGACCTGCAGCTTGCCCTCGCTGCTGCGCGCGCGCAGCGCGAAGATGTCGAGGATCAGGCTGACGCGGTCGACGACGCGCCGGCCGAGCGCGGCCTCGAGGTTGCGCTGCTGGACGCCCGACAGCGTGTGATCGACGATGACGATGTCGGCCGCGGCCGACTCGGCCAGCGCTGCGATCTCGTCGACCTTGCCGCGGCCGGCGAAGAGCGCCGCGTCGGGACGCGCACGGCGCGCGCGCACCTCGCCGACGACGGTGGCGCCGGCGGCCTCCGCGAGCGCCTTCGCCTCGGCAAGGCGCAGCGCCGCGTCGCCGTCGCCGAAATCGATCTCGACGACGAGCGCGCGCGCGCCGCGGTCAGGGCGCTCGAACATGGGGAGGCGGTTGCCCGCGAACGTGCCTGGTGTGCATCGCTGCGAACGTGGAGGCGCCGCAGCGCCGGTTCAACCGCGCCGCGCGCCCAGGCTTCGCTCAGGCGTCGTTCTCGCCGTTCGGATGATGCGGCATGGCCACCGGGCGCGACGGCACGACGGTGGAGATCGCGTGCTTGTAGACCATCTGCGTGACGGTGTTCTTGAGCAGCACGACGTACTGGTCGAACGATTCGATCTGGCCCTGCAGCTTGATGCCGTTGACGAGGTAGATCGAGACCTGGACATGCTCCTTGCGCAGCGTGTTCAGGAACGGGTCTTGTAGCATTTGCCCTTTGTTGCTCATCGGAAGCTCCTCGGTTCTTGGTGACCTCGGCTCAGGAGGCAGCGCTCTTGCGCGAACGGGCCGTTGCCGGCTTCGGGCGGCGGCGCGCCGCGGGTTCCGCGTAAGGGTTGGCGCCGGTGCGAAATTGTATCCTAAGCGGTGTGCCGCGCAGTTTGAACGCCGTGGCGAAGAATCGTTCCAGGTAGCGGCGGTAGGCATCGGGCACGGCGCCGAGCGACGAGCCGTGGATGATGATCAGCGGCGGATTGTGGCCGCCCTGGTGCGCGTAGCGCAGCTTCGGCCTCACCATGCCGGCGCGCGGCGGCTGCTGGCGCGTCACCGCCTCGATGAGCGCGCGCGTCAGGCGCGGCGTAGGCATGCGCGACATCGCTGCCTTGTACGCCGCGTCAACGGCGGCGAGCACCGCCTTCACGCCCTTGCCGTCGCGCGCGCTGATGTATTGGCGATCGGCGAAGTCGAGGAACGCGAGCTTGCGATCGATGTCGCGCTTGATCGCGTCGCGCGCCTCGGTGTCGGCCGCATCCCACTTGTTGACCGCGACCACCAGCGCGCGGCCGGCGTCGAGCGCGTAGCTCGCGATGTGCGCGTCCTGGTCGGCGATCCCCGCGGTGGCGTCGAGCAGCAGCACGACGACGTTGGCATCCTCGATCGCCTGCATCGTCTTCAGCACCGAGAACTTCTCGATCGCCTCGGTCACCTTGCCGCGGCGGCGCACGCCGGCGGTGTCGATCAGCGTGTAGTGCCGCGCGCCGGCGTCGAACTCGAGGTGGATCGCGTCGCGCGTCGTGCCGGGCTCGTCGAACGCGATGACGCGCTCCTCGCCGAGCAGCGTGTTGACGAGCGTCGACTTGCCGACGTTCGGCCGGCCGACGATCGCCACCATGACGCGATCGTCGTGCGCTGCCGACTCATCCGCGTCGTCCGCGCGCGGCAGCAGCGCCTCGATCTGCTCGACGAGCGCCTTGACGTTCTCGCCGTGCGCCGCCGACACGGGCAGCGGCACGCCGGCACCGAGCTCGTGGAAATCGGCGGCGGCGCGCTCGCGGTCGATGCCCTCGGTCTTGTTGACGACGAGGAGCGCAGGCCGGCCGGTGCGGCGCAGCCGCGCGGCGATCGCGAGGTCCTGCGGCGTCACGCCTTCGCGGCCGTCGACGATGAACACGACCACGTCGGCCTCGGCGATCGCGGTCTCCGCCTGGCGCGCCATCTCGCGCTCGATGCCCGACTTGGCGACCGGCTCGAAACCGCCGGTGTCGACGACCAGGAACGCGCGTGTGTCGCCGCGCGCGCGGCCGTAGTGGCGGTCGCGCGTGAGTCCCGGGATGTCGTGGACGAGCGCCGCGCGCGAGCGCGTCAGGCGGTTGAACAGCGTCGACTTGCCGACGTTGGGACGGCCGACCAGCGCGACGGTGGGCAGCATCGCACGCGCGGTCTTGTCAGCGTACGCCGACGCTGATGACGCTGCCGTTGCGCGACTGCCACACGGCGCCCGTCGCCGTCGCCGCCGGCGTGGCGGCCGGAACCGAGCCGTCGGTGGCGATGCGCCCGACGTACGCGCCGTCGGCGGTGGCGAGGAGGTGCAGCCAGCCCTGCACGTCGACGACGCCGACGTAGTCGCCGACCATCTGCGGGCCGCGGATCTTGCGATCCTTCAGCACGTCCTGCTTCCACACGGTGGCGCCCGTCGACTTGTCGAGCGCGATCACCGAGCCCGCGTCGTCGGTGATGTAGAAATTCTTCGCGTCCTTGGTCATGCCGCCGTAGCTCGCCACGTCGCGCGACCACACGCTCGTGCCGCGCAGCGCGTCGAAGCATACGGTGCGGCCCTGGAACGCGGTCGCGCAGACGTCGCGTCCATTCATCACGGGTGGGCTCGTGACGTCGGCGATGCGCTCGAGCTCGGTCGCGCCCTTCGGTACCGCGACGGCGGCTTCCCAGCCGACGATGCCGTTGGTCACGTCGAGCGCGGCGAGCCTGCCGCCCGCGGTGCCGATGAAGGCGCCGCCGTGGCTGATCGTCGCCGGCGCGCTGTTGGCGACGACGAGCGGCGGATTCTGGCGCTGGTACACCCAGCGGCGCTTGCCGTCGGCGGTGTCGAGCGCGAACACGCGGCCGTCGCCCGAATACACGACCGCGACGCCGTCGGCCACGGCGGGCGGCGCCGTCACTTCGCTCGACACGTCGGCCTTCCACGCGATCTTGCCATCCGCCGTGACGGCGATCACCGCGCCTTCACCGGTGCCGACGATCGCGACCTTGTCGTCGGCGCCCACGCCCGCCGACAGTCGCGCGGCGACGTTGATCCGCCATTCGACGCGACCCGTCGCGGGATCGAGGCGCACGAGCGTGCCGTCCGCCGCCGCCGCGTAGATCGCGTCGGTCGTCACCGCCGGCGTGAAGCCGAACGGCACCTTGCCGACGCTCGCCTGCCAGTTGACGACCGGCGTGACGCTCGCCGCCTTGAGCTCGGGCATCGGGCCCGGCTTGTAGCGATCGCTGAACCAGCCGAGCGTCCACGGCGCGGGGATCGTCGGCATCCACGACGTCAGCGTGCTGCAGCCCGCGCTCGCCAGCGCGAGCGCGGCGATCCCAAGGCGCGCGGCGAGCCGCGCGCGCGTGGAACGCTCGCTCATGGCTTGCCGGCGGTGCCGCCGCCCGCGGCGGCGGGCGCGCCCGGAGCGCTCGCCGCGGTGCCGGACGCCGTCGACTTGGCCGCCGGTGCGATGGCGGGCAACGCGTTGCTCGCGGGCGTGGGCGCGGTGTCGCCGCCGAGCGCGTGGAACTTGACCTCGACGTAGTTGCGGTACGGCGAGCGCGCGTCGAGCTTGGCGAGCGCGGCTTCGTACGCCTTGCGCGCGTCGTCCTTGCGGCCCGCAACCGACAGCGCGTCGCCGCGCAGGTCGGCGTAGATGCCCGCGAACGCATCGGGCACCTTGGCGTCGGCGAGCTTCAGCGCGTCGTCGGGCTTGCCGTCGTCGAGCCACGCTTCGGCGAGCCGGTAGCGCGCGATCGCGCCGAGCTCGGCGTCGTCGGCGTGATCGAGCGCCCATTGCAATTGCGTGCGCGCGCCGGCCTTGTCGCCGCTGTCCCACAGGAGCTTGGCGTACACGAGCGCGGCGCGCGGCGCGTACGGCGTGCCGGCGTAGCGGTCGGCGAGCTGCGCCATCGCCTCCTTGCCCTTGGCGGCGTTTTCGGTGCGTGCCGCGTCGGCGACGGCGCCGTAGAGGACCGACGCCGTGTTGAGGCGGTTCGCCTCGTACCAGCGCCATCCCTGCACGCCGATGAACGCGACGCACACCGCGATGACGAGCGCGGCGATGCGGCTGCCGTGCTCCGACCACCATGTCTTCAGTGCGTCGAGTTGTTCCTGCTCTTCGAGATCGTAGACGGCCATTGCAGTTTGCCCGGAGTGCGTGATTGATCGTTATGCGGCGTACGAGGCCGCGCGCGCGGCGACGTCCGCGACGGCCACCGCCGACTGCGGCGCGGCGACGCGCAACGGCTTCAGCGTGACGGTGCCGGCCGCGACCTCGTCGTCGCCGATGATGAGCGCGACCGCGGCGCCGCTCGCGTCGGCGCGCTTCATCTGCGACTTGAGGCTGCCCCCGCCCGCGTGCACGACGACCGCATGGCCGCGGTCGCGCAGCGATTCGGCGACGGCAAGCGCCATCCTCGCCGCGGCGTCGCCGGCGTGCGCGACATAGGCGAGCGGCGCGTCGTGCGCCGTCCCGCCCTGCTCGCGCAGCAGCAGCACGAGCCGCTCGATGCCGCAGGCGTAGCCGCACGCCGGCATCGGCTTGCCGCCGAGCAGCGCCGCGAGGCCATCGTAGCGGCCACCGCCGGCGATCGCGCCCTGCGCGCCCAGCGCGCCGGTCACCCACTCGAAGACGGTGCGATTGTAATAGTCGAGCCCGCGCACCAGCCGCGCGTCGACCTCGTAGGCGATGCCGGCGGCGTCGAGCGCGGCGGTGAGGCCCTCGAAGTGCGCGCGCGCCGGCGCGCCGATCCGGTCGATGAGGCGCGGCGCCAGGCGAATCGCCTCCTGCATCGGCGGATGCTTGGAATCGAGGAGGCGCAGGGGATTCGCGTGCAGCCGGCGCTCTGCGTCGGCGTCGAGCACGTCGCGGTGGCGCTCGAAGTGCTCGATCAGCAGCGCGCGATGGCGCAGCCGGTCGTCGGCGTCGCCGATCGAGTTGATCTTGAGCGACACGTCCGCGAGCCCGAGCGCCTTCCACAGCCGCGCGAGCATCATGATCTGCTCGGCGTCGACGTCGGGCCCCTCGAACCCCAGCGCCTCGGCGTCGAGCTGGTGGAACTGCCGGTAGCGGCCTTTCTGCGGGCGCTCGTGGCGAAACATCGGCCCCATCGTCCAGACGCGCTGCGGGCGCTCGTAGGTGAGGCTGTGCTCGATCGCCGCGCGCACGATGCCGGCGGTGGCCTCGGGGCGCAGCGTCAGCGAATCGCCGTTGAGCCGGTCGGCGAACGTGTACATCTCCTTCTCGACGATGTCGGTGGCGTCGCCGATGCCGCGCACGAACAGCGCCGTCGCTTCGACCACCGGCACGCGCAGGTTGCGGTAGCCGTACTGCGCGAACACCGTGCGCGCGGCGTCCTCGACGCGCTGCCACAGCGGCGCCTCGTCCGGCAGCACGTCGTTCATGCCGCGCACCGCCTGCAGCCGGGTTGCCCTGGGCGCGCCGCCTGCGGCGGTATCCGACCCGCGCGGCGAGATGACCTGCGACCCAGGCTTTTCGGTCGTGCTCATCGTGCGGGTCAGCGCAGCGTCAGCCGCGCCACGTTCTGGCGGATGTGCGGCGTGAGGTCGACCGGCGCGCCGCGATACGTGACATCGACGTCGCTGGCGTTGCCGACGACGAGCGCGAGCGGCGGCGCCGCATCGAGCGTGCGCGACGTGCCGGCGCTGCCGGTCATCGTGAGGAGGCTCGCGCCGCCCGCGTCCTTGACGTCGATCCACGACGTGCCGCGGAACACGATCGCGAGCGTCGGCCCGCCGACTGCCGGTTGCGTGCCTGCGGACGGTTGCGCGGCGGCGCCCGTCGCGGCATCCGCGCGCTGCGGGGGGGCGCTCGCCGACACCGGCACGAGCGCCCCGGACGGTGGGTTCGCGAGCGTGGCTGCCGTGTTGCCGGCGTGCGCGGCGTCCGCGGCGGCGGGAACGACCGCGGCGTCGCTCGTGGCGGGGTTGCCGTCGTTCGACGACGTTGGCGCCGGCGCGGCGGGATTGGGCAGCGGCTTGCCTTCGCCGGGCGGCGCGCCCGGCGGCGGCGCGCTCGGCGGCGGCGGCGCTTCCGCGGCAGGCGCGCTCGCAGGCGGCTCGCTCGCCGGCGGCGGGCGCAGCCGTTCGTAGGCGACGGCGACGACCACGATCGCGAGGAGCGCCAGCGCGATCGCCCATCCGGCGACGGAGCGGGGCCGCGCGCGCTCGGCGGGGATCTCGCCCATCGCGCGGTCGGTGCTCGCGAGATGCGGATGCGACAGGCCCGGCTCGGCCTCGGCGTCGGGCAGCGCCGCGAGCACGCTCGCGGCGTCGAGGCCCAGCAGTCGCGCGTAGTTGCGCGCGAAGCCGCGCACGAACGTGCGGCCCGGCAGCGCGGCGAAATCGCCGGCTTCGATCGCGCGCACCTGGCGCGGCGCGAGCTTCAGCTGCCCCGCCACCGCGTCGATCGAAAGTCCCGCGGCCTCGCGCGCCGCGGCGAGCATCGCACCGGCGTCGCGCGGCGTCGGCGGTGCGGGCGTGTCGTCCTCGACCGCCATCAGCAATCCTTGCCGTCGAGGTTCTGCGACTCGGGGGAGCGCGGGAAGCGGTTGCGGATCTGCTGCGCGTACGAATCCTGCGAGTCGCGGTCGCCCTTGCGCTTCTCGATGCACATGCCGAGGTAGAGCGCGGGCGCCGGCGCATTGTTCTGCGACATCACCGTGCGCATCAGCGTTTGTGCCTCGTCGAGGCGTCCCTCGCGGTAGTCGAGGAGCGCGAGGTTGTACGCCGCGCTCGCGTCCTGCGGCTTGAGCGACAGCGCGCGGCGGAAGTATTGCTCGCCCTCGGCGTTCTTGCCCAGCAGCACGCTGCACTTGCCGGCGTTGGTGAGCGCGATCTCCGGCGTCTTGTACAGCGGGTCGCGCGCGGCGATCTCGAACTCGGCGATCGACTCCGCCGGGTGCCCGTGCGAGCACAGGAACGCGCCCCAGTTGTGGTGGAGCTCGGAATCGTTGGGCGCGATCGACAGCGCGCGGCGGAAGTTCGCCTCGGCCTTGTCGGCCTCGCCGATCATCGTGTAGACCAGCCCGTAGACATTGTAGATGCGTGAGTACGTCGGATCGTCGCGCTCTGCGAGCTTGAGCTCATCGAGCGCGACGCTCATCTGCCCGCGCTCGTAGTAGCCGGCGGCGAGCTCGGTGTGGAGCTCGGCCTTGCGCCGCGGCGTCACCGGCGGCTGCGGCGCGAGCTGCACCTGCGGCGTCTCGATCACCGTCTGCGGTGTCGTTTGCGTTGGCTTCGAGGCGCAACCGGCGACGGCGATCGCGGCGGCAGCGGCGAGGAGGGCGGTAATGCGACGCATGCGGGACCTTCGTGGGCTTAACGGGACGCGATCGGCACGACGCGCGAGGCGAGCGGCCGCTTGACGCGGTTGTGCACCTTCCCGGCGAGCTGGCCGCACGCGGCGTCGATGTCGTCGCCGCGCGTCTTGCGGATCGTCGCGACGATGCCGGCCGACTGCAGCACGTCGCGAAACGCGACGATGCGCGCGCGGGGGCTGCGGCGGAAATCGCCGCCGGGGAACGGGTTGAACGGAATCAGGTTGATCTTGCACGGCACGTCGCGCACGCGCGTCGCGAGCGCGCGCGCCTGCGCTGGCGCGTCGTTGACGCCGTCGAGCATCACGTACTCGAACGTCACGAAATCGCGCGGTGCGAACTCGAGATAGCGCACGCACGCGGCGAGGAGCTCGTCGAGCGGGTGCACGCGATTGATCGGCACGAGCCGGTCGCGCAGCGCGTCGTCGGGCGCGTGCAGGCTCACCGCCAGCGCGACCGGCGCCTCGCGCGCGAGGCGGTCGATCATCGGCACGATGCCCGACGTCGACAGCGTGACGCGGCGCCGCGACAGGCCGTAGGCGTTGTCGTCGACGAATAGGCGGAGCGCCCTCGCCACCGGCTCGAAGTTGGCGAGCGGCTCGCCCATGCCCATCATCACGACGTTGGTGATCGGCGCGCGCCCGGCTTCGACCCAGGGCGCCCCGACGCCATCGTCAAGCAGCGCGCGGTTGGCGTGCCAGAGCTGCCCGACGATCTCCGCGGTGGCGAGGTTGCGGTTGAAGCCGCCGTGGCCCGTCGAGCAGAAAGCGCAGTCGAGCGCGCAGCCCGCCTGCGACGAAATGCACAGCGTGCCGCGGTCGTCCTCGGGAATGTAGACCGCCTCGACCGCGTTGCCGTTGCCGGCGTCGAGCAGCCATTTGCGCGTGCCGTCGTGCGCGGTGCTGTCGCGGATCACCGCGGGCGCCGCGATCGTCGCCTGCGCCGCGAGCGCCGCGCGCGCGTCGCGGGCGAGGTCGGTCATCGCCGCGAAATCGGCGGCGAAGCGCTGGTGCACCCAGCGCGACACCTGCTTCGCGCGAAACGGCTTGTCGCCGCGCGCGGCCATCCATGCCGCGAGCCCCGCCGGATCGAAGTCCAGCAGGTTGGCGACGGGTGCTGCGGTCAGCGGTTCGCGCGCGGCTTGCACGACATCGGCTTCACGGGTCAGCGCGAATAGACGTTGAGCGCGGGGAAGAAATACGCGACCTCGTCGCGGGCGGTCGCGGCCGCGTCCGAGCCGTGCACCGCATTGGCGTCGATCGACGCCGCGAAGTCGGCGCGAATCGTGCCCTTCGCCGCCTTCTTCGGGTCGGTCGCGCCCATCAGCTCGCGATTGCGCGCGATCGCGTCCTCGCCTTCCAGCACCTGGATCATCACCGGGCCCGAGGTCATGAACGCGACCAGGTCGCGGAAGAACGGCCGCTCCTTGTGCACCGCGTAGAAGCCCTCGGCCTCGGCACGCGACAGGTGCGCCATCCGCGCCGCGACGATCTTGAGGCCCGCCTTCTCGAAACGGGAGTAGATCTCGCCGATCACGTTCCGGGCGACGGCATCGGGCTTGATGATGGAAAGGGTGCGTTCGACCGCCATTTCGGGGCTCCGGTGGGATAATTCGTAGAAAATTCAACATTATGCCACCTTTTCCGGCCCTTGCGTCGAGCGCCCGCTCGCGGGCGCGGATGGGAGTTCCTGCCAAGGCACTCGCGCCGGAGCGTCGTGCCGGCCCGCCACTGCGCTGGAGGCGCACCACCCGGCCAGGCGTTGGCATCCCGCGCGCGCATTGGCGTCGAAGCCGACGCGCAATTCCTTGGCCGGCGCCCGCCGGGCGGGCGCCGCGCCCCCCCTCGCTCAGATCACCGCGAGCGCGACGATGCCGGTCAGGAGTCCCCACTTGACGAAGACATACACCGGCTTGCTCCAGTTCTTGAGCTTGCGGCGCGCCACGTCGACCTGGTCGAAGAAGCGGAACACGCGGTTGAAGGCGCCGATGCGCTCGCCCTCGACGTTCGCGCTGGCGCTGGCCTTGATCACGTGGCGGCTCACCCAGCGATTGAGGCCGGTGACGACGCGGCTCGTCAGCGGCCGCTCGACGTCGGCGAACAGGATCATCCGCGGGGTGTCGGTGCGGTTCTCGGCCCAGTGGATGTACGTCTCGTCGAAGATCACGGCCTCGCCGTCTTTCCAGGCGTAGGGCTCGCCGTCGACGATGATCCGGCACGCCTCGGCGTTGGGGGTCGACAGCCCGAGGTGATAGCGCAGCGATCCCGCGTACGGATCGCGATGCACGCCGAGCTTCCCGCCCGGCGGCAGCATCGCGAACATCGCGCCGTGCACGGTCGGGATCGACTCGAGGAGCTCGACGGTGCGCGGGCAGAGCTCGCGCGCCGACGGCAGCGGATCCTCGTACCACTTGAGGTAGAAGCGCTTCCAGCCGTACTTGAAGAACGAATCGAAGCCGAGGTCGTTCTTGCCGGTGGCGGCGCGCACCTGCCCGGCCTCGTGGAGCCGCATCGCCTCGTCGCGGATCTCGCGCCAGTGCGCGGTCAGCGGCGCGAGCTCCGGGAAACGCGCGACGTCGTGGTACGGCTTCGCCGGCACGCCCGAGAACGCGTACATCAGGATGTTGTACGGCGCGACGAACGTCGAGTGGTCGGTCAGTTGCTTGACGGGCTTGTGGCGCACGCGGCCGCGGAAATGCACGAACAGCACCGATGCGACGAACGACGCGACGAGTGCCCACTTGAGAAGGTGCAGCGGCTCCATGGCGACACTCTAGCGCGTTTCGCATGGCGCGCCGCGCCGGCGGTGAAACGCAGCGGGACCCCTTGCGCCGCCACCCGCGCTACGCGCGCGGTCCCGCGGCAGGCCGGCTGACGACGATGCGCCCCGCGCGCACGCCGATCGCGCAGCCGTCGTGGCGCAAGTCGACCGCAGCACCCGGCCGGGCGTGCGCGAGCTGCGCGAGCATCGCGCGAAGGCGCGCGGCCGACGGCGGCCGCATTCCGTGCTGGCGCAGGAACCAGCGCAGCAGGTTGCGCGCACGATGCGGCGCGAGCGCGGCGAGCGCCTCGCGCGCGAGCGTGTGGCCGTCGCAGGCGCCGTTCGCATCGACCGCGGCCAGCTCGTCGGCGAGCGTCGCGGCCTCGGCCTGCAGCGCCGCCGCGCGCACCAGCGTGCGCGGATAGCCGGGCGCGAGCCTCGCCAGCGCCGGCACGACGGCGTGGCGCAGCGCGTTGCGCTTGTGCCGGTCGGAGGCGTTGCTGTCGTCGTCGACGTACGCGAGCGCATGGTGGGCGACGTAGGCGTCGATCGCCGCGCGCGGCACGTCGATCAGCGGCCGCAGCCACGTGATACCCGCGGTCATGCGCCGCGCCGGCATCGCCGCGAGGCCCGCCGGGCCCGCGCCGCGCACGAGCTGCAGCAGGAGCGTCTCGGCCTGGTCGTCGGCGTGATGGGCGAGCGCGACGACATCGGTGCCGTGCGCTTTCGCCATCGCCGCGAGCGCGCGGTAGCGCGCGTCGCGCGCCGCCGCCTCGACGCCGTCGGCGCGCGTCGGCGTGACAACCACGCGCGTGGCCGCGAACGCGATGCCGCGCGTGTGGCAGAGCTCCTCGCAGAAGCGCGCCCAGCGGTCGGCTTCGCCGGACAGGCCATGGTGGACGTGGGCCGCGGCGACGCGCACGCCGCCCGGCGCCGCGTGCGCGCACACCGCATCGAGCAGCGCGACCGAGTCGCGACCGCCGGACAGCGCGACAACGATGGCATCGGCGCCGGCGGCGTCGCGCGCGATCGCGCGCGTCACCGCCGCGCGGATGTCATCCGGCGGGAATCTCCTTGAACTTGCCATAGGCGAGAATCTTGTCCTCGCGGGCCTCGAGGAGCTTGTCGAGGGGCATGTCCATCAGCGGCCGCATCGCGTCGGTCAGCGCCTTGCGCAGGTTGCCCATCATCGCCGTGTGGTCTCGATGCGCGCCGCCGGGCGGCTCGCTGACGACCTTGTCGACGAGGCCGAGCTGCTTGAGGCGCGTCGACGTGATGCCCAGCGTCTCCGCGGCCTCGGGCGCCTGCGCCGCCGATTTCCACAGGATCGACGCGCAGCCCTCCGGCGAGATCACCGAGTACGTCGAGTATTGCAGCATCAGCGTGGTGTCGCCGACGGCGATCGCCAGCGCGCCGCCCGAGCCGCCTTCGCCGATCACGGTGACGACGATCGGGATGCGCAGGCCGGCCATCTCGTAGAGGTTGCGGCCGATCGCCTCCGACTGCCCGCGCTCCTCGGCGCCGATGCCGGGATACGCGCCCGGGGTGTCGACGAACGTGAAAAGCGGCAGCCCGAACTTCTCGGCGAGCTTCATGAGGCGCAGCGACTTGCGGTAGCCCTCGGGCCGCGGCATGCCGAAGTTGCGGTGGATCTTCTCCTTGGTGTCGCGGCCCTTCTGGTGGCCGATCACCATGCACGGCGTGCCGTTGAAACGCGCGAGGCCGCCGACGATCGCGGGATCGTCGGCATACGCGCGATCGCCGGCGAGCTCGCGGAAGTCGCTGAACAGGCCGGCGATGTAGTCGAGCGTGTAGGGCCGCTGCGGATGTCGCGCGACCTGCGCGATCTGCCAGGCCGACAGCTTGCCGTAGATGTCCTTGGTGAGCTGCTGGCTCTTCTTCGAGAGCCGCGCGATCTCGTCCGAGATGTCCACGGCCGAGTCCTCGTGCACGAAGCGCAGCTCGTCGATCTTCGCCTGGAGCTCGGCGATCGGCTGTTCGAAGTCGAGGAAGGTCTGTTTCATCGCTTGCGGGGGCGGCCCGGCGGATCGCGCGCGGCGCCTTGGCGGGCATCGTAGTGCAGAGCGCGGTCGCCCGCAAACAGGGCGGGGCGGGCCGCGGCGCGCATTCTATCCATTCGCCACGCCGGCGGGCGCCCCGGGCAGCACCCAGGGCAGTCGCGATGCGCGTGAAATCGGCGTCGCCGGTGCGACTGCCATCGTCCGGATGGCCGATCCGCCGCCGGTAGAATCGGCGCTTCGGAGGCAATGCCATGACGACGCATCGCATCGCGGTCATCGCCGGCGACGGCATCGGCAAGGAAGTCGTGCCGGAGGGCCAGCGCGTGCTGGAAGCGGCCGGGCGCCGCTTCGGCATCGACTGGCAGTTCGCGCACCTCGACTGGAATTGCGATTACTTCGCGCGCCACGGCCGGATGATGCCGGAGGACTGGTTCGACACGCTGAAGGGCTTCGAGGCGATCTTCTACGGCGCCGTCGGCTGGCCGGCGACGGTGCCCGATCACGTGTCGCTGTGGGGGTCGCTGATCCAGTTCCGCCGCCGCTTCGACCAGTACGTCAACCTGCGGCCATGCCGGCTGATGCCCGGCGTGCCGTCGCCGCTCGCGTCGCACGACGCCGGCAGCATCGACTTCGTGGTCGTGCGCGAGAACACCGAGGGGGAGTACTCGTCGGTCGGCGGGCGCATGTTCGAGGGCACGCCGCAGGAGATGGTGTTCCAGGAGTCGGTGTTCACGCGCCGCGGCGTCGACCGCGTGCAGAAGTTCGCCTTCGAGCTCGCGCGCACGCGGCCGCGCCGCAAGGTGACCTCCGCCACCAAGTCGAACGGCATCGCGATCACGATGCCGTACTGGGACGAGCGCTTCCGCGCGATGGCGGCGCAGTACCCGGACGTGGCCACCGACCAGTTCCACATCGACATCCTGTGCGCGCACTTCGTGCGCCGTCCCGGGATCTTCGACGTCGTCGTCGGCTCCAACCTCTTCGGCGACATCCTGTCGGACCTCGGGCCCGCGGTCTGCGGCACGATCGGCATCGCGCCGTCCGCCAACCTCAATCCCGAGCGTGTCTTTCCGTCGCTGTTCGAGCCGGTGCATGGCTCGGCGCCCGACATCGCGGGCCAGGGCGTCGCCAATCCGATCGGCCAGGTCTGGTCGGCCGCGCTGATGCTCGACTTCCTCGGTCATCGCGACGCCGCCGCGGCGGTCGTCGCCGCGATCGAGCGCGTGCTCGCCGATCCGGCGGCGCCGCGCACGCGCGACCTCGGCGGCCGCGCCGGCACGGCCGAGGTCGGCAAGGCGATCGCCGCGCTGATCTGATATAAACGCCGCGAGTCGACGCGCGCCGATGGCGCGCGCCGGTGACGCGGCCAGTCGACGCGCGCCGATGGCGCGCGCCGGTGGCGACAAAACGCACGAGGAAACCGCATGTCCTTGCTGATCGCAGTACCCCGCGAGGTCTATCCCGGCGAGAAGCGCGTCGCCACCGTGCCCGACGTCGTCGAGAAGCTCCTCAAGCATGGCTTCCGCGTCGCCGTCGAGGCCGGCGCCGGCGAGGGCTCGCAGATCGACGACGCCGCCTACCGCGCCGCGGGCGCCGAGGTCGTCGCGGATCGCGCGGCGCTGTGGTCGCGCGCCGACATCGTGTTCAAGGTGCGCGCGCCCGACGACGAGGAGATCGGGCTCCTGCGCGAAGGCGCGATGCTGGTGTCGTTCGTCTGGCCCGCGCAGAACCCCGCGCTGATGCAGAGGCTCGCGGCGCGCAAGGCGACGGTGCTGGCGATGGACAGCGTGCCGCGGATCTCGCGCGCGCAAAAGCTCGATGCGCTGTCGTCGATGGCGAACATCGGCGGTTACCGCGCGGTGATCGAGGCGGCGCACGCGTTCGGCCGCTTTTTCACCGGCTCGATCACGGCGGCGGGCAAGGTACCGCCAGCGAAGGTGTTCGTCATCGGCGCCGGCGTCGCGGGGCTCGCCGCGATCGGCGCGGCGTCGGGGCTCGGCGCGATCGTGCGAGCCAACGACACGCGACCCGAGGTCGCCGACCAGATCCGCTCGCTGGGCGGCGAGTTCGTGCCGGTCGACTACGTCGAGGAGGGCAGCGGCAGCGGCGGCTACGCCAAGGTGATGAGCGAGGGTTTCCTCAAGGCGCAGGCCGCGGTGTTCGCGCGCGAGGCGAAGGATGCCGACATCATCATCACCACCGCGCTCATTCCCGGCAAGCCGGCGCCGCGCCTCATCAGCGCGGACATGGTCGCGTCGATGAAGCAGGGCAGCGTCATCGTCGACATGGCGGCCGAGCAGGGCGGCAACTGCGAGCTCACCGTGCCGGGGCAGGTGGTCGTGCGCCACGGCGTGACGATCATCGGCTACACGGACCTGCCGAGCCGCCTCGCCAAGCAGGCGTCGACGCTGTACGCGACCAACCTGCTGCGGCTCGTCGACGACCTCGTCAAGACGAAGAGCATCGACGGCGCGACGATCGCCATCGACATGAACGACGAGGTGCTGCGCGGCACGACGGTGATCGACAAGGGGGTCGTCACATGGCCGCCGCCGCCACCCAAGCTCTCCGTGGCGCCGCCCGCGGCGGCGAAGCCGGCGGCACCGGCGCCGGCGGCGGCGAAGCCGAAGGGTCACGGCGAGGCGAGCGGCCCGATGTCGCCGGCGAAGGCGCTGGTGTTCTTCGGCGCCGGCGCGATCCTGTTCATCCTCGCCGGCCGCTATGCGCCGCCGTCGTTCCTCGCGCACTTCACCGTGTTCGTGCTCGCCTGCTTCGTCGGCTACATGGTGGTATGGAACGTCAAGCCGGCGCTGCACACGCCGCTGATGAGCGTGACCAACGCGGTGTCGTCGATCATCGCGATCGGCGCGCTGGTGCAGGTCGCGCCGGATCTCGCGCACGTGGCGCCCGGCGTCGCGCGGCCCGACGTGCTGATCCGCTGGCTCTCGGTGGCGGCGATCGCACTCGCCACGATCAACATGTTCGGCGGCTTCGCGGTCACGCGGCGCATGCTCGGCATGTTCCGCAAGTGAGGCGCGCGCCATGACCATCGGCACGAGCCTCGCCACCGTCGCCTACCTCGGCGCGACGATCCTCTTCATTCTCTGCCTCGGCGGGCTCTCCAACCAGGAGACCTCGCGGCGCGGCAACGCCTACGGCATCGTCGGCATGGCGATCGCGGTGCTGGCCACGGTGTTCGGCACGCAGGTGACGCCCGCGGGCTGGCCCTGGATCGGCGGCGCGATGGCCGTCGGCGCGGTCATCGGCCTCTACGCGGCGCGCATCGTGCAGATGACGCAGATGCCGGAGCTCGTCGCGCTGATGCACAGCCTCGTCGGTCTCGCCGCGGTGCTGGTCGGCTACGCGAACTTCGTCGATCCGGCGGTGGCGGCGACGATGACGCCCGCCGAGAAGGGGATCCACGAGATCGAGATGTACGTCGGCGTGCTGATCGGCGCCATCACGTTCTCGGGCTCGCTGATCGCGTTCGGCAAGCTGTCCGGCAAGATCGGCGGCAAGCCGATGCTGCTGCCCGGGCGCCACTGGATCAACCTCGCCGGGCTCGTCATCGTGATCGTGTTCGGCTGGCGCTTCGTGGCCGTGCACGACGCGGGGGCGGCGACGACGGCGATGATCGTGATGACGATCGTCGCGCTTTTGTTCGGCATCCACATGGTGATGGCGATCGGCGGCGCCGACATGCCGGTCGTCGTGTCGATGCTGAACAGCTACTCGGGCTGGGCGGCCGCCGCCACCGGCTTCATGCTCTCGAACGACCTCCTGATCGTCGTCGGCGCGCTGGTCGGCTCGTCGGGCGCGATCCTGTCGTACATCATGTGCACGGCGATGAATCGCCGCTTCCTCGCGGTGATCGCGGGGGGCTTCGGCACCGACAGCAGTGCCGCCGCGAAGGGCGGCACGGCCGCCGCGCCGGCCGGCGAGGTGCACCCGATCACCGCGCCCGAGACGGCGGAGCTCCTGAAGGAGGCGAAGGACGTCATCATCGTGCCGGGCTACGGCATGGCGGTCGCACAGGCGCAGCACACGGTCTACGAGATCACCAAGGCGCTGCGCGAGGGCGGCACGAAAGTCCGTTTCGCGATCCACCCGGTCGCGGGCCGCATGCCCGGCCACATGAACGTGCTGCTCGCCGAGGCCAAGGTGCCGTACGACATCGTGTTCGAGATGGACGAGATCAATCCCGACTTCCCGGCCGCCGACGTGGCGATGGTGATCGGCGCCAACGACATCGTGAACCCCGCCGCGCAGGACGATCCGACCAGCCCGATCGCCGGCATGCCCGTGCTCGAGGTGTGGAAGGCCAAGCACTCGATCGTGATGAAGCGCAGCATGGCGTCGGGCTACGCGGGCGTCGACAATCCGCTGTTCTACAAGGACAACAACCGGATGCTGTTCGGCGACGCCAAGAAGATGCTCGACGAGGTGCTCGCGGCGCTCAAGGCCTGACGCGCCGAGCCGGGGCATGGCGACCGCGCCGCTCGCCCACCTCACGGTGCTCGACCTGTCCCGGGTCCTCGCGGGACCCTGGTGCACGCAGCTCCTCGCGGATCTCGGTGCCACCGTCATCAAGGTCGAGCGTCCCGGCAGCGGCGACGACACGCGCGCGTGGGGCCCGCCGTGGCTCAAGGACGGCGACGGCCGCGACACGAGCGAGTCCGCGTACTTCCTCGCCTGCAACCGCGGCAAGCGCTCGGTCGCGATCGACTTCACGACGCCGGAAGGCGGCGATCTCGTGCGCGGCCTCGCGCGCGACGCCGACGTGCTCGTCGAGAACTTCAAGGTCGGCGGCCTCGCCGCCTACGGCCTCGACTACGCGAGCGTGCGGCCCATCAACCCGCGGCTCGTCTATGCGTCGATCACCGGCTTCGGCCAGCAAGGCCCGTACGCCGCGCGCGCCGGCTACGACTTCATCGTGCAGGGGATGAGCGGCTTCATGAGCGTCACC